>NZ_JBIKJL010000065.1:0-10033 GCF_044361015.1 Flavobacterium sp.
CAATACTCATGCCAAAGTTATCTTTTTTGAACCATTTGCCCTAATTTATTTTCTTACATTTGAAAGATGAAAGAAAATGAATCGCTTTTTATGGTCATGCTGGGAGCTACTCCACCGGGAAGATTGACTGAACAACATGATATATTTTTTGGTATTGGCGAAAGTTTAAAGGCATTAATTCCCGATATGAAAGCCTTTTGGCCGGAAGCAAAAGGAAGAATTCATATTGATGCTTGGCGTAAAGTATCTTTTGTAGACAGTTTCAAAATTGAAGTGGTTTCGCACGAAGAAAATTTATCCAATCCGAAAAAATTATTTTTCATTAACCTTGGTGGTTATAAAGAAAATGAGTTTGAAGAATATCATTACAAGGTATTAACTGTTGCGAAAAACAAAGCCGAAGCCATTAAAAAATCCAAACAAACAACTTTTTACAAACATTGCGGTTTTAAGGGAGCTACTTCTCATATTGATGACAAATACGGTGTAGATGTAGATGATATTCATGAAATTGAAGATATTTTATCACCACAATTTAAAGAAAAATTCCAATTGAACGTTTCTAAATCCGAATCCAATCAAGAAGATGTCCTGGAAATTGGTTATTTAAAAATTGATAAATTGCTGAAAGATGGGAAGAAACAATCCGAAAAACATCAAAATCCACAACGACAAATTGCATAAGGAACAAGCAAAAAAGAAAGAGAAAGAATTGGCGAGAAAGGAAAAGTTGAAGGCGATTGTTCGGAAGTTTAATAATAATGAAAATGAAACCACTAACTAATTAAATCATAAATATGAAAAATTTACTTTTAATAGCCTTGACAATTTTCAATATTTCATTCAGTATTGCCCAAGATAAAACGACAATTGAAAAAGAAGCCGCAGACTTAGCCCAAGAACAATTGGACGCCTACAACAAACGAGATATTGAAGCGTTTTTGAAACCCTACAGCGAAAATGTAAAAATCTATGCATTCCCTGATCAACTGTTGTATGAAGGTAAAGCTAAAATGCGTAAACAATATACTTCCATGTTCAACCAATTGACGGATTTGAATTGTAAATTAGTTAACCGAATTGTGTTGAATAATAAAGTGATTGACCACGAAGAAGTTGTTTTTGTAAAATCGCAACCTGTAATTTTTGCGATTGCAATATATACGATTACGGATGGGAAGATTAGTGAGGTGAGGTTTATGCAGTAATCAATTTCCTTGTAACCTTACCCATAATTTTCCCAACAATTTTTTGGCTTGTGCCCTATTTTTATTCGGCAATTCTGTTGCTTTGATTTCACCATTTTCTTTAGTAATTTGATAACTAAAGGAAAAATGCATGTCATTTTTATCCGTATTCATCACTCCAAACCGCAAATCATTAAAAAACAGTTGATTTTCTTTTTGTGTGATGCAATACCAACCTTCTGAAATTCGTTTTAATTGTTCAATAACGGCGGCATCTTCAATGTTACTTATCAATTCGTTTTGGGTGGGAATGAATTGGAATTGAATCGGTTTTGTATCAAAAAAAGAATAATCACCAATGTAATAGCCGTTTTCCACTTTTACGTTAGTGGTCCACAAAATTATGTTGAAAGGCGATGGTTTTACAACAATTTCTTGGTAACTAATTTTGTTTAGATCCAATTGTTTTTCAAATTTTTGCAAGACAATTGATTGGACAAGTAACGTGAAAAACAAATATGAAGTACTTACGATCAATCCGGTTCTGTTCCAAAATCTTCTCTTTTGGTCTAGTCTGCTTTTCTTCATCGAAAGAATTAGAAACAGCAAGAAAGGTAATGTATACAAAGGATCAATCACAAAAATGGACTGCAGTGAAAACCTTGTTTCCAATGGCCAAAGCAATTGCGTTCCCCAAGTTGTGAATAAATCGAGTAAGGAATGCGTTTGCAAAATTAAAAAGGAAAACAACGTAGCTTCTTTAAAATTTACTCCTTTTTTATGTGCTACTTTCTGTAAAATCCAACCTAAAATTGGTGAAAGAAAAAGAAAAAATAAAGTGGAATGACTAAATCCACGATGAATATCAGTAGCGGTTAATGGATCTAAAAACTTTCCGTAAAGTACATCCAAATCGGGTATGGTACCTATGATTGCTCCGTAAAGAATGGCTTTGTTACCAATCTTTTTGCCAAGCACTTCATTGCCAACAGCTGCTCCTAATACAATTTGAGATAAAGAATCCATAATTAATTCATTTCTCCTTCATAATATCCTGAAATAATTACCATATCACCATTCAAAGGAATTACTGCCTGAATATTTTGAAAATCCAATCGATATTCTGTGTTTGACAAAACGGTTTCTTGAACCGTAGATCCTGCCAAACTATAGGCTGTAGCTCCTTTTACATACGATCCTTGGGCAAATAACACTTCCCCTATTACACCAATTCCAAATTCATATGAGCCATTAGGTGCACTACTTGAAGTTAGAGGAAAATTAACTTTAAAGTTTATAGCTTGATAACTTGACGTTCCTGCTGTACCTTTTGTTAAACTAAAATCCATTGCTCCATCTCCAGGCATACTTGCAGTTGCATTAGAAACGGTTGCATTGGTTGGAATAAATTCAACACCGTCTGCAATAATGTTTGAATCAAAATCCAGCGAATCACTATCTGAGGATTCACATGCTGTGAAAAGTATTACTGAAACTAATACGAGAAGAAACTTTTTCATAAGTGATTTTTTTGTAAAAATACAAAGCCGAATTTAATAAAAAGAAAAAACCTTCCATTTCTGAAAGGTCTTGAACATCTTAAACTTTATATAATAAATTACATATTCCTTCTGTATTGTCCTCCTACTTCAAACAATGCAGCTGTAATTTGTCCCAACGAACAATATTTTGTAACTTCCATCAAACGTTCAAAAAGATTTTTGTTTTTAATAGCAGCCTCTTGTAATTCATTCAGCAATTCTGCTACTTTTTGCTCGTGTAATTGATGCAGCGTTTGCAACGTATTGATTTGGAATTGTTTTTCTTCCTCGGTGGCACGAATCACTTCTCTTGGCACAACTGTTGGCGAACCTTTGGAGCTTAAGAATGTATTAACCCCAATAATTGGAAATTCTCCCGTGTGTTTCAATGTCTCGTAATACAACGATTCTTCCTGAATTTTAGAACGTTGGTACATGGTTTCCATCGCTCCTAAAACCCCACCGCGTTCGGTAATTCGATCGAATTCTTGCAAGACCGCGTCTTCCACTAAATCGGTTAATTCTTCGATGATGAACGAACCTTGGATTGGGTTTTCGTTTTTAGCTAAACCTAATTCTTTATTAATAATCAATTGGATTGCCATCGCACGACGAACGGATTCTTCGGTTGGTGTGGTGATGGCTTCGTCATACGCATTGGTGTGCAACGAGTTACAGTTATCGTAAATGGCATACAAGGCTTGCAACGTGGTTCGGATGTCATTGAAATCAATTTCCTGAGCATGCAACGAGCGTCCGGATGTTTGGATATGGTATTTCAACATCTGGGCTCTTTCGTTGGCTCCGTATTTATTTTTTAAGGCTTTTGCCCAAATTTTTCTTGCCACGCGACCAATCACAGCATATTCCGGATCGATTCCGTTAGAGAAAAAGAAGGATAAATTGGGCCCGAAATCGTTGATGTTCATACCGCGACTCAAATAATATTCCACGTAAGTGAAACCATTGGCCAAAGTAAATGCTAATTGAGTGATTGGATTGGCCCCTGCTTCCGCAATATGATAACCTGAAATAGAAACCGAGTAGAAATTTCGAACGTTCTTTTGAATGAAATATTCCTGCACATCTCCCATCAATCGAAGTGCAAATTCTGTTGAGAAAATGCACGTATTTTGTGCTTGATCTTCTTTTAAAATATCGGCTTGAACGGTTCCCCGAACCTGAGCCATTGTTTTGATTTTAATATCGTTATAGATTTCCAAAGGAAGCACTTGGTCTCCCGTAACTCCTAACAACATCAAACCTAAACCATTATTTCCGTGGGGAAGTTCACCGTTATAAGTGGGTTTTGCAAACCCTTTTTTCTTGTAAATTTCGTTGATTTTTTCTTCAACCACCACCTGTAAGTTATTCTCAATGATGTATTTTTCACAATTTTGGTCAATCGCCGCATTCATAAAAAAGCCTAAAAGCATTGGAGCCGGACCATTGATAGTCATACTCACAGACGTCATCGGGTGACTCAAATCAAAACCGGAATATAATTTTTTTGCGTCGTCTAAACAGCAAATAGAAACACCTGCATTACCAATTTTTCCGTAAATATCCGGACGTAAATCAGGGTCATTTCCGTATAAAGTTACCGAATCAAACGCTGTTGATAAACGTTTTGCGGGTAAACCTGCACTCACGTAGTGAAAACGTTTGTTGGTTCGCTCCGGCCCGCCTTCTCCGGCAAACATTCTTGATGGATCTTCTCCTTCTCTTTTAAACGGATACAATCCGGATGCAAAAGGAAATTCTCCGGGTACGTTCTCTTGTAAATTCCATTTTAAAATATCGCCCCAAGCTTGGTATTTGGGTAACGCTACTTTCGGAATTTGTGAATGCGATAGTGATTCGGTATGTGTATCAATATTGATTATTTTATCACGAACTTTAAAACTGTAAACCGGATTTTTGTATTTGTTTACTTTTTCGTCCCACGTTAAAATGATTTCCCAGTTGAATGGGTCCAAATTCATTTTAACACGGTCGAATTCTTTGGTTAGTAAAGATAAAAACTCTCTGTTATTTTCAGACTGAGCTTGCTGAAGAGCTTCTTCATTCAGACCAAATTTAGTTAAACCTAGTGCCGGAATATGTCCAACTGATTCAATGGTTTTGTAAATGCCGTATAATTTCTGAGCTACCTCTACTTGGGTTAAAACTGTCTCGTCGTATTTGCGATTATTCTCTGCAATTTCAGATAAATATCGTGTTCGATGCGGCGGAATGACGAATATCTTTTCGCTCATTTCGCGTGTGATTTCGAACGTAGACTGTAAATCCACTTCTGTTTTTTCGACGATTTTGTCCATCACTTTTTTGTACAGTGTGTTCATTCCCGGATCATTGAACTGCGAAGCAATCGTCCCGAAAACCGGAAGCGAATCTAAATCGGCATCCCAAAGATTATGGTTTCGTTGGTATTGTTTTTTCACATCGCGAAGTGCATCGAGCGAACCTCTTTTGTCGAATTTGTTGATGGCGACTAAATCGGCAAAATCAAGCATATCGATTTTTTCCAATTGTGTGGCGGCACCAAATTCAGGTGTCATCACATACAACGAAACATCAGAATGCTCGATGATTTCCGTGTCACTTTGACCAATGCCGGAAGTTTCCAAAATAATGATGTCATATTTTGCAGCTTTCAACACTTGAATCGCTTCGGCTACATATTTTGATAAAGCTAAATTCGATTGACGCGTAGCCAATGAACGCATGTAAACTCTGGAGTTATTAATTGCGTTCATTCGTATTCTATCTCCTAACAAAGCACCGCCGGTCTTTCTTTTGGATGGATCAACCGAGATTAAACCAATTGTTTTTTCAGGAAAATCAATTAAGAATCGACGAACCAATTCGTCAACTAACGATGACTTTCCGGCTCCACCGGTTCCGGTAATTCCCAAAACCGGAATTTTTGATGTTTCATTCTTTTTGTGAATGGCATCCAATGTTTCTTTGGCAATATCCGGAAAATTTTCTGCTGCCGAAATCACTCGGGCAATCGAACGTGGATTTTTATCTTCCAAATGTTTAGCTTCTCCGTTCAAAACATCACCAACCGGAAAGTCGGCTTTTTGAACCAAATCATTAATCATTCCCTGCAATCCCATGGCACGACCGTCATCCGGCGAATAAATTCGAGTGATTCCATACTCGTGCAGTTCCTTGATTTCTTCGGGAAGTATCACTCCACCGCCACCACCAAATATTTTGATATGTTCTGCTCCTTTTTCTTGCAGCAAATCATACATATATTTGAAATATTCGTTGTGTCCCCCTTGGTAGGAAGTCATCGCAATTGCATTAGCATCTTCTTGAATGGCGGTGTTCACAACTTCTTCTACACTTCGATCATGACCCAAATGAATGACCTCAACTCCGGTTGCCTGAATAATTCGACGCATGATATTAATAGCGGCATCATGACCGTCAAAAAGTGAGGCTGCAGTTACGATTCTTACTTTATTTTTAGGAATATAAGGTGTTGCTTGTTCCATTGCTAAAAAAATGATGTTTTTGAGGGTGCAATTTACGGAATTAATAAAAAATAATATGTTTTTTTTGTTTCAAGATTCAGGTTGATATTTTGAACACAGATTTTGAAAATTGGAGGAATTTTGAAAATTTGTTATGAAAAAGGATGACTTCAAACTTGAAACCTGAAACTTGAAACTTTTAACCTCCAAGAATCAATAAGGCATGCTATTTGCCTACTTTTAAATCTGAATAGTATATACCATCAAAAAATCGTTACTCCTAATTACCGCTTGTACCTTTTTAGGTTGTGCAGAAATGCAACAAATTGTTGACCAACTGCCACAAATAGGTTCAATTTTGAGTAATGCCGATATTGCCAAGGGCCTAAAAGAAGCATTGAATCAAGGAATCGACAAACAAGTTACTAAATTGACGCAAACGGATGGTTTCTATAAAAATGAAGCAGTAAAAATTCTCCTTCCTGAAGAATTAAAAAAAGTAGACGCAAAATTGCGAGCATTAGGGTTGTCAAATTTGGCAGATGAAGGTTTGAAAGTAGTAAACAGAGCAGCGGAAGATGCTGTCAAAGAAGGTACTCCGATTTTTGTTGATGCGGTAAAACAGATGACTTTTACCGACGCAAAAAATATATTGTTGGGAGATGACAGTGCTGCCACGAGTTACTTGCAGCGAATAACTTCAACAGCTTTGTATTCAAAATTTAATCCGATCATCAAAAACTCATTTGCAAAAGTGGGTGCATATAAAGTGTGGACCAATATTATAACCAAAAACAATTCTATTCCATTGATTACAAAAATCAATTCCGATTTAACAGATTATACAACCAATAAAGCGATGGATGGTGTTTTAAAAATGATAGCTGTAGAAGAAAAACAAATACGTACTAATTTGAATTCCAGAAGTTAAGATATTTTAAGAAAGGTTTTTGCATTACAAGATGGAAAATAGAAAAAAGACTATCCATTAAATCAGTCTTAAAAATTTAATAATCAATAACATATATATAACAAAGGCTTAACACTATAAGCTAACAATTCTTCTGATATTTGCATCTATAAAAAAGTTTGTTTGGTTAGGTTAGTTATTTTTAGATTAAAGTCAGTGTTTGAGACCACTGACTTTTTTTTATGCTTTTGATTTTAAAAACGAGATGACTGCTTTGTTAAATTGGTTGGGTTGTTCCACATTGACTACATGACCACAATTTTCAATCACAAATAAATTTGAAGATTTGTAGTGTTTTTCAACAACTTGTCGAACAGAGGGTAAAAACATATAATCTTCTTCTCCCATTACATAAAGGGTTGGAATATTGATTTCTACCTGACGAAACCACTTTAAAACCGGGTTTATTTCAGCCGTTAATTTAAACCATTTGATAAATTCTTTCTGGTATAATTTTTTGGCTTCATTGATAAAAAGTAAACGTGATTGTTTGTGATTTTTTTTAGGCATAATCATAAAAGCAAAAAATTTATATAATACCAAATAAGGTAAAACATATTTGAACATATTTCCCAATCGCATCAAAATTTGAGAACGAAAATTCATTTTTAAAATTGCTCCACCCATAATCATCGATTTCACCCTTGAAGGATGCATTTCTGCCAATTGTCTTATTACAATTGTACCTAACGAAATTCCAACAAAATGAGAAGCTTCAATTTTCAAATGGTCAATCACTTCGATCACATCATGAGCAATTGATTTAAAAGTATATTTTTTTTGAAAACCATCTTTTAAACTTGGTTTAGATTCACCATGACCGCGTAAATCTAAGAGTAAAACATTGAAATATTTTTGAAATTCGCGAATCTGTTTAAACCAAATAGAGGAGCTTCCTCCTGCTCCATGAACAAAAGTTACCCATTCCGTACTCGAATCGTTTTTATAAATGCTATACGATATCAATTTTTATATCTTTTAGACAAAAGTAACATTTTAATTGACATTTCCAATCTTAACAAAATTCATTGAAATAGTACAGTTTTGAAATTGCATACTTGCAAAAAATTTCACCCCAATGAAAGGCGTTTTTAAAGAAAATAAAGAAATAAAATATCTGAAAGCAGAGTTCAAAACTTTTGTTGAAAAGAAACAAACAAAAGAATCTAAAAGAATAATAAAAACAAATAATATTCTTCAAGAAACTTTAGTTTTAGAATAAGTTGAACTATAATTTTTGATGTAATTTTTTAAAGTATTCGAACGCTTTTCCAAGTCGGCTTCCATGCCATGAAAAATATTCACCGTCTACGAAAATGGTTTTGGCTTGTTGTGTAAAACGTCCAATTTCAAAAGCATGTTCGTCTTTAAACGGAAAAGGTTCTGATGATAAAAACACTAAATCAGGGTCGCCTTCCATTCGTATCTTTTTCAATTCGATTTCCGGATATCGTCCTTTTTGTTCATAAATATTTTTATAATGATTTAGTTTTAGTAATTCATTAATAAACGTCTCTTTTCCTGCCACCATATAAGGATTTGCCCAAATAAAGTAGGCTACTTTTTTCACCGGTTTGTCTTTTATAAAGTTTTGAAAATCTTGGAAAGTAAAATTGATTTTATCCATCCACTTCTGAGCTTCGGTACGTTTATTAAAAAGTTGCCCAAAATCGGCTATCATCTGGAAATTATCTTCAAGAGTAATGACGTTGGTCACCCAAACCGGACAAATAGCACTCAATTCTTCAACCATTTCAAGTGTATTCTCTTCTTTATTGGCAATGATAATATCGGGGTGAAGTGCCCGAATTTTATCAAACTTCACTTGTTTAGTTCCGCCAATAATTTGTTTTGTTGCTTTAAAATGAACTGGATGCACACAAAATTTTGTAATACCCACAATTGCATCTTCTAACCCTAAATCATATAATAATTCTGTTTGCGAAGGAACCAACGAAACAATTCTCTTGGGAGTATTTTCAAATCGATGAAGTGTTCCGAGTTGGTCACTGAAGGTTTTCATTGAATGAATGAGCTAGAACTTTTTCAAAATCCCTTCCATCTCATTTTGCAATTTCAACGATTCATCTCTTGCTTTTTCTGCAAAATCCAAACCATTGGAAGCATAAATAATTCCACGGGAAGAATTGATTAACAATCCTACATTGGAATTCATGCCGTACTTACAGACTTCTTTCAAACTGCCGCCTTGCGCTCCAACACCTGGTACTAACAAAAAGCTATCGGGAACAATTTTTCTTATTTCTGTTAAGTACTCCGCTTTTGTCGCACCAACTACATACATCAAATTCTGACTGTTTTTCCATGTCTTCGAGGTTTCCAGTACGTATTTGTACAATTCCTTTCCGTCCGAAAGTTTAGTTTGAAAATCAAAAGCCCCTTCGTTGGAGGTTAAAGCTAAAACGATGGTGTGTTTATTTTCAAATGCTAAAAACGGTTCTACAGAATCTTTTCCCATATAAGGAGCAACGGTAACAGAATCAAAGTTTAAATCTTCCAAAAAAGCTTTGGCATACATGGTTGAGGTATTGCCAATATCGCCTCGCTTGGCATCGGCTATTGTGAAAATTTCAGGATAATTTGAATTGATGTATTCAATCGTTTTTTGCAACGATTGCCAACCTTTCAAACCATAGGCTTCGTAAAAAGCGGTATTGGGCTTATAAGAAACACACAAATCATGTGTCGCATCAATAATGGACTTGTTGAATTCAAAAATCGGATCATCTGTCTGTAAAAGATGCTGTGGGATTTTAGTCAAATCAACATCCAAACCAATACATAAAAATGATTTTTTCAGTTGAATTTGTTCAATGAGTTGTG
>NZ_JBIKJL010000030.1:0-30242 GCF_044361015.1 Flavobacterium sp.
CGTCCACTATGGGTTTTTCGTTATGATTTTATAAAGATTTACAAGAGGATTAATAGTCCTCTTTTTTTTTGTGGAGTGTATTGCTTGGTTTTTTATCGTGTTTTCCTTCACTATTGGTCATAAGTTCCCTTACCCATAAAATTAGTTTTTATAGGAACTTGAATTTTGGCTATAGCCAAGATACCACGCAGGCGGTCCTCGTTTATCAAAAATGAAAATCGTATGCAAATGGCTTCTACAAGCCATTGAAATTCCATTTGTAACTAAATCGATACTGTTGACAAAGGCATCAATAAATCTAACGGGATTGTCAGAGCGATGGTGTCTTCTAGACTACTCACTTGAAGCTGATTGCCTAATATTCCTTGTCCCGAAGTGTCGGGATGTTGCAAGGTTTAAAATAAGAAAAATATGTTTTTCTTACAAGTGTTTTTTTATATTTGTTTGTGGGTTGTGAGGTTTTTTTAACAGTCTGACGTTATGTGTAACCATAGGACGACCCAATTAACAATAAAACAAAAATAGAAAATGAGTTTTTTTAAACGACTATTTGGCAAAGCTGAAAAACCAATGCCAAGAGAATTTACAGAGCAAGAACACGAACTTGACTATGAACAAAAATCAAAAGGACTTGAAAACGTGCTTGGTAAAATGCACGACTTGGTAGGACACGCAATTATTCCTTTTGCGGTTGGTGGTGCGGTAGACATGTATTATTTTCCAAACCATATAAAAGGAACAGGCTTTGCAACAATGGAACTTTTAGAACCTGATGGCACTGGACCTTTACCAAACAGACTTGGCACTTATGAACTAGTTGCCTTTACCAAACACGATTATAACAATAGCGAGGACACACAAACACCTTTTAACCTTATTGAAAGAAAAGTTTGCGGTTTCTTCACGACAATTGGATTTTTCTCTCGACAAGCAGTTTTAAATCCAAATGAGACTTGCGAAGTTCCTAATGGAGAAGGAGAAGAAAACACTTGTTTGGTATTCGACCTTTACCAACCCGACAACAAAGAATTTAGAATTGGTGAAAGAAAGCATGATTTACTGTTGTGCTTACAAGTATTTAGGAGTGAAATGGAATTTTCAAGATCAAATGGAAGCGAAGAATTATTTAAGAAACTAAAAGAAGCAGGACATTATCCATATAGTGACTTGGACAGACAACCAGTAGCTTAGAAAATGGAAAGAATGGCTACACATAACGGGTTTTACGATATTGCGGGTCTCAGCGGTTTGCGAAGGTTCGAGGCTCGTAAAAAAGGTCAGTGCAAACTGGCAGGAAATCGCCTCGTAATCCCGCACGACACCATACCATCAACGCTAGGCATCATTTTGGTGAAATGACAGAAAAACAACAAAAGACATCAAAAAAACTTAAATTTCATTAATGGAAAATTGGATTGAATATATTGATTTGAAATTTTCAGAGTATGAACATTTTAATTCTCACGAAAATAAAAACAGGTCGCTTTCCAATATATTGATGAATGCCCACTGGCTTTCCTTCTTTATCATCATTGAAATTCAACTCTGATAGTTTTACCAATTGTGGTTTTCCGTCTATTACTTCATATTTTACTTTACCTGAACTTCCAATAACTTGATAAGGTAGAATTCCATATAGCTCTTCCGCCCTCGGTCTCATAAAATCCATACCTCCGTCCGAAACTATAAAAGTTTTATACTCATGAGCTCTCAAATACGCTAATAATTCAAGCATTGGTTGATAAATCATATCTTTATAAAGTTTCACAGTTTTAGGATGTTTAGCCGTTTTTATCCAATTTTTAACACTAGCCGAAAACGCATCGGTAGTCATATCGCGGCATGGCTAACTTTTAAAATTTGAATAGCGCTTTTTCTACACCAGCTATTACAATTTTCATATCTCCTTCAAGTATGGCTTTAAATGGTTTATTATCTTTCCATACAGGATGTTGAGGAGCCATCGCTTTTATTTGTTCAATAGCAAAGAAAAACTGAAAATATATGGGTTGTTCACTCCACAAGGTACCATCGTTATCAAAGCAAGTAATTCGATCAGCCACTGGAATGAAATCAGTACTAGCTTCTTTTGTGGTTTGGGTGACAAAATCAATAATCTTTTTTTTTGTAGTTCCTTCATTCCAAGATGGTAGAGGATCATTTTTAACTTCTGCTTTCTGTTTTACAATTTCATTTTTTGTTGTAGACTGCTTACAACCGAAAATAAAAATTGTCATCAAAACCAATTACAAGATTCTATATTTATATTGCTGTTTCATAGCTAATATTCTACAATAAACCAACGGACACCATAATGATGACCGTTGGTTTTAATTAATTGGTGATAAAAATTACTTAATTTCTATTGTAACTTGTTCTATATCTCCATTGAATTTACTTGAGTGACCGGCTTTGTAATTATTACTTACGTTGGTGGCTTCGTCCATTCCAACATCAGCTCCTTCATCTAAACTAAACATGTTGGCATTGGTTTTATCAATCCTTCCTTTTCCGGCTTCAATACCATCTATAATGAAAGTTCCATTTCCGCCTTTACCTAAACCACCGCCATCATAATCAAATTTAAATACGATAGTATGTTTTCCTGGTGTTAATGCTTTTGTTGCTTTAACATCATACTGTGATTTACCAACCCAATTGTAGGTAAACATAGGAACTCCATTTAACATATATAAACTATAACCACCAAACAGACCTCCCATGGCAAGAATAACACCATTACCATTTGCTGGTACTGTTACATCGGCTGTAAAAACCGAGCTTTTATTTTTAATATTTATGAAAGCGTTTTCTTGTAAACCGCCCATGCCGCTGTATAATGTCATTTTAGTTCTACCCGCCATAGCATCAGGTCTTCCTGCTATTTCCGGATTTAATCTTTCAACACTTCTATCGTCTAAAGGAAAAACTTGATATTTCACTGCTTCTTTCGCAAACAAATCTTTCATTTCTTTTAATTTTTGAGGATTTGCGGCAGCCACATTGGTGCTCATACTAAAATCTTTGCTTACATTAAAAAGTTCCCAAGTATCCTCTGATAATGGACCACGGGGTGTTGTTTCCCATGCAGCTCTATGAACCACTCTTGCCATCCAACCATCGTTATAAATTCCTCTATTGCCAGCAATCTCAAAATATTGAACTTTGTGTGTTTCAGGTGCTTTTGCATTAGTAAAAGTTGAGACCATACTCACGCCTTGTATAGGCTCTTGCTTTACGCCATTGACACTTGTTGGTTGAGGCACATTACACAATTCTAAAATTGTTGGCGCAATATCTATTACATGGTGAAACTGATCTCTGATTTGTCCTTTATCTTTAATCATTTTAGGATATTCGATAATTAAGCCATTTCTAGTACCACCAAAATCTCCTGCAATTTGCTTCGACCATCCAAATGGAGTGTTACCCGCAATTGCCCATGCTGCTGCAAAATGACCATATGATTCACGACCACCAAATTTTGGTATTTGTTTCTCTAAATCATTCATTTCTTCCGGAATAGCATTGAAATAGGTATTCTCATTAAATAAGCCATTAGCCGATCCTTCGGCACTGGCTCCATTATCTCCCAAAACATAAATAAAAACTGTATTCTCTAATTCTCCAATAGATGCTATATAATCATGTAATCTACTAATTTGATCATCGGTGTGCTCTGCAAAACCAGCATACACTTCCATTTGGCGGGCATATACTTTTTTCTGAACAGGCGTTAAAGAATTCCATGGTTTAATAAAAGCATCCGTTGGTGCTAATTTAGTACCCTTAGGAACAATTCCCATCGCTATTTGGCGAGCCAATGTTTTTTCACGAAGTTCATCCCAACCGCCATCAAATTTCCCTTTGTATTTGTCAATATAACTTGCAGGTGGTTGATGTGGGGCATGACAAGCTCCCGGAGCAAAATACATATAAAAAGGCTTATCTGGTGTCATTGATTGCTGTGCTTTCATCCATTCAATCGCATTGTTTGTCATATCGGTAGTGAAATGATAATTTGGATCCTCAGAATCTACTTCAGCACGGGTTGTTCCATTCCAAACGCCAGGGAAAAACTGATTAGTTTCACCACCCATAAATCCATAAAACTTTTCAAAGCCCTGACCAGTTGGCCAATTTTCAAAAGATCCTGAACTATGAATTTGCCAAGCTGGTGTTTCGTGATTTTTACCAAACTGAGCTGTATTAAAACCGTTCAGTTTTAAAACCATTGCAGTTTGTGCAATAGATAGTGGTCTCACTCCAGTATTGCCAGGAAATGCAGTTGCAATTTCGGTAATACCAGCCATGTTATTACTATGATGATTGCGTCCGGTAAGTAATGCAGTTCTTGTTGGTGAACACAAGGCGGTTGTATGAAAACGGTTGTAACGTAATCCGTTTGCTGCTAATTTATCAGCAAAAGGCATGTTAATTGGTCCACCAAATGTATTACTCATACCAAAACCAAAATCATCTACCAATACTAAAATGACATTGGGTGCGCCTTTTGGTGCTTTTACTTCCCATTGTGGAGGAGCGGTTGCTTTTCTTGCATCTTCTTCGGTATATGGCTTGCCTACTGGTGGTGTCATAGGAAGTACCATACGAGTTTCTCTTGTTTGGGCATAAGTACTGATTGATAGCAATGCTGAAATAGCATAAAAAACTAAATTAAAATTTTTTTTCATCTTTTCAAATATTGAATTTTTAATAAATTAATTGAGCTAATTTAATAACAATTATTTAAAAATAAATGAAGAAAATCAATTATTTTATGTTAATTTAACATGAAGTAAGAAACGTATTAGTTTTTAAATTTATACAAAACACTTACTTTCATAAAAAAACGAATGCCTAATAGCTAGAGTTTCGTTGGGCTTGCAAAGCCAACACCCGAGCCAACGGCGAACGGACGAAGTAATGAAACTCCTGTTGAACCCTTCGATAAACTCAGGACAAGCTCACCGATTACATGTCCGTCCACTATGGGGATTTCGATGTGTGATTTTAAAGATTTTCAAGAGGATTAATAGTCCTCTTTTTTTTGTGGAGTGTATTGCTTGGTTTTTTATCGTGTTTTTCCTTCACTATTGGTCATAAGTTCACTTACCCATAAAATTAGTTTTTATAGACATTTGCTTTTTGGCTATCGCCAAGAAACCACCCAGGCGGTCCTCGTTTATCAAAAATGAAAATCGTATGCAAATGGCTTCTACAAGCCATTGCATCTCCAGATTGCGAAGGCATTCTTTTTCTAATCGTCTGGAACTGCGAATGCCGTTAATTGGTATTTTTTAAAAAAATATAAAATGATGGCACGAAATACATCAATTTTAATTGGGGAATATTACGAAAGTTTTAGAAACAGACAAATTGCAACAGGAAAATATAATTCTGTAAGCGAAGTTGTAAGAGCTGCATTGCGACATTTTGAGCAGGAAGAAATTCAAACAAAATCTCTAATTGCGGAATTAGAACTTGGAGAAAAAAGCGGAAAAATTAGAAATTTTAACCGAACAGAAAATCTAAAAAGGTTAAACGATAATTTCCAAAAGTAATGGCTAAATAAATCATAAGTGAAAAAGCTTTAGAAGATTCGAATACTATTTTGATTTACACGGCTGAAACTTGGTCGATTGAACAAGCCAACCGATATTATAATTTTATAATGGATGAAATAGAATATGTAGCGGAAAACTTTGAAATAACAAAAGATTTTGTTAGCATTCGTAAAAATAATCGATATTCAAAAGTGAAATCGCATTTAATATTTTGCAAACAAATTGAAAATACTGAAATGGAATTTGTGAGAATTTTGCTCGAAAGAATGGATATTAAAAATAGATTTAACGATTAAAAAAAGCGATCTGCAAACAGCGGTTCCATTTTATTTCAGAGATGAGAGGTTTCTTTGCGGATTATAAAAAGTTGGAAAAAAAATCCGTTGTAGTGGAGGATTTTTTGGATAGGGAAACTGCTATTCAAATTCTTCAGGACAGTTTTAAAATGTATCAGGAGAAATTTAACGTTTAAGAGCGTTTTAGAAGTATAAATGTTTTCTAGTAATGGTTTTATAGTGTTTTTAACTATAAATGATTTTTTTGTTATTGACTTAAAATAAGTATTTGCACAATAATTTCTTCAAAGTAAAAACCACTCAATAACTGCTTCCAGAAGAGGTAAACAATTCATACCTTTGTAGAAATTGATATATTATGTTGACCCTCGGAACTTTTCATACGCTACGCATCGACAGAACCACTTTGGTAGGCCTTTTTCTCACGGATGAAAAAGACGACGTGTTGTTACCCATTAAATATGTTCCGAAGAAGTTTGAAATGAATGACATGCTAGAGGTTTTTGTTTATCTTGATCATGAAGAACGTCCGGTGGCAACAACCCTTAAACCTTATATTATCCTGGGTGATTATGCTTTTTTGCGGGTGAATTACACCAATGAATATGGAGCCTTTTTAGATTGGGGACTTGAAAAAGATCTTTTTGTTCCTTTTCAAGAGCAAGCTCGACCCATGGAACAAGGGAAACGATACATGGTTCATATGTATCTGGACGAAAAAACAAACCGATTGGTTGGTTCCAGTAAGATTAACCAATTTCTTAGCAAAGAACCTTTACATCTTGAAAGTGGGGCACAAGTTGATTTAATCATTTCACATATTACCGATTTAGGAATAAACGTTATTGTTAACGGATCACACAAAGGGCTTGTTTATAGAAATGAGGTGTATACTGATTCTATACGTCCCGGTGATAAAACAAAGGGTTATATTAAAATTATTCGCCCTGATGGAAAAATAGATGTTACATTTAATCGAATTGGTGTGGAGGCCATTGAAGAAAATGCACAAGTTATTTTGGATGAACTTAAAGCCAGTCGTGGATTTCTTCGTTTGAACGATAATAGCTCTCCGGATGATATAAAAACCATTTTGAAAATGAGTAAAAAAACATTCAAAAAAGCAGTAGGAACGTTATACAAACAAAAACTTATTGAAATCAAAAACGACGGAATTCATTTGTTGACTTAAGTAATGAGGTAAAGGAAGTTTTTAAAAAGAAAACACCATGATAGCACGAAATAAATTATATCTTTTCCTGAGTATTTTTTCTTTTTTATTTTTGATTATTGGAATGTTTAAAAGTTTTGAAAAGGTTACTTATCTTGGTGTTATCTTTGATATTATTTGGATTCCTATTTTTACACTTACGCTAACCTTACCTTTTTTGAACAGTCTTGAAATCATTAAAAATAATGATCAGTTAAACTTGTATTACTGGATTGCATTAGTTTTTAATGTGATTAGTATGATTTTCATACTTCGTTATTTTGGATTAGGGTTGTTGTAATAATTATGAAGACATTTCATAACCAAATAAGTTGTGTAGATAGAATTTAAATAAACTCTATTTTATGGTTTTTAGTTCTAATAAACTCTAATAAAAAGAGAAAGTTTATTCCTTTTCTAACACATAGGGGTAATCACCAAATAGTGCCGCAAGTTTTGTGGCTTTGTATGTTTTTAAGGTGTATTTATTGGATAGGGCTATAATCACTACAGTATCATTCTTCATGGTTGTGTAGGAAGAAGTGTTGCCGTGCCACCATCCGTTGTGGTAATGTAATGTTTGCCCGGTTTTCCATTCGTTCATGCGAATGCCTAAACCATAGTTGCGAATGCCACGTTTTTCGTAACTGTAGCCTCTTAGGGCTTCTGCCATTAAATCTTTTCTTAAAAAGGTGTTGGAATAAGTAGCTAAATCAAATTTCACTAAATCTCTCGGGGTTGAATAAATGTTTTTGTCACCATAAATAGCATCGTATTGATCCCAACTGTGAACGACATTGTTTCCTTTGTAGGATTGGCTTACAGCATTTTTTTGAGTATTGAAATCAATTACAAACGAATTGTTCATTTTTAAAGGTTCAAAGATTTTCTCCTGCATAACTAACGGATAGGATTTTCCCGTTACCGCTTCAATAACTAAAGCTAAAATGGCATAGTTTGTATTGCAATAATCAAAATGGGTATCATTCTTTGTATTTAAGGCCAGTTTATATTTGCTTAATATAGTAAGTACATCTTGATTAGAAAGCATTGTTCTTAGACTCCAACCTTTAATTAGTATTTCAAAGCGAGTATAATGCGGTAAACCACTTCTGTGATTCAATAACGTCTTGATGGTTGTGTTTTGATACGGAAAGCTAGGTAAATAAGTTTTTACCTTTTCGTTTAAATCGATTTTATTTTCTTGAACCAGTTTTAAAACCAGCGTTGCTGTTAAAACTTTACTCACAGATGCTAAATGAAGTGGAGTTGATTCTTCATTGACTGTTTTTTTAGCATAATTGGCGTAGCCTTTATACTCTTCATAAATAACTACTCCGTTTTTAGCCACTATGAATCCGCCACTAAAGTCGGTTGTGCCAATATATTTTTTATAATAGGAGGAAACTTCATTTTCTTTTTCATTTCTAAATTCTTTAGAAACGGGCTTCAAATTTAATTCTAAAGGAATGGTAATTTGAGAAGAATCTGTTGCTGTGGTTTCTTCCGGGATGTAATGAGCTAACAGTGGTGCATCCACTTTTTTCTGACAGGAAAAAGCGAAAAATAAAGAAATAATTGCTAAAGCAATTGATTTTTTAATCATGCGTATGTGGTAATCTGCTTGTTGGTTAATCAAAACTAACCTTTTTAAATTGAAATATTCTTAAATTAAGTCAATTTTAGGATTAATTTTCAACAAGTAATTAACAAATAAATCTTGGTCTTTTGGAGATAAATAAATGTCATCAAAATTATTGTAATATATATAAAGTCCATTATAATCTAATGAAGGTTTTAAAAAGCATTCATTGTATAACCCTTTTTGATGTTTAATTTTTCGGATAGATTGGATGTCAATTTTACCACGTATGGGACCGGAACAATAATATAAATCACTCTCTTTAATGGTGTATTTAGTGTCTAATAATATCCAAAAAAAAGTTGAACCAATGAGCATGAAAATGATTGAACCAATCATGATTTCCGCTCTTGGTGTTTCAAATAATAAACCCATTAAAGCTACGGAAATCATAATGGTTGGTATAATTGTCAGTATTAATCCACTGGACAAATGAATGGAAGACTTGAAAACCATACTTGTTTTTTATAAACCTAATGCTTTTTTTGTATAGGTATTATGAACTGTATACATTTCTGATAAATCGATTTTTTTACTGGTCAACCGAATAACTTCAGCTTCTAGAAAGGAAGTTGTGGAAAATGACCAGCAGGTTCTTGTAATATACTTAAAAATAACAGGCGTTGCTTCAATATCTTTAATGGTTTGAAATTCATAAGTTTGAGAAAAACTTATACTAGTGAAACATAAAAATAATAGGCAAATTGAATTTTTCATTTTTTTTAGATAGTATGAAGAGTAAAAGAATTTACTAAGTTATCAAGAATTAGTTTCCCGCCATTTTCAGTTTCACTAAAAACAAGAATTGAATAGAGTTTATTTAAATGTGCGATGGTATAAACCTGAGCAAAATAACGGCCAACACTATCAATAGAACGCAAAGCAAGCAAAGATTTATATTCCACAAAAACTTCGGAAATCAAATTTACTTTTAATCCCATTTGTCCGGCAAAATTGTTAACGCTACCGTTTTTTGAGTTTTTCAAAACTTTTTTGTTTACCTCTTTATTGGTGGAAACATCTAATTCTTTGGGATAAGTGGCATCTAAAAATAAAATCATCGCTCCTTCATGCATTGCTTGATACATTTTTAAATGGGTATCACCAGCTTCAGTAACAATTTCCTGTTCATCAATTGTTGGTTGGATAGGAAAAGTTAATTCAAATTCTTCTGTTTTTACAACTTGAGCATTGACATAAAATCCTAAAAGTAAAATACTTACTAAGGAAAGGTATTTTTTCATGATTATTTTTATAGATTTCAAAAGTTAAAAATACTATTTTTACACGTAAATCGTATTGTTATGGAAGAAATAAATTGGATAACAGCAAAAGAGTTTGAAGATATCACGTATAAAAAGTGCAATGGCGTAGCCCGAATTGCTTTTAATCGCCCGGATGTTCGGAATGCATTCCGACCGAAAACAACTTCAGAATTATACCAAGCTTTTTATGATGCTCAGGAAGATACTTCCATAGGTGTCGTTTTATTGTCGGCTGAAGGACCTTCTTCAAAGGACAGTATTTATTCGTTTTGTAGCGGTGGAGATCAACGAGCAAGAGGGCATCAAGGATATGTTGGTGAAGATGGAATGCATCGTTTAAATATTTTAGAAGTTCAACGCTTAATTCGCTTTATGCCAAAAGCAGTGATTGCTGTAGTTCCCGGATGGGCTGTAGGTGGCGGTCATAGTTTACATGTTGTTTGTGACTTAACGTTGGCCAGTAAAGAACACGCTATTTTTAAACAGACAGATGCCGATGTTACAAGTTTTGACGGTGGGTATGGTTCTGCTTATTTAGCCAAAATGGTTGGACAGAAAAAAGCCAGAGAAATTTTCTTTTTAGGACGCAATTATTCAGCTCAGGAAGCTTTTGAGATGGGAATGGTTAATGCTGTTGTTCCTCATGATGAATTGGAAAATACGGCTTATAAATGGGCCCAGGAAATTTTAGCAAAATCACCAACGTCAATTAAAATGCTCAAATTTGCTATGAATTTAACCGATGATGGTATGGTAGGTCAACAAGTTTTTGCAGGCGAAGCAACTCGATTGGCCTATATGACTGAGGAAGCAAAAGAAGGAAGAAATGCATTTTTGGAAAAAAGAAAACCTAATTTTGAAAAGAAATGGCTTCCGTAATTTTCAAACTAAATAGATTTAATTAAAAACACCTACTTTGGAAGAATTTAGCAATCATTCTGTTTCTTTTGATTCATTACCAAAATTTGAGTTGGCTACCTTAACGCCTTTGAATAAAGATTACTTGAATGTGATTTATATTGGTAATTCTATATTCTCAATACTCATCGCAATTGGGTTACTTATATTTTTATATTTCAATGAAAGTATTCGAACTTATATTATTCCGATGATAATTATTTTAGTTTGTTGCATTGGATTAGTTTTTTGGGCTTCAACCGTGGGATTCAAAAAAAAAGGATTCGCCTTGCGGGAAAAAGATATTATCTTTAAAAAAGGCATATTGGCAACGACAACTACAATTATTCCCTTTAACCGAATTCAACATGTAGCTTTACATGAGGGAGTTTTGTCCAGAATGTATCAGTTGAGTGAGTTACAAATTTATACTGCCGGAGGAAGCAGTAGTGACATGCATATTTCGGGTTTACAAAAAGAAGAAGCAGAAAGAATAAAATCTTTTTTATTGACTAAGATTGTAACTCCAATTGATATCTTTTCAAACACCGAAATTGAGTTGGAAAAACCAATTGAAACAGCAATAGCTAGCAAAGAAGCGAGTGAAAAATCTGAACCGCAAAACTGAAACAATGGCATTCGATTTTAGCAAACCACAGCACCAATCGGTTAAAGGAATAGCCATCATGTTTGTAGACACTTTGCAAAACATTATTCGTGGATTATGGGTTCCATTGTTGTTGATACTTTACAAATTTGATTGGAGCAAAATGGTGTTTTTTGGTATTGGTGTCTTTGTAATTCTATTGGTTATAGGAATAATTGCTTATTTACAATATAAAAATTTCACCTTTTTTTTAGATGAGGAAAAGGAAGAATTTGTGATTCAAAAAGGAGTGATTACTAAAAATAAAATAACTATTCAATTAGATAAAATCCAACAAGTAAATATCAATCAATCGGTTATTCAAAAATTAGTTGGTGTTTTTAGTGTTGACATTGATACAGCCGGAAGCAATAAAAAAGAAGCTAGTATTCGTGCCGTTGATAATGAAATAGCATTACATTTAAAAAATAGGTTGTTATCTTTCGAGAAAATAACAGAAACAGAAAAAACTGAAGATGATAGGGAAGAAGTTCAAAAACCATTTTTAAAAATTAGCTTTCTCACATTAGTTAAAGTCGGGATAACATCAAACTATGGTAGAAGTATTGCTTTAATCTTAGGGTTTATAGGTTCCTTGTATGGTGGGTTTTCAGATGTTGCTTATTCGTTGGAAGTTAATGAACAACAAGTGACCGGTTTAGTTGAACAGGGATTTAATTATTTTTCGTTTTCGTTTTTTTTGTTACTAGGTTTAACCTTGATTTTAGTTATTAATTTAGTGAGAACTATCGTTAAAAATTTTGATTATCAAATGGTGCTTCAAAAGAAAGCTTTAGCCATAACGTATGGATTATTTGCTAAAAAGAACACCTTACTCAAACCGGAAAAAGTTCAAATAACCGCTTATAGTCAGAATTTTTTTCAACGAAAGTTGAATTTATTTGATTTAAAAATGAAACAAGCCTCTTCGACAGATGAAGCTGAGAAGGATGCTAAAAAATCAGATATAGAAGTTCCCGGTTGCAATAATATGGAACGAGAAGCAATTTTAAAAATGATTTTAAAAGACCTGCCCCAAACCGAAGAAGTAATAAATCCGAATTACAGGTATTTAATTATGACTGTTTTGTTTGGAATAATTATACCAAGTACCATTTTTATAAGCTTAGGTGTATCAGTTTTTGAAATTCTACAGCCATATTTTCCATTTGTTTTGGTTTATGTTTTGTTTATGGCTATTGTATTGTTTTTTAAATTTAAAAATTACCGGTTAAAACTTTCCCATAAATTTATTGTTATAAAAAGCAATGCTTGGGACATTGAACATCAATTATTACAGCCTTTCAAAATACAAGGAATAACTACAAAACAATTTTTTTGGCATAAAAAAGCAGATGTAGTCCATATAACTTTTCATACTGCTGCAGGCGATGTCGCATTTAAATTCGCTAATTTTTCTTTGTTAAAACCATGGATTAATTATTGGCTTTATGAAGTAGAACGCACCGAGCGAAGTTGGATGTAAATACACAATAATTCTATTACCTTTGTACTTTAATTAAAACGATAATGAAACATTGGATTGAAGCAGCTAGATTAAGAACATTACCGTTATCGGTATCCGGAATTTTAGTGGGAAGTTTCTATGCTTTGGCAAAACCAACGGAACAGGAGCTGACTCCCACAAATGTTTTTAGCTGGAAAATATTCGGATTATTGCTTTTGACAACTATTGGGTTGCAAGTATTATCTAATTTTGCAAACGATTATGGTGATGGTGTAAAAGGAACCGATAATGAAAATAGAATTGGACCAAAACGAGCCATACAAAGCGGAGCTATTTCACCCAAAGCAATGAAAAATGCCATAATAATTACAGCTTTTATAACTTTTTTGTTGGCGGTTTTATTGATTTATACTGCTTTTCATTTCAAATATTTTTATTATTCTTTATTTTTCCTAGCATTAGGAATAATTGCAATAGCCTCCGCGATTCAATATACAGTTGGAACAGGAGCTTATGGATATAAAGGCTATGGTGATGTTTTTGTTTTTGTGTTTTTTGGTCTGGTGAGTAATTACGGCTCTTATTTTATGTTTTCTAAGGAGTTTGATTGGATACTTTTATTGCCGTCGACAGCAATTGGGTTTTTATGCGTGGGGGTGCTCAACTTGAACAATATGCGGGATGAGGAATCTGACCGAAAAGCAGGAAAAAATACCATAGTGGTAAAAATTGGAGGTGCAAAAGCGAAACAATACCATTATTTTCTTCTCATCACCGCAATGATTTTGTTATTATTTTTCGGATTTCTTCAAAATTTTGCTATTGATCAATATTTATATGTAATAGTTTTTTTACCTATAATTAGCCATATACTTCGGGTTAAACGAAACGTGAACCCGGCAGAATTAGATCCCGAACTTAAAAGATTAGCCATTAGTACTTTTATGGTTTCCTTGCTTTTGTCCTTGTGTTTAATCTATTTTATCTCAGACGTTATTGTTTAATTATATTTATAGATAAGATGAAAATTACTTTTTACGGTCACGCATCCTTAGGAATTGAAGTAAGTGGAAAGCATATCTTGGTAGATCCATTTATTTCAGGCAACCCAAAAGCAGCTCATATAGATATAAATTTGCTGCAAGCCGATTATATTTTACTCACACATGCTCATCAGGATCATATTTTGGATGTAGAAGCTATTGCTAAACGAACTAATGCTTTAATTGTTTCTAATTGGGAAATTGCTACTTATTTTAGCAACAAAGGCTTTAAAAGCCATCCTATGAATCATGGCGGTAGTTGGAAGTTTGATTTTGGTTCTGTAAAATTTGTTCATGCAGTTCATTCAAGTTCATTTCCTGATGGAAGTTATGGCGGAAATCCGGGTGGTTTTGTGATTGAAGGGGAACATAAGAATATTTATATTTCCGGAGATACATCGTTGACAATGGATATGAAACTCATTCCGATGCGTACAAAATTGGATTTAGCAATTTTATCTATTGGAAATAATTTCACAATGGATGTGGAAGATGCTATTATTGCTGCTAATTTTGTAGAATGTGATAAAATCTTGGGGGTTCATTTTGATACATTTGGATTTATAGAAATCAACCATGAAGAAGCAATTAAAAAATTCTTTAATAAGGGTAAAGATTTAATGCTTTTAGAAATTGGCAATTTTATTGAATTGTAGCAGTTGAAGGCAACCTATCAAAAATACATTTTAAACTTCAAGAAACCTTCCGGAACTTCCAGAGGAATACTTACTCAAAAAGAAACCTGGTTTATCATTTTAGAAGATAATAATAAAAAGGGAATAGGTGAGTGCGGTATTTTACGAACATTGAGCGTAGATGACCGACCCGATTATGAAGATAAATTGAAATGGGTTTGTGAAAATGTTCATTTGGGAGTAAATCAACTTTGGGAACAGTTGATGGAATTCCCTTCTATTCAATTTGGAATCGAAATAGCATTTCAATCGTTGCAAAGTGAAAATCCGTTTGTCTTATTTCCTTCTGCATATACTTCAGGAGTTCAAACCATTCCAATTAATGGACTAGTTTGGATGGGGGAAGAGTTGTTTATGAAACAACAAATTGAAGAAAAAATTGAACAGGGTTTTACTTGCATCAAACTTAAAATAGGAGCGATAGATTTTGAAAAAGAGTTAAGTTTATTGCGATTTATTCGTCAACATTTTGATGAAAATATGATTGAAATTCGTGTGGATGCTAATGGTGCTTTCGATTCAAACGAAGCTTTAGATAAATTAAATCAATTAGCTGATTATAAATTACATAGTATTGAGCAACCCATTGCAAAAAACAATACTGACAGGATGGCAGAACTGTGTAAAAGCACGCCTTTTCCTATTGCTTTAGATGAGGAATTGATTGGTGTGTTTACAAAAAATGAAAAGGTTACTTTACTACAAAAAACAAGCCCTCAATTTGTTATTTTAAAGCCAAGTTTAGTAGGTGGATTTCGTGGAACTAAAGAATGGATTGATATAGCAGAGCAACTTCAAATTAAGTGGTGGATTACTTCTGCTTTAGAAAGTAATATTGGATTGAATGCTATTGCACAATGGACTTTTTTACTAAATAATCCAATGCCTCAAGGTTTAGGTACAGGCGGATTATATGCCAATAATTTTGATTGTCCGTTAGAAATTCAAAAAGGAATGCTATTTTATAACAATCAATTAGCGTGGAATACTACTTTTATTGATTTTTGAGAATCATTAATAATTTGAATATTTTGCTATTAATATGATTAATTGAACCCAAATGTTTAAGTTTGAAAATTATTCACTCTTATTGTGTTTGTGTGCTTTTATTGCCGGTTTTGTTGATGCTGTTGTGGGCAGTGGCGGTTTAATATAAACGCCATTGGGTTTTATTTTGTTGCCAAACTTACACTTAGCAAACATAATTGGAACTTTAAAAATTACTTCTTTTGCAGGTACTTTCTTAGTCTCTATACTTTATCTTAAAAAGGTAGTTATTCAATGGAAAGCATTACTACTCATTATGATTTTGGCTATTCCTTCGGCTTATGTGGGTTCGTTCTTATTAAATTACGTGAGTAATGATTTTATGAAAACATTTTTATTAGTGGTTTTAACCTTATTAGCGATATATTCTTTTGTTTAATAAATCAGATAAATCTCATTCACCAACACAACAACTTTTATACAGTATCATAATAAGCATAAATGTTGGGTTTTATGATGGATTTATTGGTCCCTGAACCGGTATTTTCTTTGTGATGGCTTTTTGCAAGTTTGCTGGGTTATGATTTCCTGCAGGACTACCTCTGTAAATGCAAAAATGGTTAATCTGGCTTCAAATGTTGGGGCAATTTCACTCTTTTTTATCAAAGGGAAAATTATTTGGCATATTGCCTTGCCAATGTCTATTTGTAACGGATTAGGCGGTTTTTTAGGAGCGAAAATGGCAATCAAAAGAGGAAATAATTTTGTTCGTATATTTTTCCAAATTCTGATGGTATTGATGTTACTTCGTTTTGCTTGGGATGTTTTAACTTAAATCCGCTCGTTTCATATAATTTTTCAAAGACGTTTTTGCCTGACTTCTGATTTTGTTTTGCATAAAAGGTGTCCAGCCCAATAAATAACCTTTCCATCCCAAAGCCATTCCACTCCATTTCCATAGATTAAACGAGTCGGTATGTTTGATAATTAATCCGTTTTTGAATTCAAATTGAGCTTGAATAAAATTGACAACTTTACGATTTGTTTTACTGAAATCATAGGTGGCAACCCAATCAACAGAACCACTATAATCCGTGCAGCTAACATTGGAAAATTCAATAGTTAGATTTCCTTTGCTGCGTTCAACAAGCATTTGCCACATGGCGGTAACTTCTTGTTGGTTCAGTGTACCGAAAGCTGGGTCTTTAAAAGTTGCTTCCGGATGATAGCATTCTGCCATGGATTGGGCATTTGCCTTGCTGAATGAATCGTAAAATTTTAAGAGTAAATTATGGGTTGTATGCATTTTTCCATTTTTTTGTGGTTATGGCTTTTATTTTATTTTCATCGTTTACGGATACGCGAAGTTTCTTTATGCTGTGTTTCTTTTCGTAATCAAATTTATATCTAAAGACGGTATTTTTTTTTTTTTTTTTCTAACCACAAAACTTCTATTAATTTAATCTCTTTAAATTGCCCAAAACCACGAATAATATTTTGACAGGTCAATGAAATTTTGTCTTTATCAATATTTTTTTAAATTTTCGGTGTTGCTTCTTCACTTGTAAAAGACTTGAAAGTAGAGGTGTTGCAAGTCATCAAAACGCGTTTGCCTAATTTTTAAGCTCTGTTTTTTTGGATTGTATTTACTTCACTCATGGAAAGGTTGATCACTGTTGGTTTATCAGTTTCTGAAGGCGAAGAAATTCCTTTTTTCGATTTACAGCCGAGTAATAAAAATAGACAAAAAAGGAAAACAATTTTTTTCATGAATTAATTTTAAGTAATAAATTCGGATTAGGGCAATTTTCTTTAAAATAGTCCAAGTCCTTTTCACTGCAAACTCCGGGATAGTCTCCAAAATAATCTCCAATATTTTTTATGATTTGAAAATGTAAATGTGGAGCATAATCACCATTAACTGAGGAATTGCCTAACTCAGCGATTTTATCACCTTGTTTAACAGGTTGACCAATATGTAACAAAGCTATACTTTCTAACGCAAGATGACCATAAAGCGTATAAAATTGACAATTATTTAACGTATGTTGTAAAATAATTGTCGGTCCGTAATCGCCTAGATTGGTATTATTTTGAAAACTATGGACTGTACCTTCTAATGCAGCTAAAACAGATGTTCCGGCAGCAATCCATAGGTCTAGGCCAATATGAATGTTTCGTACTTCTGTAGATTGTTCATTAAAAATAGTACTGCGTTCGTATAAATTTCGTTTTTCAAGATATCCACCATAAGCTACCTTTGCTTTGTTTTTATATAGGTATTTGTTGAGAAATTGGCTGTAATCTTCAGCGGTTTTAGGTGAAAATTTCGACATTTGTTTGCTTTGTACGGATAAATCCAATGAGATATAAGTTTCATAAGGAATGGAAGCATCAATGACTTTGACGTTTTTTATTTTTTTTAGACTTTTTTCAAAATTTTCCATCTGAATCAATTAAACAGTTTGTTAAATATTGATTTTAAACTTTGGCAACAAAAAAAGCCGTTGATTAAACGACTTTTCGATTTGTTAATTAGTTGTTTTAATATAAACTGGGATAATCACTTGGATTTACCTCATTCATCATGGTGTAGACTTTTTCAAAAATATCTTCAGACGAAGGTTTTGAAAAATAATCACCATCTGTTCCGTAAGCCGGACGATGAGCTTTTGAGGCTAAAGTTTGTGGTTTACTGTCAAGATAATCATAACCGTTTTGAACATCAAGAATTTGCTGTAGAATGAAAGCAGAAGCTCCACCCGGAACATCTTCATCAACCACTAATAAACGATTGGTTTGAGATAAACTTTTCTTAATGTCATGGTTTATGTCAAAAGGCAAAAGTGATTGAATATCAATTATCTCGCAATTTATACCAACTTCTTGTAGCTCTTTAGCCGCTTGTTCTACCAAGCGTAAAGTGGAACCATAGGATACAATCGTTAAATCTGTTCCTGAACGAATAGTTTCTACAATTCCAATAGGTGTTTTGAATTCTCCTAGATTTAAAGGCATTTTTTCTTTTAAGCGATATCCGTTTAAACATTCCACAATAAGCGCAGGTTCATCTGTTTCAAGTAAGGTGTTATAAAATCCGGCAGCTTTTGTCATATTTCTGGGTACCAAGACATGAATACCACGTACAGCATTGATAATCATTCCCATGGGTGAACCGGAATGCCAAACTCCTTCTAATCGATGTCCGCGTGTTCTAATGATTAATGGAGCTTTTTGGCGACCTTTTGTTCTGTATTGAAGCGTTGCCAAGTCGTCACTCATGATTTGAATAGCATAAAGTAAGTAATCCAAATATTGAATTTCTGAAATAGGGCGGAGGCCTCGCATTGCCATTCCAATTCCTTGACCTAAAATGGTAGCTTCTCGAATACCAACATCAGCAACTCTTAATTCGCCAAATTTTTCCTGCATTCCTTCTAATCCTTGATTTACATCACCAATATTTCCGGAATCTTCACCGAAAATTAATACTTCGGGATATTTTGCAAAAAGAGTATCAAAGTTATCTCTTAAGACTAAACGAGCATCGACATCTTCTGAAGAAGCGTCAAAAGTTGGTAAAACTTCTTTTACAGAAAACACATTTTGTGCAGATTCTGAAAACAAGTGAGAACTGAATTTTGGCTGAATTGTATTTGTATAATTCGTAATCCAAGTAGCTAATAATGGTTGGTTTTTTTCGCCAACAATCATTCGAAGTATTTTTCGGGAAATGGTAAGAATATCTTTTCGGATAGGTTCTTTTATTTCTTTTAAATCATTGGTGTATTTTTGAATAAATACTCTATTTACACTGGTTGCAGCAATGGTTTCTAATAAGGTAATTAATTCAGTTTGTTCCTTTTTTATTGGTTCAACAAAAGCATTCCAAGCTGCTTTTTTACCCTCTAAAACTTCTTTTCTAGCAATAGTATCTATCTCGTCTAATTCTTCTGTGGAGGCAATAGTATTGGCAATC
The DNA here is from genome assembly GCF_044361015.1 of Flavobacterium sp. GTDB lineage: Bacteria > Bacteroidota > Bacteroidia > Flavobacteriales > Flavobacteriaceae > Flavobacterium. The sequence goes on from NZ_JBIKJL010000030.1 coordinate 19,696, forward strand.
ATCCACAGTCGCATTTGTACTAAACAATCATATTCGGTTTCCCATGCTAACCGTTCTGCATTTTTATAACGTTCATGACTGCCAGAGGTTGAATGACCTTGTGGTTGAGTTAATTCTTTTACATGTATTAAAACAGGAACATGTTCCTCTCTTGCAATTTGAGCTGCACGTTGATAAGTACTTACTAAGGCAGCATAATCCCAACCTAAAACGGTAAAAATTTCGTAGCCATTATTGTTGTCATCCCGTTGAAATCCTTTTAAGATTTCAGAGATATTTTCCTTTGTGGTTTGGTATTTAGCATGAACAGAAATTCCGTATTCATCATCCCAAACACTCATCACCATTGGTACTTGAAGTACTCCGGCAGCATTGATAGTTTCAAAAAACAATCCTTCACTAGTACTTGCATTTCCGATAGTTCCCCAAGCGATTTCATTTCCGTTTTCAGAAAATTTATTTTTTTTAGGTAAAACGGAAACGTTTCTATAAATTTTTGAGGCTTGTGCTAATCCTAATAATCGTGGCATTTGACCGGCTGTAGGAGAAATATCGGCACTGGAGTTTTTCTGTTGAGTTAAATCTTTCCATTGTCCATTTTCATCTAACGAATGTGTTGCAAAATGTCCTCCCATTTGTCGACCGGCACTCATCGGGTCATGAGTCAAATCGGTATGTCCGTATAAACCGGCAAAGAATTGTTCAATAGTCATTTCGCCAATGGCCATCATAAACGTTTGATCACGGTAATAGCCTGAGCGGAAATCACCATTTTTAAAAGCTTTGGCTAAAGCTAATTGCGGTACTTCTTTTCCATCACCAAAAATCCCAAACTTTGCTTTTCCTGTTAACACTTCCCGACGTCCTAATAGAGAACATTCTCTACTGGTTGTAGCGATTTTATAGTCGTTTAAAACTTCTTTTTTGAAATCTTCGAAAGTCATAGCCTGCTTGGGTGATTCTGTCATCATAATCTAAATATAATCAGTAGAGAACAAATTTAAGTAAAAAGTAGTAATTATAATATAATACAATTAAAAATATAATTCAATTATTGATGAAAAAATGGTATTAATTAGAGTTTAGATTGTGATATTTTTTTAAAAATAAGCTAAAAATTAAATAAAATGTAATTTATCTTTAATTTTATAATGATTTAAAACCATTTTCGGGTAAATAATCCGATAAGCGTATTTGGATTTAAAGTAAACATAAATCGCATTTTACTAAAGTAACCTCCTTGGTTTATTTCCCAACCATTTGAGGAGTGGATAGGTAAATAAATTTCAAAATAATCGGTTAATAAATTCAATCGAATTCCACTTTCGTAAATAAACTCTGGTGAAATATTTTCATTTTTTATCAGACCGATGTCTCCATATAATTCAATCCAATTCCAAATACTATAACTTGTATTCAGTGTTGTGAGCCATTTATTGGAAAGTTTAGTGTCCAATTGAGATTTAAAAGCACCTTCCCCAACAACATATTGTTGGCTGAAAAACCCTGTGGTTTCAGATCGTCCGTATAAATTGTAGTCAAACAAATAATCATTTACTTGCGAAATCCCAAAATCATAAAAATCAGTATCTGTATTTTGGTATAAAAAAGAACCTGCATACCATCGGATATTGAATTGACGGTTATTATCATATAGTTTTCGAAAATCTACTTCAAAAGAAGCTTTGCCAAAAGTTCGGTCAATTTGTAAATCACCTTTAAAGCTATAATGGCTCAAAACTTCAGTTCTAACGTTTAGGTATTTTACGTTGAAAATTGAATAATCTTGGTATTCATCTTTAGATTCAGTATCAATAAAATCAGTTTGCTGTCTATCAATCATAACATAACGAAACAGTAATTGTTCTTTATGGTTATCTCGTAAATCACTTTCACGTCTTCTGAAAATAAGTATTGGATTAAATTTGTAAAACTCTGCATCAGGAGCATAATGAAATCGTGAACCCGACATACTGTAAATAGTTTGATACCAATTGGTTTCTCTATTGTTTTGGGTGTATAAAAAACTGAAAGACCCAACAAATGTTTTTGATTTGACTCCCCAAACCGGGTTGATATCGTAAATAAAAGGCTTGTTTAAAATAGTTTTGTTATAAAATCGCATACCGGGCATTAATCCATCATAAAGGTTATAATTTAAGATAGGTACATATAGAATTTGATTGTATTTTGGGTCTTCTAAATCTTGGAAAAAGACAAATTTAAAAGGCTTATTAGTAATGTGGAAATCAGATACAGAACGCCAATTATTTCGCAGATTAAACTCAGGAACTTCATTGTTATAATTGATAACAATTTTGTCAGCCTGATTATTTGGTAATGTAATGGTAGAATCGGTTGAAAAACCTTCAAACCATTCTTTGAAAACAACTTTTTTGTCTTTGATGCCATAAACTGGAAAAGGAACAGCAGTGCCTGTTTTATTGTGAATTGTTGCCGTGATACTGTCGTTCGTTTTAATGACGTTATGAAATTTATAATCAATTAAATCACGGGAATCAACCACGGTTTCAAAAAACCAGTTTAAGTTTTTATCCGTTTTAATTTTTAATTCTTTTTCAAAATCTGTTCGGTTTGTTTGTTGCTTTAGGTTTTTGGTATAAAATTGTTTAATACTAGTAGAAACAATAGAATCACCTAAATAGTTGTCGAGGTATTTTAAACTTAACCCAGCTCTGTATTTTCCTGAAATTTGTTCATTGAATTTTAAGGATGTATCTTTTAAATCACCTATCGCTTGGTCTAAATTTTTCCGTGCCATGAGCAAATAAAAGTAGCTGTACTGTTCATTGAAACTAATATCCATCAAGTGGTATCCTTTTAATATTTTCAACTTACTGATATTGCCCATCATTTTTAATTCCGGGTAATTTTCATCAATATAATTCATCATGAGGTAGACTTGAATTCCATCATAAATCCAATTGTCCTTTCTTGGGTCTAACCTTAAAGATTTTTCTAAAAAAGTGTTGATATAGGTTTTCAAAAACTTCAATTCAAACAATAAATCATTTGGAAAAGGGCTAATAAAAGAAGGTAATTGATTCAAACCATAAAATGGATTTCTGTCATAATCAGTTTGGGATATTGTGATTTTTTTGTGTGGATAGGCTCCTAAATTTTGATCCACAAAATTGACTATTTTATCAATTAAAATTGCTTTTTGAATTACATCTACTTTGCTGTCATTCAAATTGGTGACTACTTCAACTAAATCATTTTTATAACTTGAATAGGTTTGAGAAGGTTCTATAAATAGACTAAAATTGGTTCTATTTTGTCCTTCTAAAAAATAAGTTTGATTACTCAAATCTATTTCAGGAATGCCAACATTTAAATCGGACGATAATTTTAAAGATTTAGACATTTTAAGGCTCATTTTTATATCAAACGTAGCATTTGCAATATCATCAAGATTCAAATTACTGTAAGTTACAAAAGTATTGTTTTCTATTCGGGCTGGTGTTAATAACCAATTTTTTAAACTATAACCTCCACCAATTTCAAATCCATAGTTTGTGAATTTATTGTTGGGTATTTTGACGTAATATAAAAGGTTTAAAGTTATTTTTTCTCCTGATTTCAGGGGTTTGCTAAGTAAAACTTCAACAATATCAGGGTGTTTGTCCGGTCGGCACCAATCAACAATTCGTTTTTCTGAATCAAGAATTGATAAGTTATTGGTGCTTCCTCTGTCTTTAAAATTTGCTAAATGAAATCCCCTGTAATGTTCATCAGAAAAACGTTTAGCTAAAGGAGTGTTTTTTTCTGAAAAAGAGTTATTCCAATCGTTCAATACAATTTTATAAAGTGTATTTTCAGAAGTATTGTGATAGATTAGTTCCTGTTTTATAAGTAATGATTTTTGTTCCGGAAAAAGTTCAACAAATAAGTTTTGTTGATGTTGAGAAAATCCCACAACAAACATAAAAAGAAATAAAAAGGAAATAGCAATTTTGGTATTCTTATTCAAAGGAACGCATATATTTTGAGGTTGAAAGATAGTAAATATAACTAAAAGATAATCTTAAAAATTTTAAAAACACTAGTGTTTAAGATAATATTAAGTAAATTTGACAAAACTAAAATACCAATGACAAAAAGAGTGCTTCTTTGGGTCGGTTTACTAATGTCTACTTGCATTTTTTCACAAGTGGTAATCAATGAAGTAGATGCTGATACACCCGGTTTAGATGTAAAAGAATTTATTGAACTCAAATCTCAAACTCCATTTTTTTCACTTGACGGCTATATCATAGTCATGTATAATGGCAGTTCTTCCGGAACAGGAACATTAAGTTATTACACTATTAATTTAGCGGGCTTAATAACGGATGGGAATGGTATTATTTTAATCGGAAATTCGCAAGTAAATCCGGCTCCTTCTTTATTGTTTCCTCAAAACACTGTCCAAAATGGACCAGATGCCATTGCTGTTTACCATGATATTATAGATAATTTTCCAATTGATACTCCGGCAACAGCTGTAAATTTAATTGATGCTTTAGTTTATGGTAATGGTGTTACACAAGCAACAGAACTGCAAACAATTTTAGGGGTAACAACTCAGCAAAATGAAAATGTCAATTCTTTAGCCGCTTCTCAGTCTATTCAACGTAAAAATGATGGAACATATGAAGTAAAAACACCAACTCCACGGACCAATAATGATGGCAGTGGTATTGTTTACAACGGAATTACTCTAGCAACAAGCGTTTCTGTTTTGAATGAAGGTGAAAATATAGTGATTACTTTTACAACTGATACACCAGTAACTACAGATTTAAACTTTACTCTAAATCTTGCCAATGGATCGTTTACAAATGCTGATTTTACTGGAAATTTATCTGTTTCAATACCATCGGGTACTTCAAATGGTTCTACAACTATTCAAGTAACTGATGATGGTTTAAATGATGGAGATGAAACGATGTCAATTGTTGTTGGTTCATTACCGGAAGGTTATATTACTTTAAATAATAATGTAAAAATCAGAGTAAAAGATATAAATTATATTGTAGCTTCTTGGGGTTCACCAATGGCTCCAACCTTTGGAAATGTTATAAGCACCATGCCCGTTGGGTATTATTCCTCTTTAGAAGGTTTGTCTGGAGAAAGTTTAAAGCAGGCTTTACAAGATATTATCGCAAACCCTGAAATTGTGCATGCTCATAATTATGGGGATATTGTGGATATTTTAAAAATCGCAGATCAAAATCCGGCTAATAACAACGAAGTTTGGTTAATGTACGTAGAACAACCACGTTCAAAAATTGACTATCAGTTAGGGCCAAGTATAATTGGCGTTTGGAATCGAGAGCACATTTGGCCTCAGTCAAGAGGCGGATTTGCTGAAGGAACTTCTTCTTTTGCAGATGGAATAAATATTTGGTTGCCAACCAATGCGGATGATATTTTGTCCGGTCATGCTGATGCTCATCATATTAGAGCAGAAGATGGTCAGGAAAACAGTTCTCGCAGTAACAGAGATTATGGTACTGATTATAGCGGACCAACTGGAAGTTTAGGAACATGGAAAGGCGATGTTGCTCGTTCCTTATTTTATATGGCTGTTCGTTACAACGGTTTAACTTTAGTCAATGGAAATCCGGCGGATAATATTTCGGGACAAATAGGAGATTTAGCTTCTTTGTTAACTTGGAATTCTACTGATCCGGCTGATGATTTTGAAATGAATCGAAATAATTATATCTATACATGGCAAGTTAATCGAAATCCTTTTATCGATTATCCTAATTTAGCTGATTATATTTGGGGAGAAAATTATGGACAACAATGGTTTCCAACACTTAGCCAACCTAAATTTGATGAAGCAAATGTTAGGGTTTATCCAATTCCGACTCGTGATGAGATTACAATAAGCGGAGTTGAATCGTTTGCGAAAGTTGAAATTTATGCTATAAACGGGCAACAAGTTTTATCGAATGAAATTGAAGGATTAACTCATTTAAAATTGAATTTACCCTCAGGAATGTACCTCATGAAAATTTTAACTGAAAATCAAACAATTACGAAAAAGATTATCATAAAATAACGAACTAATCAACAAGATTAATTCGTTTTTAAATAGACCGCTAATTCATTTAAAATTAAATTTCTGAATTAGTGGTTTTCTATTAAAAGTTTGGACTCAAATTATATTTTTTGTAAAAAGCATCAAGAACAGCTACCACTTCATCTTCAGTATCCACCACTTTAATTAAATTCATATCTTCCGGACTTGCATTTTTCTGTATATCGATCATCACATTTTTTATCCAATCCAATAGACCGGACCAAAACTCGGTACCTACCAAAATAATTGGAAACTTCCCGATTTTTTTGGTTTGAATTAAAGTAACAGCTTCAAACATTTCATCTAATGTTCCAAATCCGCCTGGCATTACTACAAATCCTTGTGAATACTTGACAAACATAACTTTTCGAACAAAAAAGTAATCAAAATTCAGGTTTTTATCTTTATCGATATAGGGATTAAAGTGCTGTTCAAAAGGCAATTCAATATTTAAACCAACGGAAGTTCCTTCACCACGATGAGCACCTTTATTTCCTGCTTCCATGATACCCGGTCCGCCACCGGTAATTACACCATAACCGGCTTTACTGATTTTATAGGCTATATTTTCAGCTAATTCGTAATATTTCTCTCCAGGTTTTGTTCTGGCTGAACCAAAAATGGAAACACATGGTCCAATTCTGGACATGCTTTCATAGCCATTGACAAACTCAGACATGATTTTAAAAATGGCCCAAGAGTCATTGGTGCGGATTTCGTTCCAAGTTTTTTGTTTGAATTTTTCTTGAATTCTATGGTCTTCGTTTTCGTATTGTTCTACAGACATTCTATCTTTTTTTAAATTAAATAAACAAGCTAAAGTAATTCTTTTTTCAGAAATTGAGCAGTGAAACTCTTTTTGTTTTTGATGATTTCTTCAGGGGCTCCTTTGCAAATAACTTCTCCGCCACCTTTTCCCCCTTCTAAACCAATGTCGATAATATAATCAGCTAACTTAATTACATCCATATTGTGTTCAATTACCAAAACGGTATTTCCCTTGTCTACTAATTTGGTAATGACTTCCATTAGCACCCGAATATCCTCAAAATGCAATCCGGTTGTTGGTTCATCCAAAATGTAAAACGTATTACCCGTATCTTTTTTTGATAATTCAGTAGCCAATTTAATTCGTTGGGCTTCGCCACCTGAAAGGGTAGTGCTTTGTTGTCCTAATGTAATATAACCCAAACCAACATCTTGAATCGTTTTTACTTTTCGATAGATTTTTGGAATGTTTTCAAAAAAGTCAACCGCTTCATCCACCGTCATGTTCAAAACATCTGAAATGGATTTTCCTTTGTAACGAATTTCCAAAGTTTCCCGATTAAAACGTTTGCCCATACACGTTTCACATTCCACATATACATCCGGTAAGAAGCTCATTTCAATGGTGCGAACACCTGAACCTTCACAAGTTTCGCATCGTCCGCCGGAAACATTAAAACTGAAACGTCCGGCTTTGTATCCACGAATCATCGCTTCGGGAGTTTGCGTAAACAAACTTCTTATTTCTGAAAACACATCTGTATATGTGGCAGGATTGCTTCGTGGTGTTCTTCCAATTGGACTTTGGTCGATGTCAATTACTTTATCAATATGCTCTAATCCTTCTATTTTTTTAAAGGGTTGTGGTTTTTTTACCGCATTAAAAAAGTGTTCGTTTAGAATAGGATAGAGGGTTTCGTTAATCAATGTTGATTTTCCACTTCCGGAAACTCCTGTTACGCAAATGAGTTTGCCTAACGGAAATTCAACAGTAACATTTTTTAAATTATTTCCGGAAGCTCCTAATAATTTCAATATTTTTCCGTTTCCAACCCGACGCTTTTTGGGCACTTCAATTTTCATTTTTCCACTCATGTATTGAGCAGTCATTGTGCTTTCTAACAACAATTGTTGTGGCGTTCCTTCACTGATGATTCTTCCGCCAAAACGACCGGCTTTCGGACCAATATCGATGACCCAATCAGCTCGTTCAATCATGTCTTTATCATGTTCAACAACCAAAACGGAATTACCAATGTCACGAAGATTTTCTAACGAATTAATCAATCGTTCATTATCGCGTTGGTGCAAACCAATACTCGGCTCATCTAAAATATATAAAACGCCAACTAGTTGCGAACCAATTTGTGTAGCCAAACGAATCCGTTGAGCTTCACCACCGGAAAGCGATTTAGAACTTCGGTTCAACGATAAATAATTCAATCCTACATCCAACAAAAATTGCGAACGAGATTTGATTTCTTTTGTAATTTCAATCGCAATTACTTTTTGCTTTTCGGATAAATATTGGTCCAAATTCAAAAACCATTCATTCAATTCCGAAATATCCATTTGCGATAAATCCGCAATATTTTTTTCATGGATTTTAAAATACAAGACTTCTTTTTTCAAACGAGAACCTTCACATTCCGGACAATCAATTTCATCCATAAATTCTTTTGCCCAACGTTTGATGGAAGTAGAACTACTCTCATCAAATTGATTCTTTATGAAATTGGAAATCCCTTCAAATTCAATTTTATATTCTTTAGTAATGCCTAAAGTTTTTGATTCTACCGAAAATTTTTCTTTTCCGCCATTCAAAATCATTTCCATGGCTTCTTCTGAAATCGTTTCAATTGGGTCCGTTATTTTAAAACCATATTTTTCTCCAATAGTTTCTAATTGTTTAAAAATCCAGGTACTTTTATATTCTCCCAATGGAGTAAAACCACCTTGTTTGATTGATGATTTTGGATTGGGAATTATTTTTTTTAAATTTATCTGATTGACGGTTCCTAATCCATTACAATGTTCACAAGCTCCTTTTGGAGAGTTGAACGAAAAATTGTTTGGTTCCGGATTTGGATAAGATATTCCTGAAGTTGGACACATTAAAGTTCTACTAAAGTACCTAACTTCTTTACTTTCCTGTTCAATTATCATTATGACATCGTCGCCATGTTGCATAGCCGTTTTAATACTTTCGGCTAAACGATTATCAGTTTCAACATCATTTTCAATTTGCATTCGGTCAATAACGATTTCAATATCGTGGGTTTTATATCGGTCGACTTTCATTCCGGAGATTATATCCTGAATTTCTCCATCAACACGAACTTTTACAAAACCTTGTTTGGCAATTTGTTGAAACAACTCTGCATAATGACCTTTTCTTGACCGGATGATAGGAGCTAATATAATGATTCGTCTACCTTTGAAAGAATCGAGAATTAATGCTTTTATTTGTTCGTCGGAATACGAAACCATCTTTTCTCCGGTGTTATAGCTATAAGCATCTGCCGCTCGGGCATACAATAAACGAAGAAAATCATAAATTTCTGTAATGGTGCCAACAGTGGAACGTGGGCTTTTGCTTGTAGTTTTTTGCTCAATAGCAATCACGGGTGAAAGTCCATCAATTTTATCAACGTCCGGTCTTTCCAACCCACCTAAAAACTGTCGTGCATAAGCTGAAAAAGTTTCGATGTATCGCCGTTGACCTTCTGCATAAACAGTATCAAACGCCAAAGACGATTTTCCTGAACCTGAAAGTCCGGTAATCACGACCAGTTTCTCTCTGGGAATAGAAACATCGATGTTCTTTAGATTGTGAACACGAGCACCTATTACTTCAATCATATCATTTGAATGCAACATACTTTTTTTTAGCAATCCGCAAAGTTACAATTTTGAAAGCAAGATTTAAACATACACATGCGAAGAATTTGTTAAACAATTTCTATTTTTGAAAAAAATAAAAATTGAATATATGAAAATATTAGGAATAGGCTCTCGAATTAAACATGCAGAATTTGGATATGGTGTGGTAACTAATGTAACGTCTAAGCATTATTGGGTAACTTTTATTGAAATAGGATTAGAAACCATTGATATCGACTGTGAATTTGAAATTATTGAAGCGTTGGAAGATGAAGTAGATTCAGTTAGTTTTTATGATGTAGAACGAACCTTGAAAAGTTTATTACAAAAATGGTCAGATGTTTCTCAAATTGTTCCCATTGCGGATAAATGGAAAGGTGGAAAACTCATCATGGAACCAGGAACTCCTACTCAAAACAAGGAAGTGCCAATTGATACATTCTTTCATAAAATTATAATGGTTCGCGATAGAATCAGGGTAATGGAACAAAAAATAAACGCCAGCAATTTAGATGAAGCCGAAAAAATAGATTTGCAACAATACATCACTAGAATTTATGGTAGTTTGACAACTTTTAATGTGTTGTTTAAAAATACAAATGATTATTTTGTAGGGGAGAAGAGTAAATAGTTTTATTTTTTTCAGCGTTTTGATTCTGAACGAATGTTACTTTAAATTCATTTTTAATGCTAATATATTGATTTACTTTTATCTTCAAATTTACATCTGAAGAGTTAAGTTATTCAATAATCATGTTTTTTAGTTTTTCCCGATAAGCTTCTAATAAAGCATTTTTAG
>NZ_JBIKJL010000109.1:0-2930 GCF_044361015.1 Flavobacterium sp.
TTAACCTATTGGAATCGCTTCCCTACGAAGAACCTGAAGAAGAAGCTCCCGAAGAAATGGAAGTTTCCGGCGAAGACAACATTTCCGATGATATTCAAACCGAATTGGATGACGACGGTCAGATTACATTGAGTTTGGAGTAGATTTAAATGCAAAGTTCGCAAAGAATCTAGTATTCTCTGCGAATTTTGTGTTTGAAACTCCGCAATCTTTTGAGCTGCTTTACGATTTTCCGTTTCTCTTTCGCATTTTCATATTTAAAAATTCTACCCCTAAGGAGAAAGCAATAGCAAAATAGAGGTATCCTTTTGGCACAGCTCCAACATGCTGACCGACTAGAGTAGCATTTGATAGGTGCATACTTTCCGTAATTAGCATAAAGCCAATTAATATTAGAAATGCTAAACCTAAAATTTGAATGGACGGATTGGCGTTGACAAATGACCCAACCGGTACAGCAAATAACATCATGACACCCACTGAAATAACTACAGCAGTTACCATGATATATAACGCACCTTCAATTCCGTTGGTCATCCCAACAGCAGTTAAAATACTATCTACCGAGAAAATTAAATCAATCAATAGAATTTGAACAATAACACTTCCGAATGATTTGGCTGCAGATGTTTTCATGTCTTTTTCTTCTTCACCTTTGTGATCCACTTTTTCGTGAATTTCTTTGGTACTTTTATAAATCAAAAATAATCCACCAAAAAACAGCACCATTGCTTGTCCGGTAAAACTACCTTTGAACCAACCGAAATCCAAACTAAACCAAGGAGCTTTCATTGCAATTAATAATGTGATACCAAATAGCAAAGCAATACGCATAAACATGGCTAAAAATAAACCGATACGTGTTGCTTTTTTGCGTTTTTCTTCGGGTAACTTACCTGTAACAATTGAAATGAAAATGATGTTGTCAATTCCTAAAACAATTTCTAAAAAGGTTAAAGTTAATAGAGCAACCCATGCATCCGGGTTTGCGAATATTTCCATAAGTCAGTTTTGATTTAGTTAATGATACTTTTACGTAGTTAATTGATTTTTGTTACAATCCCTTTTTGTTTGGCAGTTTCGCCTACAAAAGAATACTCAAAGGTATATGTTTTTTCGTTGGTTGTTAAAATTTTCATGTGAATGGCTTTTTTTTCTTTCATTCCTTTCGGATTTATTTTCTGCAGCACAAATTCACAATCATTAATCCATCGCACAGAGGAAGTATCTGTTTTTCCTCTAAACGTTTCAATTTGTAAAGTATCATTTCGTTCAAAAACTGAAACTTCTTTCACACTATCAATTTCTTGTTCGAATTGAAATTCACCTGTTTTGAAATCAGCACAACTTCGTTCTTGTTGGTAGCAGGAAAGGAATAATAAAGTTAATAGGGGAAGTATTTTTTTCATTAGTTTAAGAATAATTTATTAAAAAAAGGACAATTAAAAGTGCAACTAAGTAATTAAACGAACCAGCCACAATCAGATTACGAACTTTATTTTTCTCAACCATTTCATCCTGTAATTTTGATTGACAAAATTTAAAAAAAATCCACCAGATGATGGCACCCATATCAGCATAAAATTGAGTGGTAGGCATGTTCTCTTATTTAATCGAACAGACTTTTCATAATAATTTGAATACCTTTAAAAAGCAAGTATGCAGCTGTAAAACAAATGATTATGCCTACACCCAAAACAATGTAATGAATCCAAGTGTGTTTATTCATAAATGCGTTATGAATAATTATAGGTCCTAAAAACATGAGTGGAATTGCTCCAATTGCATATTTTAAGCCTTTAAACAAGAGTTGTTTTGAATCTGACATCTTAGAAAGTTATTTGAAAACCTACACCGTTTTGATTGGTAATAAAATTGATTTTTTCAATAGTCATGGTAGATCCTTTGGATATCAATTCATTGTTGTAATCAACAGCTACCTTTTCAATTCTCTTTGAATAACCTATCTTTATGGGAAGGGCTACAATCATGGAAGCAAAACCAACGTATGTTAACGCTGTCGGATACTGCGTTCCGGTAAAAGCACCAATGGCCAAATCACCCAAAACTAGTGTTGCACCACCAACTAAAAAGATATTTCCAAAAACCTTTTTGTCTCTAGCATCAGAATAATATTTAAGCAATGCAGGGTTGTATGCTAGTAATTTTTTCACCTCACTTGGAGACAATTTTTGATTGTTGATGTCAACTATTTTTCCATTGCCTTTGTATTTTATTTGTTGAGCAAAAGTGAGAATAGAGAAAAATAAAAATGTTAGACAAAAAAGTTTTTTCATTGATGTGTAGTTATATTAATTAGTAAAATTAAAATTTATTTCAGAAAACTCTCAACCGCTTTTCGCACACTGCCATGCTTTTCCAACAAAACTCCTGCCTCTTGATAACTCACCGGAATTTCGCCCATAATCATTCGAATGCCACGATCTACTAATTTGTTGTTGCTCAATTGCATATCCACCATTTTGTTACCTTTCACTTTTCCAAGCTGAATCATCGTGGCGGTTGAAATCATATTCAAAACCAACTTTTGTGCTGTTCCGGCTTTCATGCGAGAACTTCCGGTAACAAATTCGGGACCAACAACCACTTCAATTGGAAATTGAGCGACATGTGCAAGCGGACTTCCTTCATTGCAAGTAATACAACCGGTGGGAATGTTATTTTGATTGCATTTTTCCAACCCACCAATCACATACGGAGTGATTCCGGAAGCAGCAATGCCAATGACAAAATCAGTTGGATTGATGTTGAATTCGGTTAAATCTTTCCACGCTTGTTCCGTATCATCTTCGGCAAATTCTACCGCTTTTCGAATGGCTTTGTCTCCGCCGGCAATAATTCCCACTACCAAATCAAAAGGAACACCAAAAGTGGGCGGGCATTCAGAAGCATCGACAACACCTAATCTT
>NZ_JBIKJL010000068.1:0-9280 GCF_044361015.1 Flavobacterium sp.
TGACTTCCAAAGGATTGGAATGGATGGTCAATAACTTGTTTACCGATGCCATTGATATTCACGTCGGCAAGAAAAAATATGAGTCAGAAAAAAGCACCGCTATTTTTGACATCATTCAACAAGGAGCAATTTTAAGTGACGGACAATTGTACCAACAAATTGATAAAATAGTCAACGCAAAACCTTAGTACCTTAGCACCTCAGAACCTCAGCACCTCAAAAAGATGGATATCCAAACCAAAATTCAAACCCTTCGAAACGAACTCAACCAGCATAACCACAACTACTATGTGTTGGATAAACCCACTATTTCTGATTTTGAATTTGATCATTTGTTGAAAGAATTGCAAGAACTGGAAAACCAGCATCCGGAGTTTTTTGATGAGAATTCACCAAGTCAGCGAGTAGGAGGAAGCATCACCAAAAATTTCAATACGCTGGTTCATGAACACCGCATGTATTCCTTGGACAATTCCTATTCCACCGAAGATTTGATGGATTGGGAAAACCGTATTCAAAAGATATTGGGGAATGTTGACTTGGACTACACCTGCGAATTAAAATACGACGGAGCTTCCATCAGCATCACCTATGAAAATGGAACGTTGAAAAAAGCAGTTACCCGAGGTGACGGATTTCAAGGTGACGAGGTGACGAACAATATCAAAACGATACGTTCGATTCCGTTGCAATTAAAAGGAAATTTTCCACCAAAATTTGATATTCGAGGTGAAATAATTCTCCCGTTTGCCGGATTTGAAAAAATGAATCAGGAATTGATTGAAATTGGTGAAACCCCTTATTCCAATCCACGAAATACAGCCTCCGGTAGTTTGAAGTTACAGGACAGTTCCGAAGTAGCCAAACGTCCACTAGAGTGTTTGCTTTACTTTATCGTTGGAAATAATTTACCCTTCCAAACCCAATTTGAAGGATTGCAAGCTGCCCGAAACTGGGGTTTTAAAGTCCCAAGTCAGGCAAAATTGGCCAAGAACATGCAGGAAGTGTTGGACTATATTTCGTATTGGGATGTGCATCGCCATGATTTGCCTTATGAAACGGATGGTGTGGTTATTAAAGTCAACAGTTTGCAACACCAAGATGAGTTAGGTTATACAGCCAAATCTCCTCGATGGGCAATTGCCTATAAATTCAAATCGGAACAAGTTTCCACCCGATTAAATTCCATTTCGTATCAAGTGGGAAGAACGGGAGCAATTACACCGGTGGCCAATTTAGAACCGGTGCAATTGGCGGGAACCATTGTAAAACGTGCTTCTTTACATAATGCCGACCAAATTGAAAAGTTGGACATTCGAGTGGGAGATATCGTTTTTGTAGAAAAAGGAGGAGAAATTATACCTAAAATTATTGCGGTTGCTCAGAGAGGCAATGAAACCGAACCGACACAGTACATTATCCATTGTCCGGAATGTCAAACCGCTTTAGAACGAAAAGAAGGCGAAGCCAATCATTATTGTCCGAATTTTTACGGGTGTCCACCACAAATAATAGGCAGAATCCAACATTACATCACCCGAAAAGCGATGGATATTGAAGGTTTGGGTGGTGAAACAGTCGCTTTATTGTATCAAAACGGCTTAGTGAGAAATTATGCTGATTTGTATGATTTAAAAATCGAACAAATTCTTCCGTTGGAACGAATGGCACAAAAAAGTGCTGAGAATTTAATCAACGGCATTGAAAAATCGAAAGAAGTACCGTTTGAACGCGTTTTATATGCGTTGGGAATTCGCTATGTAGGCGAAACAGTCGCTCAAAAATTAGCCAAACACTACAAAAGCATTGATGCGATTGCGAATGCCACTTTGATGGATTTGATTTTAGTGGATGAAATCGGTGAGAAAATCGCTCAAAGTGTCATTGATTTCTTTGAAAATCCTGAGAACAGAAGTACTGTGGACCGACTCAAAAACGTAGGTGTTCAATTGATGATGGATGAATCAAAATCAACAGTTGTCAGTTCCGTTTTAGAAGGAAAAATCTTTGTAGTTTCCGGTGTTTTTGAAAAATTCTCTCGTGATGATTTGAAAAAAGCCATTGAAGATAATGGTGGAAAAGTAGGCAGTTCCATTTCTGCCAAAACAAATTTTGTCATTGCAGGGGATAATATGGGTCCGGCAAAATTGGAGAAAGCCTCACAGTTGAAAGTACCGATTATTAGTGAAGATGATTTTTTGGGGATGATTGGGAATGAGATTTAAATTTGGGAAAGGAGCTTATAAATCGTACGATTAAAGATTTGATATTTTTTGAGTAATACTTGAAATTTTATGAGTAATATGCTTTATAGAGGTTGTAATTATTTTTAAAAAAACTAAAATGAAATCGATTCAAATTTTATTTATTTTCTTTTTTCTTATCTCTTGTAAAGACGATATAAATAGTAAAAAATATAGAAATTCAAATTATGTTTACTATATTTCAAATGAATCAAAAGGGGAATGGCGTTTAATAAATGATAATGCTGAAAATAATTACAAGAAAGGAGATGAAATATATTATTTCTTTGATAATGGTGATAAATATGGTAAAATTAAAATCATTGATGAATACGCAAATAGAATTGAATTTTTTTACAATAATGATACAATAGTTGAGGAAATTAGATATAAAAACGATCAAGAATTTGAGAAGTTAAAAAAAGACGGTTTTCATGTTGAATATGTTAGTAGTAAAGGTGAAGTTTTAGCAGAAGGACTAATTAAAAATAACAAAGAAATGGGTTTATGGAAAGATTTTTATGAAAATGGAAATTTATTACGAGAAATGAATTTTAAAAATGGCCTACGAAATGGAAATTTTACTGAATATTATGAAAATGGAAAAATCAGGTTGAAAGGAAAATATTGGAATGGAAAAAAAACAGATACTTTGACATGGTATTACGAGAATGGCTCTATTAAACAAAAAGAGATTTATGTGGTTGATACTATAAAGGTAATATGTGTGGGTCACGCCAAGTATTACTTTATGAATGGAAAAGAATATAAATCAATTCCAATAGTAAATTGGCAACGTGAAGGTATTGCTAAAATTTATTATGAAAATGGAAATTTGCAGTATCTGACAGAATACAAGAATGACAAAATGGACGGAATTGCAAAAGGGTTTAATGAAAATGGGAAAATTAATTATTCGGGAAGTGCAAAAGACAGTTTGAAAGATGGAAGATTTAATTATTTTGATGAAAAAGGTGAATTGATAAATTCAGAATTTTATAGAAATGGAAAGTTAATGAATAATTAAGGAATTATTTAAGGAATAGTTCCTTAACAGCACAATCCCCTAGCCCGTATTGCAGCGGAAATCCCGCTCTTCGATGGTATCCAGACCTCGAAGAAATTGACTTTATCTTTGTAAGCAATACATTTAATTTTTAGCGAAGTTCCAAAAATCGAATCGTAATTTAAAACATCCAAAAATTTTAATTAACTTTGTATCTAACTAGATACAATACGCATGTTTTTGATTGAAAAAACACAAGTATTTGATATATGGTTGCAATAGCTAAAAGATTTGAAAGCAAAGGCAAAAATTTTGTTTCGAATTCAGAAGTTAGAATTGGATGAACACTTTGGAGATTGCGAACCGGTTGGAGATGGCATTCGCGAATTGAAAGTGAATTTTGCCAAAGGTTATCGAATTTATTTTAAAGAAATTGACGGAAAAATAATTGTTCTCTTAATTGGTGGTGATAAATCGACCCAACAAAATGACATCAAGAAAGCTAAGGAATTAAGCAAAGCGTTTCACGAACACCAAAAAAAGATTAAAACGCGTGAGTAAATTTGGAAAAAATTAAATACTTAAAAAATGGACACTACTAAATTTGATATTGCAGACTATTTAGATAGCAAAGAAATGATTGCAGAATATCTCAATATTGTTCTTAAAGAAGGAAACGATGCTGATATTATTAATGCTATTGGTCATGTGGCAAAAGCGATTGGAATGACGAAAATTGCAGAAGAAACAGGAATGAGTAGACCGAGTTTGTACAAAGCCTTATCTGATGGAGCAAAACCACAATTTGCGACAATAATGAAAGTTTTAAAAGCAATTGGCGGACAAATTCAAGTGAATCCAATTTCTACGTAAATAATAAAATTACAACAAGACAATGAAATATAACTGAAGTTTTCATTGTTCGGATTAAAGAAAAGGCTTGATTAAATTTATTAAGGAACTCAATTGGGAGTTGTTAATAGTAGTGAAGATGATTTTTTGGGGATGATAGGTAATTCGAATTAACTGAAAGTTAGATTTATTAAAAATGTAAGAAAAAAGAACAGTATTTTGTAAAAAAATCAATAAAGTTGTATAAATTTGATGATAATTACATTTTTACGTACAAGGTTTGACCAATTAGCCGTAAAAAAATGAAAATTAAATATATAACTGAAAACATTTTACCATGAAGAATCATCTTAAATTACTTTTATTGGCTTTAACTTTAATTTATAGCTGTAATTCTGACGACTTAAACGAAGAAGTGATTAATGAAGTGCCTAGTAGAAATAAAATTGATTTAAAGATAAATGATGTACAACCTGTAAACTCCATAAGAAATTTATCCGCTTCATTTTGTTGTGATAATAAAATTTCTGTAAGTTTTGAACATTGGGTTTCAGCTTCTAATGGTTCAGGAAATGGGGGTTCAGCTTTTAATTTATCATTAGATAAGAATGGAAATTTATTAGGTTTATGGTATAAAGACTATACACATCCAAATAACTGGTTTTATAGTCCATATTTTACACCGGTTTCTTCTTTAACTATTGAAAACTTTCAATTTATCGAAAATCAAATTTTGAAATTTAAGATTAGCGGTCAATTGTTTAAACAAACCGTTAATTTTTATGCTGAACCTGAATTTGTTACATTAGATGCAACAATTGAAATTAAAGATTTTACACAATGTATTTGCAGTGCTTTTTTTAGCAAAGTTTCAAATATTGATGGTTTTATTTTTGATTCGGTAACTAAAACGCAACTAGGAAACGACATAAAATACTTTACCTATTCAAATAATGGTTATCATTTAGAATTCTTAAATTTTGATGAATCCATCCGAAGTATGCCGCTAGGTGTTTATGAATTCAATGAAACATCAACATCCCATCGAATTGATTTTAGAAAATTTATTGGAGTTCCAAGAGCTTTTTCAAATTCAATTATTCCTCAAGAGTGGTTAAAATATGAAACATCCGGTAGTTTTGAAATTATTGAAAGACAACAAATTGGAAGTGAAACAGTAACAAAGGTTAAATTCAATTTAACAGCAAAACATAATAGCGAAGTAGTTTTTCAGATTACTAACGCACTTTTAGAAACACAAATGTAAAGGGTTGCACTACTAGTAGCAGGCTTTTTGCAGAAGCCTTTAGAAAAAATTTTGGTATTTTGTAAGAAAGTCAGTAAAGTTAAATTAATTTGATGTTATTAATTAGTTGTGGTTAAGCGTGAAAAACAAATAGCTGAATGGAAAAGAAAAAAAAGTAAAAAATGATAAAAAAAAATGGAATTTTACTTATTCTATTAGTTTTAAATAGTTGTTCAATTTTCGATGAACCGGAAACTGGAGTCGAAAAATTACCACCAATAACTCAAACCGGAAGATGGAGTTTTGGTTGTTTAGTAAATGGTAAAGCAGTTAGAATAACAAACTCTTCCTTGATGCGAGCTGAAACTCAACAAGATGTTTTTATAATTCGATTTACTAAAACAGTAGATAACAAATTATGGGCTGAAAATCTAAAACAATTTGAATTTAGAATGACTGACCCTTTAGAAATCGGAATTGAATATGATTTAACGAATGCAGGTATTTATAAGTTACAGTATATCGAATACTTAAACGATATGCCTAATTGTATTTATGAACCTGAAAATATCACATCTGGAACGTTGACATTTTCAAATATTGACCGAATTAATCATATAGTATCTGGAACATTTGAATTTGAAACAGTAACTCAAGATTGTGATACTATACGAGTGACCGATGGCAGATTTGATTTACGTTACTATCCTTATTAAATAAAAAACCCATGAACCAGCTTTTCGATGGTCCAATGACCACGAATCAAACATAATTGTAGCTGAAAGACGTAGTTACTTTGGTGACTTCACAACAGCTTCAAATCAAAAAAACAACTCTTTGCATTCTATATTCTGACACTATTTTGTTTTGTTGTCGATTAGTTTAGACATTTCTTTATCAAAATCGGAAATATAATTTTGGTCTTGAATCACACGGAATTTATCGTATTCACTTTCAGCTTTTAATTTGGCTTCAAGCATAGATATTTTTCCATTGTCTTTTAGAATAGGAAAATCTGCTAATTCTAAAAATTGTATTAAGAAACTATCCCAGTCGCTCATATTCATCACTTGTCTGTTTCTTGCTCTATTTTCTGCTAAGTCTAAGTAGGAAGTCACGATTCTTTCTAATGCTTTTATGTGTTCAACATTCAAATAGTTTTTGGCAACAATTACGTCGCTTTTTATTATTTTGCCATCGGGTGCTTGTTTCCAAGTTTTTAAACCCATATAAATTTTAGTAGCGTCAGCTTCAGTATAAATAATTTCGGCAGCTGTTTTTCCAGTTATTGCCCAATGTAATTTGTTTTGAACACTAGTAAAAAAATGTTTTGTTACATCTGCTTTACTATCATAATCGGCTGATAAAGCATAAATGTCTGTTATTTTTTGGTATAAACGTCTTTCACTCAGTCGAATTTCTCTTATTCTTTCCAACATTTCTTCGAAGTAATCTTCTCCAAAATGTTTGATTTGTTTTAAACGCTCATCATCCATTGCAAATCCTTTGATGATATATTCATGCAGAATTTCAGATGCCCATTTTCTAAATTCAATTGCTCGGTGAGAATTCACTCGATATCCTACAGCTGTAATAGCTTTTAGATTATAATATTTTACTTCTTTGTCTTGTGTTAAACCACCTACAGCACCGTGTTGAGTGGTTTGTCGGAAAAACCGACAAACCACTTCCTCGTTCAACTCTTTATCTTCAAATATTTTTTTGAGGTGTTCAGTAATTGTTGAACGTCCTTTTTCAAATAATTCAGCAATACGTTTTTGTGTGAGCCAAAGTGTTTTGTCTTGAAAATAAACGTCAATATTAACTTTGCCATTTTCAGTTTCAAAAATCACAAAGTTATTTAAAGGTTGCAGGTTACTTTCTTGGTTGTTGTCCATTTTTTATTTTCTTATTTTTTACACTCGCTACTAAAGTAATTTTTTTTTGAATATACTTGATCGATTCGAATATAAAAATAGCAATCAAATTTGGAACACAAAAGAAATTATTATTTTATCGCTTGCGATTTCTAGTAATTAAAACGTCTTAATTACCACGATTCCCTAGCCCGTATTGCAGTGGAAATCTTTGTGCAGTTGCGGTTTAGTTTTTTCTTAAAAGCGGGAAGCGACCAACGGAAGCTCTCCCGATTTTTTAGAAAAACAAACCGGAACAAACAAAATTGGAGCGAAAAGACGGAATTGCTTCTAATAAAAAAAAAACGTATATTTGCACGCAATTTAACTACAAATTGCAATCATGAAAGCACACGAAACAAAAATCGTTGGAGAGGGTTTAACCTATGACGATGTTCTGTTGATTCCCAATTATTCAGAAGTTTTACCACGCGAAGTAAGCATTCAATCAAAATTTTCACGAAATATTACCCTTAACGTTCCGATTATTTCGGCCGCGATGGATACCGTGACCGAAAGTTCTATGGCAATCGCGATGGCTCAAGAAGGTGGCATTGGTGTTTTGCACAAAAACATGACCATTGAACAACAAGCGGCGAAGGTTCGTAAAGTCAAACGTGCGGAATCCGGTATGATTATCGATCCGGTAACTTTGCCTTTAACAGCGATTGTGGGTGATGCAAAAGCAGCGATGCGTGAATATGGTATCGGAGGAATTCCTGTAGTAGATGAAAACGGGACTTTAAAAGGAATCGTAACCAATCGCGATTTGCGTTTTGAGAAAGTCAACACTCGCTCTATTTTAGAGGTGATGACGACAAAGAATTTAGTGACAGCCGCTGAAGGAACAACCCTTCAAGAAGCAGAAGGCATTTTGCAACAAAATAAAATTGAAAAGTTACCTGTAGTTAATAAGGATTTCAAATTGGTTGGTTTAATTACTTTTAGAGACATCACAAAACTGACTCAAAAACCGATCGCCAACAAAGACCGTTTCGGACGATTACGTGTCGCAGCCGCTCTAGGCGTTACACCAGACGCTTTAGAAAGAGCTACTGCTTTAGTAAATGCCGGCGTAGATGCAGTGATTATTGATACGGCTCACGGACATACCAAAGGTGTCGTAACTGTTTTAAAACAAGTAAAAGAAAAGTTTCCTCATCTTGACGTAGTAGTTGGAAACATTGCCACAGCTGAAGCGGCAAAATATTTAGTAGAAAACGGAGCCGATGCGGTAAAAGTAGGTATCGGACCCGGTTCTATTTGTACCACACGTGTGATTGCAGGTGTTGGTTTTCCACAATTTTCTGCGGTGTTGGAAGTGGCCGCGGCTATCAAAGGAAGTGGAGTACCTGTGATTGCTGATGGAGGTATTCGTTACACAGGTGATATTCCAAAAGCTATTGCAGCAGGAGCCGATTGTGTCATGTTAGGTTCGCTTTTAGCAGGAACAAAAGAATCTCCGGGTGAGACGATTATTTTTGAAGGACGTAAGTTTAAATCCTATCGAGGAATGGGTTCTGTGGAAGCGATGCAAGAAGGTTCAAAAGACCGTTATTTCCAAGATGTGGAAGACGATGTGAAGAAATTAGTTCCCGAAGGAATTGTAGGTCGTGTTCCTTACAAAGGTGAATTAAACGAAAGTATGCAACAATTTATTGGCGGATTAAGAGCCGGAATGGGTTATTGCGGAGCAAAAGATATTCCAACATTACAAGAAACCGGACGTTTTGTTCGAATTACAGCCAGTGGAATTGGCGAAAGTCATCCGCACAATGTGACGATTACCAAAGAAGCTCCGAATTATTCGAGGTAAATTCTGTTTTTTTAAACAAATAAAATCATTAAGGTATTAAGTTTGATTAAGATTTCTAAGCTTAATGGAACTTGATGCCTTTGTTTTCAAAAGACTAGAGTGTTAAGTTTAAACAGGATTACCTTCGGTGAGCCTGAAAGGGGGAAACCTTACCCAAAACAAAAACTCCCAATACTTACAAAAGCGAATTTATGCTATTTA
>NZ_JBIKJL010000043.1:0-20545 GCF_044361015.1 Flavobacterium sp.
TTTATTTGTGGTAAGGTTTCTTTTTTTTCAAAAGACTAGAGTGTTAAGTTTAAACAGGATTACCTTCGGTGAGCCTGAAAGGGGAAACCTTACCCAAAACAAAAACTCCCAATACTTACAAAAGCGAATTTATGCTATTTATTTATTTGTGGTAAGGTTTCTTTTTTTTCAAAAGACTAGAGTGTTAAGTTTAAACAGGATTACCTTCGGTGAGCCTGAAAGGGGAAACCTTACCCAAAACAAAAACTCCCAATACTTACAAAAGCGAGCTTTTGACGTAATGGGAGTTTTTGTTTTGTGGGGAGAGCAGGATTCGAACCTGCGAAGATGTAATCAGCGGATTTACAGTCCGCCCTCGTTGGCCGCTTGAGTATCTCCCCGCTGCTTACGCGATTGCAAATATAAAATTGTTTTTACATTGTGCAAACCTTTTTCAAGGTTAATTTCGATTAATTTATAAGCGTTTGGATATGATTAAAATAAAAAAATCCCCTGCGTAGGGGATTTTTAAATTTTATGGAAAGAGATGAATTAAGAACCTAATAATTCTTGAACTTTCGCTTTTAATTCTTCACCTCTTAAATCTTTTGCTACAATTTTACCGTTAGCATCTAATAAATAGGTTGCCGGAATAGACTGTACATTATATTTTTTAGCAATTGGGTCATTCCAATATTGTAAGTTAGAAACTTGTGTCCAAGTTAATTTATCGGCAGCAATGGCTTCTTTCCATTTTTGAGCATCTCCTTCTTTGTCTAGGGAAACGCCAATTATATTTAATCCTTTATCATGAAATTCAGCATATAGAGCAACTACATTAGGATTTTCTTTTCTACATGGTGCACACCATGATGCCCAAAAATCAACAATAGTCACTTTTCCTAACGATTCTTTTAATGAAACCATTTTTCCTTCCGGATTTGGAGCAGAAAATTCAGGAGCTGCTTTTCCAACTTCGGCAGCATTATGGTTAGCAATCATTTCGCCAATTTTTTTACCCGGTTTAGTTTCCTGAACTGATTTATCTAGATTGGTATAGATTCTTTTGATTTTTTCAATGTCGGCATTTGGTTGATAGAACATGTTTTCTAACATCAAAACACTGATAAATGCTTTCGGATTTTCTTCAGAATATTTTACATTATAGGCATTTAGTTCTTCTTGTAATTTTGTGAAACCATCTTTCAACGCATTAACGGTAACAGTATCATTACTTTGGATAGCCGTTTGCATTTTATCCATATTATTTTTTCTATACCCTGCAATTTTCTTTTGAATTGCTCCTTGTTCTTTATTGTATTTAGAAAATTGGTCGTTGTTAAATGTTCCACCAATTTCTGTTTTATTGACACTGTCTTTGTAAATTTTCATATTGATTTCACCGTTTTCTAAAATGAAAACAGCCTTACCTTGAACGGTTTCTACTTGAACAAAACGCAATTCCGGTTCGGTCGTTGTACCTTTGAATTCGAATTTTCCATCTTTAATTATGGCAGAATCAGTAGCTTTTAAACCCATTCCGGTTTCATCTTGTGTTTCAAGAATGGCTAATTTTCCGTTTTCAATTCCGTCTACCGTTCCTTTGATTACGAATTCGTTTTCTCCTAAATTATTACAACTTATAAATGCAGCTGCAGCAAAAAGTAATACAACTATTTTTTTCATGATTATGTTTAAATTATTTTGAGTGCAAAAGTATTTAAAAAAAGGGATTTATGCGATATGTATTAACTTTTTTTTGGGTTACTTCCCAATACAGAAATTAGCAAAAATATTCCCCAGCAATTCATCATTAGTAACTTCACCGGTAATTTCTCCAAAATGATATAACGCTTCTCTAATGTCTATTGCCATTAAGTCAGAGGAAAGATTGGCTTCTAATCCCCATTTCACTTTTTGAATTTCTTCTAAAGCTTTTAAAAGAGAATCATAATGGCGTGTATTGGTAATGATGGTTTCATTATTGCGTAAAGCACCGGTGTTGACAAAAGAGAGTAGGGTTTGCTTGAGTTCATCGATGCCTTCTTTGTTTTTAGCAGAGATAAAAAGAGTTTGTTGTTGTTTGTTTTCGGTTGTTAGTTGTGTTTCTAACAGATGGAGCATTTCAGATGAAATCAAGTCTTTTTTATTGATAATCGTTAAAATTGTTTTATGGGGATATTTATTTCTTATTTGTTCAATCTCCATTTTCAATTGGTCAACTGACAACTGAGAACCGAAAAGGGACAACTGAGAACTATCAACTAAAAAAACAACGACCTGAGCCTGTTCAATTTTCTCAAACGTTTTTTTGATGCCAATACTTTCCACAACATCATTGGTTTCTCTTATTCCGGCAGTATCAATAAAACGGAATCCTATACCTTCGATGACTAATTCATCTTCAATGGTATCTCGGGTTGTACCTGCAATTTCTGAGACGATGGCCCGTTCTTCGTTTAATAAGGCATTTAACAAAGTAGATTTACCTACATTGGGTTCACCCACAATGGCAATTGGAATTCCATTTTTGATGACATTTCCTACAGAAAATGAATCGATTAATCGTTTTAAAACAAATTCAATTCTATTTAATAAATCATGAAATTGTATTCTGTCAGCAAATTCAACGTCTTCTTCAGCAAAATCTAATTCTAATTCAATCAGTGAAGCAAAATTTAATAGTTCTTCTCTTAATTTGGCAATTTCATTACTAAAGCCACCTCGCATTTGCTGCATGGCAATTTGGTGTGAGGCTTCATTATCAGACGAAATTAAATCGGCAACGGCTTCTGCCTGTGATAAATCAAGTTTACCATTTAAAAAAGCCCGTAAAGTAAATTCACCCGGCTGAGCCATTTTACATCCTTTACGAAGTAAAAGTTGAATAATTTGTTGTTGTATAAAAATCGAACCATGACACGAAATTTCTACCACATCTTCTCCGGTATAAGAATTTGGGTTTTTGAAAATTGAAAGCAAAACTTGGTCATATATTTTTGGACCATCTGCAACATATCCCAAATGAAGAGTATGTGTTTTTTGTTTATTGATGTCTTTTCCTGAAACGGATTGAAAAACGAGGGAAGCAATTAGTATTGAATTTTTACCGGAAATTCTAATTACAGCGATAGCTCCGGCACCGGAGGGTGTAGCTAAAGCAACAATCGTTTCATTTGGAATCATAGCAATCGGATTTTGTTGTAAAATTAGCAATAATTAATGAAACACGATGGAAATATAAGACTTTTGGACTGTGTTAAATAGTTGTTATTAATGACATTTATCATACAATCTCCATGAAAATTTCGCTAAATTTACGCAAGTGAATTTCATATAATTTAAATAACAGAACTAATGAAACGTATTCTTTTTCCAACCGATTTTTCAGAAGCATCTAATAATGCGTTCATTTATGCTTTAAAATTAGCAGATGCAATTAAGGCGGAAGTAATTACACTTCACGCTTATGAGTTACCTCAATTACATATAGGGGGACTGCCAAGTACATTGAAAGAGGTTTATGACAGTATTGAACTAGAAAATTTTGAAAATTTCAAAGATCAAATTCCGGTTTTGAGAGATGTTGCAGAGAAATATCATTTGGGTCATGTAAAAATAAGTAATATACTAAAACACGGTGATTTAGTTTGGGCTATTAAAAAGGTTGTGCAAGAGGAGCACATTGATTATGTTGTAATGGGAACTAAAGGGGCAAGCGGTTTGAAAGAAACGTTTTTAGGATCTAATACCGGAAGTGTTATTACTGAAGTAGAATCTATCGTAATTGGTGTGCCAGAAGATTCTGATTTTACCGGAATCAATAATATAGTTTTTACAACAAGATTCCGTGAGAAAGATTTAAAAGCATTGAAAAAAATTATAGAATTGGCCAAATTATTTGAGGCTAAAATTCATTGTTTGTATATCAAAACTAAAAAATCGGATGTAAAACAAGTGGTGATTGAAGATTGGAAGTTTTTATTGAAAGGAGAAAATGTAGTCTTCCATATTTATGAAAGTGAAGATGTTAAATCTTCTATTTTGAATTTCATTGATTCTTATAATATTGATATGTTAACGATGCTTAATTATAAAAGAGGTTTCTTTGAAGAATTATTCAAACAAAGTTTGACTCAAAAACTTTCCTATCATGTGAATGTGCCTATTTTAGCTTTACACGAAAATACAATTTGATAATTAATTAATCAAAAAAAAGCACCTCATTATAATTTGATTGAGGTGCTTTATAATTTTTATTTGAAATGGTTTAATTATTCAACATAACCGGCATAACCAGCATAGTAATAACTTCTCCTTCGTCTAAACCATCAACGGGAGTTAATATTCCCGCACGATTTGGCAATGACATTTCTAATTGAATTTCATCAGAATGAAGATTGTTTAGCATTTCAGTTAGAAAACGCGAGTTAAAACCAATTTGTAAATCATCACCTTGGTAATCACAAGTCAATCGTTCTTCCGCTTTGTTAGAATAATCAATGTCTTCTGCGGATATATTTAATTCTGTTCCGGCAATTTTTAAACGAATTTGGTGTGTTGTTTTATTCGAGAAAATAGCAACACGACGCACAGAATTTAAAAATTGTGTTCTGTCAATGTGTAATAAATTTGGGTTTTCTTTTGGAATAACCGCTTCATAGTTTGGATATTTTCCATCAATCAAACGACAAACTAACATATAGCTATCAAACGAAAAAACGGCATTACTATCATTGTATTCAATTTTTACTTCGCTGTCTGAAACGCCTAAAATCCCTTTTAATATATTCAAAGGTTTTTTGGGCATTATAAAATCAGCTACTTCTGAAGCTTTTACATCTGTTCTTGAATATTTTACCAATTTATGAGCATCTGTGGCTACAAAAATCAAACCTTCCGGTGAAAATTGGAAAAACACACCAGACATTACCGGACGTAAATCGTCATTTCCGGCTGCAAAAATAGTTTTGCTGATTGCTGTTGCTAAAACTTCAGCAGGAACAACAGTTGAAGATGGATCGTCTAAAATTACTGATTTTGGAAATTCATCTCCAGGAGAATAAGCCAAGGCATATTTACCGGAATTAGAACTAATCTCAATTGTGCTGTTTTCCTCAACAGTAAAAGTTAAAGGTTGTTCAGGAAACGTTTTTAATATTTCTAACAATAATTTTGCCGGTACAGCAACGCTTCCCTGACTGGTGCTGTCAATTTCTAAAGTAGCAGACATAGTAGTTTCTAAATCAGAAGCAGAAACAATCAAACGATTATTGTCTAATTCAAAAAGGAAATTATCTAAAATAGGTAAGGTATTGCTGCTATTAATTACACTACCTAAAACTTGTAATTGTTTTAATAAATATGAACTCGATACTATAAACTTCATTTCGGTTTTTATTTTTATATCCCACAAATATAAAGGTAACTATTCAAACAAAAAAATGTATTTTATTAACATCTACTTTGCGTATTTTTTCTTTCTGAAAAAAAAGAACAATACGCCAAATAAGAGGAGTACAATCAGTGGTAATCCAACAGTTATAACCTGAATTTGGGAATAATTTTTACTGACTTTATCTTTGTCCAGGAAAGCCAATGTAATCTCTTTGTTTCTAATGTTAATAAGTCCGGTATCGTCTAGTAAATAATTCATGGCATTGAGCAGAAATTCTTTGTTGCCATAAACTTGTTGGGTCCATTGGTCAATGCCATTCAATAGTGGTTTTTTATTGACATAATTGTAATTAACAATATCTCCGTCGGCTATAACAATCATTTTATTTTCAATTCCTGAATCTAACTCTTTTGTTAGAGTGAATGGTTTAACACGATTTTTAAAAGCGGAATTGAATTTACCTTCTAACAAAACCCCAATAGTTTGATTTCCTTTTGAAAAGTCTTCCTCATTCAAGTTATCCATAAATTGATACAGATTAACTTCTAAGGGAGCTCCAACAGCTTTTGATTGAGCAGAACTTTTCAGCAAAACAGTTTTTTTAATACCATTTTTAAGGGTGTCAATTGTGTTTGCAAATTCCAACTTCACTAAATTGATGTTTTTAGTAATGGAATGATTGTCTTCCGATTTAATAATGGGAGAATACAACCAATCAATCGGGACATCACCTTGTGCGGATTGAGCTGTTATAGGGGTAGAAAGCAAATCCTGAACCAATTGGTAATTGATACGGATGCCGTATTTAAAAAACAAATCATCTAAATTCAACTCTCTTGGATAGGCCAAAGCTGAATTGTTCTCTGTTTTAAGTGAATCAATATCCATCACAACCTTGTCTATCAACCACATGCTTTTTCCGCCATTCATCACATATTGGTCTAAGATATATTTTTCTTTGTCTGAAAAAGCTTCCGTTGGTTTGGTTATAATAGTGGCATCAAATCGATTTAAATTTTCTAAAATCTTTTGCGGATTTTCCTGAAGTGAGTCGAGGTTAAATTCGCCTAATTGATAATACTCTTTTAAGTTTAACAAAAAATCGGCTTGGTATTTATCGCCTATTTCTCCATTTCCTTTTAAAACAGCAATTTTTTTCTGTTTTCCTGAGGTTATTTTTGTAATGGCATCAGCAAAAGCAAATTCTAATAATTGAACTGATTTAGTTATGTTTTCTGAGGGTGAATTACCAAAATTATTGACTAATAAAGGAACACGAACGGACTTTTGACCTTGATTGGCAATTGCCCAAGGGAAAATTTGTATCAGTTCTTTTTTACCGTTTTTGTTACTGTTGATGTTGGTTGGTGTAAAACCTAAACTAACCAATTCTTGAACATATTGTTCTGCTTTGCTTTCGTCTTCTATGGGGTTATTAAATTGAAAAATCAAGTTGGAATTATAACTGCGGAACTCTTCTAAGATTTGTTTAGTCTCATTTTGAAGACGTTTAAACTCCGGTGGAAATTGACCGTCTAAAAAAACATCAATAAAAATGGGTTCTTTGATTTCTTTTATTAATTGAATGGTAGTTTCTGAAAGAGTATATCGTTTGTCGTGTGTTAAATCAAATCGTTTGAAATAAAAATTTCCAATGATGTTGAGTACAATCACTAACATGAAAAGCAAAAATAACTGTTGCAGGTTTTTCTTAGTTTGAGTTTTCATTAGTTTTTCAAGGATTTAAGTTGATAAACTGTTCCTGCCAAAAATAGTACGGTCACACTACTGAAATATAAAACATCTCGAGTGTCAATCACACCGCGACTGATACTTTTATAATGATAATCCATTCCAATTGCTGAAACCACATCTGCAAAAGAAGCAGTAAAAGCGGCTATTCCTTCAAAACCAAAATAAAAAAAGAAACATAAAAATACCGAAAGAATAAAGGCAACAATTTGATTTTCAGATAATGTAGAAGTAAATATCCCTATAGCGGTATAAGATGCTACCAAAAACAATAAGCCTAAATAAGAGCCAATCGTTGTGCCAAGGTCTAAATTGCCTTCTGGTAAGCCGTATTTTGAAACAACAAAAACATAAACCAGTGTGGGAACTAAAGCAAAAATAATTAATAGAAAAGCACCTAAAAATTTACCGTTTACAATTTGCCAGCTCGTTAAAGGTTTGGTTAATAATAATTCAATGGTTCCTTGTTTTTTTTCATCTGAAAAACTCCTCATGGTTACTGCCGGAATCAGAAAAATTAAAATCCAAGGAGCCAAAGTAAAAAACGGATTCAAATCGGCAAATCCACTGTTTGCTATATTAAAATCACCCTCAAAAACCCAAAGGAAAAGACCATTGAGCAATAAGAAAATGGCAATTACTAAATAGCCAATTGGTGAGCCGAAAAAGGTTTTTATTTCTCTGAAAAGTATTGCTTTCATTTACTTTATTTTTTTGTTTAAAAGTTTATAGTTTATGGGTTTAAAAGTTTGAGTGTTTTAAGCTACTATTAAACTAAAGAAACTAATTTATTGGCACTCCAAGCTTCCGGTTTAGCATTAAAAAGTTGCTTGGTAAACTGCCATACATCATAAAATAATTCCGAATTTCTGTAATTTTCTAAATCAATTTCGGTTTCCCAATAACTGTAAGTAAAAAACAATTCCGGATTATTTTTATCTTGATACAATTCTAACAAACGATTTCCGGGTACATTTCGTATTTTTTCTTTCATCAATTCAAAATTTTCCAAAAACTTTGGAATATGTTCGGAATGAAAACTCATTTTTACGATTCGCACAAACATGGTAACTTATTTAAAATTAATAGTAATAGTATCTCGATAGCTAAAGCCTAACAAACTAGAGGCACTACCCACTGTTTTAGGATTACTTCTAAAAATAGCAATTTCTAAGAAGCCGGCTTCATTGAAAATAGCTAATTTTTCTCCTTCATAATATTTAATTGGAAATTTATCTGAAATGGCTACAGAAGAATAATTGGGCAAAATGGTTTTTATCGATTTTGGTTTCATTACAATTTCATACGTTCGGCCTTTACTCAATTCCAGGAATTGTTTTTTAGAAATATTGAATACTATATTTCCAAAATGATCAATGTAAATCACATTCCCTTTAATCGAATTTCCGTCTTTAGAAACTATCGGTTGAAAATCAGTAATTGATTTTAATTCGGTAATTTCTTTTCCAATTACGTTCAAAGTTCCGCCTTTTGCTAAATGACAAGCAACAGTTTTAAACACATCCATATCAGTTGCATTTTCCGGTAATCGGTCGTGAATGTTGATGGCTACAATCTTTTGTGGAAGGATTCGTTGCGTTAACATACTCAAAATACCGTTATCGGCACAAACAAAGAATTGGTCATTCCATTGCATGGCAAGATGTTCGTTTTCTGTGTTTCGTTCCGCATCAACACCTATTAAATGAACAGTTCCTTTGGGGAAATTTGCGAAGGAAGCCTGAAGAATATAACTTGCTTCAGCAATATTAAAGGGGTCTATTTCATGCGATATGTCAATTATTTTAGCATCAGGAAATTCAGAGATGATTTTACCTTTCAAAGCACCAACAAAATGGTCTTTGAGTCCGTAATCCGTCGTTAAAGTAATTATTGACATCTTTTTGTTTATAACTATTCGTAAAACCTACGAACTTTTTTGTTTAAATTTGAGTGATGCAAATCTAGTAATTAAAAACTATTTTTTAATTTTAAAACAACTGCTTTTGAACGAAAGAATCATCGAATTACACGACATTGCCCCAAAAGAGTTTTGGGGAGCTCAAGATTCTCATCTTGAAACAATCAAAAAGTACTATCCGAAGCTAAAAATTGTAGCCCGAGGAACCACCTTGAAGGCTTATGGCGAGAAGGAAGTATTAGATGAGTTTGAAAATCGTTTTAATCGCCTGATGCTCCATTTTACACGTTACAATAACATTGATACCAATGTGATTGATCGTGTGATACAAAGTAATTCGGCTGAAGAGCACAAAATGCATGACCATGACAAAATTTTAGTACATGGTATTGGAGGAAAATTAATCAAAGCCATGACGCCAAACCAACAGTTAATGGTTGATTTGATTTATAAAAATGACATGGTTTTTGCTGTTGGTCCTGCCGGAACGGGTAAAACATATACCGGCGTAGCATTAGCTGTAAAAGCCTTGAAAGAAAAACAAGTTAAGCGAATTATTTTAACCCGTCCCGCCGTAGAGGCAGGTGAAAATTTAGGTTTTTTGCCCGGGGATATGAAAGAAAAACTTGATCCGTATATGCAACCGTTATACGATGCATTGCGTGATATGTTGCCGCCACAAACATTGGAAGATTATATTTTAAAAGGAATTATTCAAATTGCGCCTTTAGCTTTTATGCGTGGAAGAACATTAGACAATGCGTTTGTCATTTTAGATGAAGCTCAAAATACGACTCATTCTCAAATGAAAATGTTTTTAACTAGGATGGGTAAGAATGCAAAATTTATTATTACCGGTGATCCCGGTCAGGTAGATTTACCACGAAGAACAATATCAGGTTTAAAAGAAGCCATATTGATTTTAAAAGATGTGGATGGTATTGGTATTTTATACTTAGATGATAAAGATATCGTTCGTCATCGATTAGTCAAAAAAGTGATTGATGCCTATAAAAGTATTGAAAATTTGGATTAATCTTAAGAAACTAGAAATAGGTTAATTTGCTTATAAGATTTTATTAATTAAGCCTCATAGGTGTTTTATTTGTATGAGGTTTATTTTTTTATTTTATGAAGAAAAAATATTTTATTTATTCAATTCTAGTTTGTTTTCTTTTAGTAATTATCTTGTTTTATTCTATTGATTTTACTACCTCAATAATTCTGGGATGGCATATAACTATTTATCCAAGATGGATTTTAGCTTTGATTTCAATTGCTTTTATTGGATTTTTAGGATTACTAATTTTCATTGTAATTAAAATAATAAACTTGATTTTTAAATTAAATAATAAATAAAAAGTTAGTTATAATTTTTACTTTTGCACCACACAACAACACTACCTAATGAATACAATTACAACTACTAATTTTCAGTTTCCCAATCAAAAATCAGTTTATCACGGTAAAGTACGTGAAGTGTATAATATCAACGACGAGATTTTAGTCATGATAGCAACTGACCGTCTTTCAGCATTTGACGTGGTTATGCCAAAAGGAATTCCGTATAAAGGTCAAATTTTAAATCAAATTGCAACAAAATTCATGCAACTAACCGCTGATATTGTTCCCAATTGGTTAATTGCAACCCCTGATCCAAATGTGGCAGTGGGACATTTATGTGAACCTTTCAAAGTAGAAATGGTGATTCGTGGTTATCTTTCCGGACATGCAGCCCGCGAGTATGCCTTGGGTAAAAGAATTCTATGTGGAGTTCAAATGCCGGATGGTTTAAAGGAAAATGATCAATTTCCTCCCGAAACTACGGGACCAATTATAACACCAACAACTAAAGCAGCAAATGGTTCGCACGATGAAGATATTTCTCGGGAAGCTATTTTAGAACAAGGAATTGTAAGCGAAGAAGATTATTTGGTTTTAGAAAAATATACCCGTGCTTTGTACCAACGCGGAACGGAAATAGCAGCTTCAAGAGGATTGATTTTAGTAGATACTAAATATGAATTTGGAAAAACAAAAGAGGGACAGATAGTACTGATTGACGAAATTCACACACCGGATTCTTCCCGATATTTTTACTTAGAAGGTTATCAGGAAAGACAAAATAGCAACGAAGAACAAAAACAATTATCCAAAGAGTTTGTACGTCGCTGGTTAATTGAAAATGGATTTCAAGGAAAAGAAGGGCAACAAATTCCGAATATGTCTGAGGCTTATATCGAAACGGTTTCTGAGCGATATATAGAGTTGTATGAAAATATCTTAGGAGAAAAATTCCTGAAAGCAGATATTTCTAACATTCAGGAACGTATTGAAAAAAATGTTCTTGCCTATTTAGCCAAATAAAAACTTATTTATCAATAACTAAACCACGTTTTTACGTGGTTTAGTTATTTACTATTGTTAAAATTATGTTATAGATTCCTGATTTTGTAACATTTATATTTTGTTTTCGTCTACTCATATATATCAATCAATCAATCAAAAACGAACAGTATTAAAAAATCAGTTATTTATTTAGGAATTGCTCTTTTAGGTTTTGGAACATTTGCAAATGCTTTCAATGGTTCTGAAAAAACGCCAACAAAAGAAGTTGGAATTTATGCCAAATATTATGCTACTCCTTTATGTGTTGCCATCAGTAAGGGTGAAGTGGAAGTCGTCAGAAAATTTATTGTGTATGGTGCCAATGTAAATGAGAAAACAAACGGGTTAACTCCGTTGATGTATGCCCCCCGATATAATCAGGTGGAGATTATTAAAATTTTACTGGAAAAAGGGGCTGATGTAAAAGTGAAAGATGACAAAGGTTTTACAGCACTTGACCATGCGGAAAATTCAAAAGCAACGGAAGCGATTGCTGTTTTAAAAAATTATTTGAATTCATAATTAAAACTGGTTAGTTAAAAAAATCCCATCCGTTTTTGGATGGGATTTTTTGTTATTTTAAAATGGTTTGAGTCCTGTCAGGTCCTACGGAGACAACTTTAATACCTACTTCTATTTCTTTTTCAATGAATTCAATATATGTTTTTAACTCTGCCGGAAGTTCATCATAAGTGGTCATCCCGGTTAAGTCTGCTTGCCAACCTTTCATTTCGGTGTAAACTGGTTCAACATTTTCCGGTTCGATGTTATAAGGGAAATGTGTGATTTTTTGACCTTTGTATTGATATGCCGTACATACTTTCAAGGTTTTAAATCCGGAAAGAACATCACCTTTCATCATGTATAAACCGGTTACTCCATTTACTTGAACTGCGTATTTTAAGGCAACTAAATCTAACCATCCGCAACGTCTTTTTCTTCCTGTTACTGAGCCGAACTCATTTCCTACTTTTGCCATGACATCACCGGCTTCCTCAAAATCTTCTGTTGGAAACGGACCGCTGCCTACGCGAGTGGTATAGGCTTTGAATATGCCAAATACATTCTTTACTTTATTGGGAGCAATGCCTAATCCTGTGCAAGCACCTGCGGCTGTGGTGTTTGAAGAGGTGACAAAAGGATATGTTCCGAAATCTACGTCTAATAACGATCCTTGAGCACCTTCACAAAGAATGGTTTTGCCTGATTTTAAAGCCTGATTTAAATATTCTTCACTATCAATGAATTGTAATGATTTCAACACTTCGATGGAAGCGAAAAACTCTTCTTCCATTTCGGGTAGATTGTATTGTAGGTTTACATCATAAAAGGAAATCATAGCTTCATGCTTGTCTGCTAAGGCTCTGTATCGTTCGTTAAAATCAGCCATTTCGATATCGCCGACACGGATTCCGTTACGGCCGGTTTTATCCATATAAGTTGGGCCTATGCCTTTTAAGGTTGAACCGATTTTTGCTTTTCCTTTGGAGGCTTCAGAGGCTGCATCTAATAAACGGTGGGTAGGTAGAATTAAATGGGCTTTTCTGGAAATCAATAGTTTAGATTTGATATCCATGTTGAATTTTTCCAATCCTTCCAATTCTTTTTGAAATACGACTGGGTCTATCACGACTCCGTTGCCGATAATATTCATTGCATTTTTATGAAATATTCCGGAAGGGATGGTTCTTAGCACGTGTTTGATGCCATCAAACTCAAGTGTGTGTCCGGCATTTGGACCTCCTTGAAAACGAGCAATAATGTCGTATTTAGAGGTGAGTACGTCAACGATTTTTCCTTTTCCTTCATCTCCCCATTGCAGGCCGAGTAGTAAATCTACAGTCATTGTTTTTGTAAGTTGTTATAGTTAGGTTGTAGTTATTTATTCTTTAATTGCTTTTTTATTACCGTATAGATAAAGGGAATGATTGTGTATTTCAATTCCGAAGATGTCTTCAATGGTTTGTTTGATTTGTTGGATTCTTGGGTCACAAAATTCAATTACTTCACCGGTGTCGGTCATGATGATGTGATCGTGTTGTTTATCAAAGTATGACTTTTCGTAGTGAGCTTGGTTTTGACCAAATTGATGTCTGCGAACCAGACCACATTCTAATAACAATTCAATTGTGTTGTATAAAGTGGCACGACTAACGCGGTAGTTTTTGTTTTTCATTTTGATATACAACGATTCGATGTCAAAATGTTCTTTGTTGTTGTATATTTCTTGAAGGATTGCATAACGTTCGGGGGTTTTTCGATGCCCTTTTTGTTCCAAATACTTGGTAAAAACGTTTTTTACTACTTCTTGGTTTTTTATCGTTTCCATTATTATTTATATCTACAAAGATACACTATTTTTATATTTTGACTGTTTATGGCAATCAAGTTTCGCTTGAGATTATTAACAAATAGCTGTGAATAATTACTAGGATTTGGCATTGTTTACCCTTGTTACTTTGTCGATTCCGTCAATTTTTTTGATGTTTTCAATCAGGCGTTTCAAAATGGTGTTGTTTTGCACGACAACCGTGACCTGACCATTGAATATTCCGGCGTCGCCACTAAGGGAAATACTTTGAATGTTCACATTCATCTGGTTTGAGATTACCCTGGTGAGCTCATTGGTTAAACCAAGGCTGTCCATGCCGGTGATTCTTAATACGGCTTTGAAATCTTCTTGACTGGAGTCTATCCAACGGGCTTGAATGATGCGATAGGCATAATTGGATTGTAAACTAATGGCATTGGGACAATCTTTTTTGTGAATCTTGATGCCGTCATTGATGGTGAGGAAACCGAAAACATCATCGCCGGGAATGGGGTTGCAGCAACTGGAGAGTTTGTAGTCGAGTTTGTCTTGTTCTACTCCAAATACTAACATATCGAAGTTTTTGCTTAGCTCATTCTTTTGTATTTGTTCCGGAGCGACGGATGGGGATCGTTTTATCTTCTTGAAGAAGTTGATTAGCGAGTTGCTTTTTTGTGCGGCGTAATCTTTTAATTGTTGATTGTCGATGGTTCCCAGACCGATTCGATAGAAGAGGTCCAAACTGGTTTTGAGTTTAAAATAACTAACCAACTCATTTGTTGTTGTTTCGTTCAACGTGATTTTGAGGTGGCGTAGTTTCCGGTTAAGGAGTTCTTTTCCGTCTTCAGCGATTTTCTTAGTGTCTTCGTTGAGGACGTTTTTGATTTTATTCTTTGCCCTTGACGTGGTAACGTAATCTAACCAGTGTGAATTTGGTTTTTGATTGGGCGATGTGATGATTTCTATTTGGTCACCGCTATTCAACACATGGTTTAGGGGTACTAACTTTCCGTTTACGCGGGTGCCACGGGTTCTTACGCCTATTTCAGAGTGGATGCTGAAGGCGAAGTCCAGCGAAGTGGCTCCTTTAGGCAATGATTTAATTTCACCTTTTGGTGTGAATACGTATATTTCTTTGGAATAGAGGTTTAGCTTGAAGTCTTCTACAAAGTCAACGGCGTTTGAGGTTGAGTTTTCGAGGGCTTCTTTAAGTAAGTTCAACCA
The DNA here is from genome assembly GCF_044361015.1 of Flavobacterium sp. Classification (GTDB taxonomy): domain Bacteria; phylum Bacteroidota; class Bacteroidia; order Flavobacteriales; family Flavobacteriaceae; genus Flavobacterium. The sequence goes on from NZ_JBIKJL010000043.1 coordinate 14,974, forward strand.
AGTGTCGAGGGTGTTCTCTTCAGAGATTCCTTGTTTGTATTTGTAGTGTGCGGCGTAACCTTTTTCGGCAATTTCGTCCATGCGTTCTGATCGGACTTGTATTTCTACCCAACGGCCTTTGGGTCCCATGACGGTGATGTGAAGGGCTTCATAACCGGTTGATTTGGGAGACGATATCCAGTCGCGTAATCGGCTGGGGCTGGGGCGATAATGGTCGGTGACGATGGAATATATTTTCCAAGCGACGAATTTTTCGTCGTGTTGGTTTGATTTATAAACGATTCGAAGGGCAAATTTGTCATATACTTCGTCGAAAGAGACACCTTGTGCCAGCATTTTGCGACGGATGGAGTAGATTGACTTTGGACGGCCTTTGATGGTGTATTCTATGCCTTCATCGTCTAACGATTTTTTAAGCACGTCGGAGATGGAGGTGATATAGGCTTCCTGTTCTTCTTTGCTTTCTTTCATTTTGCTCACGATGTCGGCATATACGTCCGGTTCGGTGTATTTGAGGCCTAAATCTTCGAGCTTCGATTTGATATTGTACAACCCTAATCGGTGGGCGAGGGGTGCATAAATGTATAACGTTTCCGAAGCGATTTTGGCTTGTTTATAATCCACCATTGACTCCATGGTTTGCATGTTATGGAGGCGGTCTGCGAGTTTGATGAGTATTACACGTACGTCATCGTTTAGTGTTAAGAGCATTTTGCGGAAGTTTTCCGCTTGCATGGATATTTCTTGGTCTGTTTTTACTTTGGCAATTTTGGTGAGGCCGTCAACAAGTTGTGCAATTTTTGGGTTGAACATTTTTTCGATTTCGTGAACGGTAATGGGGGAGTCCTCAACGACGTCGTGCATAAGTGCTGCGGCGATTGCTGTGGCTCCAAGTCCGATTTCGGCGGCAACGATTTTAGCCACGGCGATGGGGTGGAAGATGTAGGCTTCTCCGGAACGGCGTCGTTGATCTTTATGGGCATCAACGGCAACGTCAAACGCCTTTCGGATGATTTTTTTGTCTTCCGGGGTTAGGGTTTGGTAGCTGATGCGGAGTAACTCTTTGTATTCCTTAGCGATGGCTTTGTTTTCCTGTTCTATTTCAAGTTCTGTCATGGCGTTTTGTTCACTTACTAAAAGTAGGTCAAAGTTTTGAATTGTGCAAATTGATTTTTTTAGTTCTTTTAGTTTTTTTAGTTTTTGATTTCATAAGTTTTTCTTTTGTTAAAACCTATTTTAGGATAAGTCATGATGCCTTCGAAGACCAAAACGTTCGCTTTGAAGACCAAACACTTCGCTTCAAAGAGCAAAGAGTTGCCTTCAAAGAGCAAAGAGATGGCTTCAAACACCAAAGAGAAGCCTTCCGGAACCCAAGAGATGTTTTCCGCCAACAAAGAGTTGGCTTCAAAGAGCAAAGAGAAGCCTTCCGGAACCCAAGAGATGTTTTCCGCCAACAAAGAGTTGGCTTCAAAGAGCAAAGAGAAGCTTTCCGGAAGCAAAGAGAAGCTTTCCTATAACAAAGAGAAGACAATTTGAATACCAATAAATTAAAAGTCCTTTTGATGATTTGTAAGATTTTTTTATATCTTAGCTATATATAAAAGGATGACATTTGTCAGACCTATCCAACCCATTTTGGGGTGATAAGTATGATTTTGTCAGACCTATATACAAGTTAGTGGCAAGCTCACCGCAACTCTAAAATCTATAACAACAAAATACATGGCAGAACAACCAAACCCTTGGTGGAAAATAATCTTAGAAAATTGGTCGCAAATAACTGTACTTTTAGGAGTTTTTGGTTATGTCATTAAAACATTGACAGATTGGAAATTCAAAAAAAATGAAATTTCTTTTTCTAAAATTCAAGAAGCGAAAATATTAGAAATTAAATCATTTTATAAAAGTTACCAAGCTTTAGAAATATCCTTAAAGAATTTTATAAATCAAACTGAATTTGGTGAACATAAACACGAAATTTTCAATAAAATTAGAGAACAAATTAGAGAATGTTTTATTGATTTTGAATTCAACTGTATGACAGTTAAACTTTTTATTGAAAAATCCGAAATGAAAACAATTGATGAAATTTCAAAAATTTGTGAAACAATTAGAATTGACATTGAAAGATGGCATATATATAAAGATTCTAAAAGTCCACCAGCAGATTGGGACAAATTAGATGATATAAGAAATATCAGACTGGAAAAAACTCTTCCAACTTTAATAAAGAGAATCGAAAGTAGTTTGAGGAAAAGTTACAATGTAGATTAAAGCCAGCCACTAACAGCTACTACAACGGATTTGGGCAAGAGGCTTAATGGGAAAATGGTTTTGTATTGGGATGTTTAGTGATAACCGAAAAATAAATCTTAATTTAGAACCCAAACCCGCTGTAGTACCAGAACGTTATATGCCACTTTAGGACGACACGATAATGAAAGTAAACTTTGACATAAAAGACAATCACGCTATAGAAATTGCAGGACGACATATTGACCTACATAATAATTTTGACTTCGTTGGTTTTGACTACAATTTGGCTGACAGAGAAATTAAATTACATTGGAAAAAATCAAACGGTGATTGGATTGACAAAAACGAATTTTCAAGTTTGGTTTTGACACATAAAGGCGTGACCTTTTTGAGAGTTATTGAAAAAGACGAAAAAAGCATTAATGAAGACGATAGTTGTTTAGGAGAAATTACTTTTTTTCCTTCGACAGAAAGAGAAAAAAATGACAGCATTGTGTCACAATCAAAACCAAATGACGGTGACGACATTATTTATATGTTTGAAAATGGACAAAGGATAAGAATTCATTGCGAACAAATAGAGCTAAAAATATACAAAGACACAAACTTAAACTTGACAGTCACAAAGGACGAAGCCTTGGTTCTTTTTGAATTTTTAGCAAGGTTCAATCAAGCAGAACATCCAGAAATATTTGAAGACCAAGCAGAGCAAAAGACACTTTGGATTCTAGAAGGACAATTGGAAAAGCAATTAGTAGAACCTTTTAGACCCAATTACCAAGACATTATTAACGAAGCAAGAAATCAAATACGTGACGAGGAATGACAAGAAAAACGGCATATAACAGCACCTACAAGAAATTGGCGGTTCAGTACTTAAATGAAGCTTTGTGCTTCGTATCAAGTTTAGTGCTGGCAGACAGTTTAGTGCTACGAAATCCGCTTCTTCGCCAAGCGCCAAATTAGTGGCAATTTTATGAGACTCTACAAACACATAATATTCTTCTTGATATTCGGATTAATAAGTAATAATCTTTTTAGTCAGCGACACCCTATTTATGATATTGAGAAAAAAATAATGCAGGGCGACAAAAATGCTTTAATAGAAATTGCACAATATTTTGACAGCGAAAAAGAGCTAATAGAGTACTTAGGATATCATATAATTGAAACCAATGAAAACCAAGTTGCAAAAAGAATTGTCGAAGAGAATTGTTTGTTTACAGCAACTGAAATTTCCATTGACAATAAAACTTCAAAATCAGATTTTATAAATTTCCTAAACAGAAAGCTAAACGAAATAACATTTTCAAAGTTAGCAGATGCGTTTTTAATTACGCCTCTTGAAAAGAGACCTGTAAATATTGAATTTAGAGCTGCGACTGAAAACAAATTAAAAGACTTACAAAAAGCAAAAATTGAAATTCTAAATAAAGAATGGGTAAAGAATGCCAACATTGAAAATCTAATTCAAAAGAAAGACCCTAAATGTTTGCTAATTATTTCTTCAGAACTTTTCAAAATTCGTTATCGATTTAATGTACACCATTTTAATGAAAATGAATATATCGACTTGTTATCTTTATTGACAAACCTTGAATTTGGTGTAGAAAATGAGAAGAAAGAAATAAGTTGGCATATTGACAAAGATTTCTATCCCGAATCCTCATTAAACTTACTTATTTATTTATCAGCAAACTATAAAGATTTTGTTTGGGACGAGCAAAAAGGTAAGTTTGTAAATTCTAAAATTCAAATTACAAAACCAGATAAAGAAACAGAATTATTTCAACAATTAAATAATGAAAACGACACAATTGCTTTAAACGCCTTTACTGAATTAACGAATTGCAACCCAGAGCAAGTAATTAAATTGGCAAATGAATATAACGGAGCAAGAATTGAACACAATTATGCTGTAGGAACTTTTCCTTATAGATTCTTAAAACAATTAGTTCAATTGGTATCAGTTTATAAAGTAAACGAAATAAACTATAATTCTAATTCAAAAGTAAAACAGTACATAAATAATTTAAAAGCAGATATGTTGTTTAAAGACAGAAGAAAATTAGAAGATGAAATAATTAATAATCTTTCGCTAAATGATATTTCCTCATTTGAATATTGGGCCTTAATCAATGAAAATTTTTGGGATTTAACCTATTCAGCGGGCAGAATTTTAGATATTTTTTACTCAAATCATTTTGATGAAATTTTAAACAAGCCTGTTCAACTTGAATTATACCTTAAAAAATCCTCGTTGTTTGACGAACTTGGCATTATAGGAATTTGCAATAACTATTTAGTAAAATTTACAAACTTGAAAGATGCAGGTATAAGTAAATTAAACTCAATAGAAACTTCAGACAATGATGTGAAATTACAAATTGAAAAGGCAAAGAACATTTGTAATATTTCTTTAAAAGCCCCAAATGACACAAAAAAAATAAATGACGCAAACGATGATTTTAAAGTTGATAATATCAGACAAAGTATTTTGAATATAAGCAAAATTCAAGACCAAGAAAAAATGGAAGATTCGTTAACTGAATTTCTTTCTAAAATTTCTTATTATCAAATTGAGGAAGCCATAAAAGGAATTGAGCATATCGAGTTTAAAGAATCTAATTGGAAAAAATATTCATTTCTTGAACGAGATTTTGGTTTTTTTACTTATGATAACTTTGACACTGTAACGACAAGGATAGAATTTCTAAGAGATTATAAAAAGTATTCAGAGTTCGATTTGTACAAAAATATGTTATCAAAATCAGGTTTGAATTATTTCAATATTGATAAAACTTTAAACTATGACAAAATTTATGAAGCATTAAAATACAATGTAGTTGTTGCGTTTGTTGGAGGTGGAGGTGGAAAACAAGACAATGAAGTCTATTCAATTATCAAATTATTAGAATTGACAAACAAAACAACTTTAGGCTATCCAAAAAAAATATGCAATTCAAATGGTATTTATGGATGCGACTCACAAGACAGAGCAAACTATTGGATGCAATTCTTGGTTGACAATAAATTATTAAAAGAAGAACATAATGAACCTGTATCTTTTCACTATGAATAAAAAACTGCCACTAACAGGGGTTTTGCAAAAGTGGGGCATTTGTGCTAAATTCAAGCTTTGTGCATCTAATGAAGTTTAGTGCTGAAAATCCCCGCCTTCGCAAAGCGGCATTCCAAGATCAAATCCAAATTTTTAAGCTAAAAATTTATTCATTTCCACATAAGGCGTTCCTCTGTTAATTGTTGCAAATACCCTTGATACGATTTTGTTTCTGATTATGTTTAAAACTACCAT
>NZ_JBIKJL010000032.1:0-29716 GCF_044361015.1 Flavobacterium sp.
AATTAGGTTTAAAATTAGTCTGGTAAAAAGGCAAACTTCAAAAGGAAAAGTGGTTTTGGAAGAGTTGTTAAAACAATGTGGTTTTCGTTTAACTGATTCAAATTTGCAAAAAAAAAAAAACGGTTTTAACTGTTTTTTTATTAATTTAACTAAATTTTAACCTTTAAGGTGCTCTTTTTTTAAACAAAAAAAGCTGCTCGGTGGAGCAGCTTGTGAAAAATAAAGTAATTTGAAAATATTTATTTTTAATACGTTTTCGTTACATCTTCGTCTATAACGAGGATAAAATCGGCTTTATTGTATTCTTCTTTTGCTAATTTAACAATGTCTTTTTGTTCAACTGTTGCAATAGTGATAATTTTTACTTCCGGTTTATACTTTTTGAGATACCAATTTATTCCTTCAAAATTATCACTATGGTACGTTCCGTTATAATGAATAAAAAGGGTTCCAAGTTGCAAATTTTGAACAATAAAATGGGCCATCGTAGCATCTTTTATTGCTTGAGCTTTGGGCATTTTATCTCCGGCATGTCCGCCCTGCATCGACATCATGTTTTGGTAACCGGGTAAATTAATATCAAATAAAATAGGAAGCGGAGCCATCCAGCTTTTTTCTTCAGCACTAAGTTTTTCTAATTCTTCCAACCCGTTTTTAAAAACCATACTGGCGTATCGTCGTGGTATATTTGTGGCTACAAAAGGGAATTTTTTTTCTTTAGCAAAATCTACTAAAGGTTTATAATCCGTTTTATAATTTTTCCATAGTCGGGCTGTTGAATCAAATTGCTTTTGGTTGATTTCGCCTTTTAAGTATTGGTTTAATTGTTTCTGATTGTCGGCTTCCAACATTTCTGCTCCTAAAACCAACTTTTTTTTCTCGGCTAAATCTTTAGTAAGTTCTAATTGTAGCCAATGCACCACAGAATTATCATGGTATTCGCCAAATAAGACCACATCTGCTGCTGCTGCCTCTTTTAAAAGTTTTTTATAGGTTGTTTTTTTTCCTTCTTTTGTAAATAACTGATACGCTATTTTATTTTGGGCAAAAAGGGTGAAGGAAGTGCTAAATAAAAAAAGTATTATAAACCTCACCCCCAACCCCTCTCCAAAGGAGAGGGGCGCGAGCATTTGCAATAAAATGTTTTTAATTTTTTTCATTTTTAGTAATATTCAAAGGGATTGTTTGTGAAAAATTATCTTGCGTCATTTTGATTTGATATTTTCCGGGAATCAAATAGGTTTTACCATTTTTAGCCTCTTTCAAAATAAGTTTTTTATCTTTTTTAAGCCATTTTTCGGCTCCTGATTTTGAAATTTCCACCATATAAGTCCATTGATTAATTCCGGAAGTTGCCATTTGTTTTTCTTCAAACACAACAATTCCAATTTCATTAAGCACTTGTGCCAACACTTCACCTTGGTTTTTTGCATAATAATCCACAACTAATATAGGTTCATTTGGTTTGAACCATTTACTCCAACTACTTCCCCAATTAGATGAAAATAAAACAGTTTCGACAGCAAAAATTTTTAAGGCCGAATTGATTGTTTCTTCATTTAGTTGCTGTACCGATTTTAAATTAACTTTATAAATTGAACGCCCATGGGTTCCTACAATTAAATCATGAGCTTCTGTTTGAATCACTAAATCATGAACTGCAACCGGGGGCAAACCTTTCATAAAAGGCTGCCAGTTTTCACCCCGATTGAAAGAAATATAAAGGCCATTATCTGTTCCAATATACAAAATGGATGAATTCATTGAATCTTCTATTATAACATTGACAGCAGCTGTTGGAATATTTGTCGCAATTGACTTCCATGTTTGCCCGTAATCTTCCGAGACATAAATATAGGGTGTGAAATCATCTGAACGATAGCCGTTTAATGTTACAAAAACACGCTCTTTTTGGTGTTGAGAAGCAACCACTCTGGAAACCCAAAGATCTTTTGGAAAAGAATCGGATATTTTCTGCCAACTCGAACCGCCATCTTTGGTTACGTGCACCAATCCGTCGTCACTTCCCGCATAAAGCAAACCAAACTGAAACGGACTTTCACTCAAGGTTGAAATTGTTCCATAAGGTACATTTCCATCTTTTCCTCCTTGTGTCAAATCCGGAGAAATGACTGACCAAGTATCTCCTTGATTAAAGGAACGGTGCAAAAAGTGTGATCCCAAATACAAAATATCTTGATTATGAGATGATAGCAAAATAGGTGTTTGCCAATTGAATCGCAAAGGTTTTTCTTCTTTTTTAGCTTTTGGTGAAATGTATTTTCGACTTTCATTACTTCTATCTATGCGATAGTAATTTCCAAATTGAAATCCGGTGAAAACTATGGATGGATTTCTGCTGTCAATTTGAGTCTGCATTCCGTCACCACCTAAAATATTTTCATACGGATACTTTCCTTCCTGGTGCCATTCTGCACTATACTCATAATTATTTGGCCCAACCCAAACCCCATTGTCCTGCATCCCACCATAAATATTGTACGGCTTTTGGTAATCCACATTTACATGATAAAACTGACTAACGCCATGAGGATTGCATTTGGTCCAATTGGCCCCATCATCATAAGAAATATTCAAGCCTCCATCATTTCCATTAATTAAATGGCCTGCTTTTTTTGGGTTTACCCATACAATATGGTGATCGGCATGTACATTTTCCCTATTAATCGACACAAACGTTTTCCCTCCATCTTCCGATTTGATAATTGGCACACCTGAAACATACAACTTGTCTGAATTAGACAAATCAACCGCAATTCGTCCAAAATAATATCCATAAGAATAATAAAAATCGTCTATATAGTCTGAATGAGTTTTCTTCCATGTTTTCCCACCATCAATAGATTTATAAACTTCTGCTCCAATCACTTCTGTTTCAAATAAGGCCGTGTTAGCATCTTGCATTATTTTTTTAGCTTCCGCAGGTTCCATGTTTCCGTTTTGAATCCAATTTTTAATATTCTCCGCCCGGTATTTTTCAGAAAGTCCTTGCTTTTTCAAATATGCATTTATTTCACTGTTTGGAATATTCATAAAAACTTCCCCAGGAGCACTAAACATTTCAGGCATTGTTGTTTTTGTTTGGATTTTCTTTTGTCGTTTTGATTGATTATCCAAAACGGCATAAACAATAGCACCATCAAATGTTGCTAAACCAATTCTGCCCACTCCTTCACCGGTTGGAAATCCGCTTTCAGTTGTGGAAATCAATTTCCAAGTTGAACCACCATCTTCACTTTTATAAATGCCGGAAGTAGTTCCGTTGCCTAAAAAATTCCATGCTTTACGGTCTTTTTTCCAAGCTGAGGTATATTGTATATTGAAGTTTTTAGGTGACACAGCAATATCGACAATACCGGTTTCCTGATCAATAAATAAGGTTTGATTCCATGTTTTTCCACCATCGGTAGTTTTGAAAACACCCCGTTCCATGTTTTTTGAATACAAATGTCCGGTTACGCCCACAACAACTTCATTCGGATTAGTTGGGTTAATTTCTATTTTTCCTATGTGGTGGCTGTCTTTCAAACCCATATTTTGCCAAGTTTTTCCTTTGTCAGTCGATTTCAAAATTCCTATTCCTGCATAAGAAGATCGTGAGGAATTATGCTCTCCTGTTCCTACCCAAATGGTACCGCTCTTCCAATCAACAGCTATTTCCCCCACATTTTGAGTTGCCGAATTATCCATAATTGGAGTAAAACTCATTCCGTTGTTATTGGAATACCAAACTCCACCGGAAGCAAAGCCTACATAAAATTCAATTGGATTATCCGGATTTACGTCGACATCAACCACACGTCCACTCATGATGGTAGGTCCAACACTATTAAACGCTATGTTTTGAACAAGTGAATTGTTTTGTGACCAACTCACTAAAAATGTGAATAAAAACAAAACACAGAAAAGGCTATTCTTTCTCATAGAAATAAATTTAAAATGGAAATTTAGGCATTACTTAGGTGTTGGCAAAATTTTACACTTGAATTAACAGCAAATCAATGTAATCTTGCTATTTTTGATACATTCTAATTAACAAATATTCAATTATGAAATACCATCCAATCGATCGAAATTTATACATCAAAAACCGCAAAAAATTTACTGCTTCAATGAAACCAAACAGTGTCGCAATTTTTAATTCTAATGATAATTATCCGGTAAGTGCCGATACGACTTTACCTTTTGCACAACACCGTGATATTTTATATTTATCCGGCGTTGATCAGGAAGAAAGTATTTTACTTTTGTTTCCGGATGCACCTTATGAAAACTTAAAAGAGGTTTTGTTTTTAAGAGAAACAAATGAACATATTGCGGTTTGGGAAGGAGAAAAATTAACAAAAGAAAGAGCTTTTGAAGTTTCGGGCATCAAAAATGTTATTTGGGTTCAGGATTTTCATAAAACGTTGAAAGAAGTAATGGCGTATGCCGATACGATATACATCAACACCAACGAACATTACCGTGCATCTGTAGAAACTGAAACTCGCGAAGCCCGTTTTATCAAATGGTGGAAAGAAAATTATCCGGCTCACAAAGTGGAGAAAAGCAATCCTATTTTGCAACGTTTACGTTCCATAAAAGAAAGTGAAGAAATCGATTTTATTCAAAAAGCGTGTGATATTACTGAAAAAGGATTTAGAAGAGTACTTTCATTTGTAAAGCCAAATGTAATGGAGTATGAAATTGAAGCCGAATTTGCTCATGAATTTCTTCGCAATCGCTCCAAAGGTTTTGCGTATACACCAATTATTGCTTCAGGAAACAATGCCAATGTGTTGCATTATATTGAAAACAACCAGCAATGCAAAGCAGGTGATTTAATCTTATTGGATGTTGGTGCTGAATATGCCAATTATTCCAGTGATATGACTAGAATGATTCCGGTTTCAGGCCGATTTACAGCAAGACAAAAAGAAGTCTACAATGCAGTTTTACGGGTGAAAAATGAAGCAACAAAAATGCTCGTTCCGGGAACTTTATGGAAAGAATACCATGTAGAAGTAGGCAAAATAATGACTTCAGAATTAATCGGTTTAGGATTGATTGATAAAGTAGATGTACAAAATGAAAACCCTGATTGGCCTGCTTATAAAAAATATTTTATGCACGGCACTTCGCATCATTTAGGTTTGGACACACATGATTATGGATTGTTACACGAACCGATGCAAGCCAATATGGTCTTTACCGTTGAACCGGGAATTTACATTCCGAAAGAAGGTTTCGGTATTCGAATTGAAGATGATATGGTCATTCAAAAAACGGGCGAACCGTTTAATTTGATGCGAAACATACCGATTGAAGTGGAAGAGATTGAATCGATTATGAACAGTTAGTGTTCAGTGTTCAGTTTTTAGTAAACAGTTAGAACGATTTGCAGAAATGTGGGTCGTTTTTTTATAAATCATTTAGTTCTTTTACGTGGTTATTTGTTAGATAGGTAATTAAGTAACGATTATAACTTTTTTCAAAGAAAATATACCATGTTGTTCTGTTATTTGGTCTAAAAAATGCATAGTAAGAACCAAATCTTTTTAATTTATTTGGTGTTGTTTTGTGAGGGAAATTTATTAAATCATTTTCAATGAAATCATAAATTTTTTGTACGTAAAATTGTGCGGAATCTTCAAATCCAAAATATTCTTTATAAAAAAGTAGTGCTACCAATTCATTTAAAAAAGTAATAACCTCAGGTAAAATTTCAATTTTTACTTTTTCCAAGGTAAAGTTTTAATGAATTCTTTCGATTTTTTTCTTGCATCTTCAACAGAAATACCTCTTGCCCATTCTTTTTCAAAATCAAAAGTTGTTTCTGATTTTAGAACTTCTAATTTCTTTAAAATAGCAACGTCCTCAATAGAATTGATCCATTTGATTAATTCTGATTTTTGTGTTGTTAAATTCATAGCTGTAATTTATTGTAAACAAAGCTAGTAAATATTTTGATAGGATGTAGTCCATTTATATAATTGTGAGTTATTTAGAAGTTGGTTTTTCATTGCTTATTTGACTAATTAGCAAGAAGCAATAATTTTTGCAGTATTTTTAGAACACAGATTTTAAAAATTTTTAAAATTTTTAAAATCTGTGTTCTAATCAAATAAAATAGTACAATCCAAATAGGATTTTGCTGAGGATATAATTTACTTTGCATAAATTACTATGAACCTTGAAACCTGAAACGAAAAATTTTGACTACAAAAACGCCAAAATCACTTATTCCGATACCGGTAAAGGCACAACCATTGTTTTACTTCACGGTTTTTTGGAAAACTTGAAAATGTGGAACCGGTTCATTCCTGAACTTTCTGAAAAACACCGCGTGATTGCCATTGATTTATTAGGTCACGGTGCAACCGAATGTTTGGGTTATCTGCACACGATGGAAGATCAAGCGGTTATGGTACATGAAGTTTTACATGACCTTAAAATCCGAAAAGCAGTTTTTATTGGCCATTCGATGGGTGGATATGTAGCACTTGCTTTTGCTGAATTATATCCTGATGTAATGAAAGGATTGGTTTTACTCAATTCGACATCAAGAGCAGACAGTGCGGAACGAAAATTTAATCGCGAAAGGGCAATTTTAGCTGTCAAACAAAATTATACTGCTTTTGTTAGAATGTCAATTGCTAATTTATTTAACGAAGACAACCGGGAACGTTTAGCGGTCGAAATTGAGCTAGTAAAAATGGAAGCCTTAAAAACACCCCTGCAAGGAATTGTTGCCGCTTTAGAAGGGATGAAAATAAGAAAAGACAGAGAATTTTTATTGCATTTTTCTCCCTATCCGATGATGTTAATTTTAGGAAAAAAAGATGGTGTGTTGAATTATAAGGAAAGTCTTGACCAAATTGAAAATTCAAAAGTGGAATTAGTTACTTTTCCGGATGGGCATATGAGTTATATTGAAAATGAGTCGTCATTAAAAAAGCATCTCTTAACCTTTTTGAAAAAGATTTAATTTTTTGCTTTCTCCAACAAAGGAAACAAATCTTTTTGTCCGCCATCACCTGCTAATCGAATAAATTGATTGTTTGGAAAGATTAGTAAAGTACCACCACATTTTTCTATCCGTGGAATACTCCATTTATAGTAACTGAAAAAAGAATTGAAAATAATTCCATTATGATCTACTACTTGCCCTTCATAACTAGGATTATATTGACTTATTACCTCAAAATAAGCCACATTTTTAAATGTTTCTATTTTGGTAAGATGTTGATTATAAATACTCATGTTACGAATATTACAATTTCCTTCGTTAATGTTCGCCTCAATCACTACTACTTTATTTCTATCGATGGTGCTTCCGATTTCTTTTTCCAAAAAAGCAAAAATAGCATGCTTTAAAGAATCACTTAATTCACCTTCAAAACGATCATATTTAACCAAAACCATTTTTTCAGGCATTCTGTATTTTGAAAACAATTTCGCTTCCTTTTTGTAAATTGTTTTCCCAAATTCATCTACATAAGTTTTTTTTTGTGCGAATGTCAACAATTGACACATCAAAAAAACTTATAAAAATAGCTGTTTCATTTTCTAAATAATTTGTTCAACAAAAGGGGTTTGTTCATCTAAAATTTTTTTTAATAACGTAATTAATTCCGTTTTAAAATCTTCTAAAACAGTATCGTCTACTTCGTTTAAAATTACTTCTCTACCTTCTTTAATTTGAAAAGGCATAAATCCTGCTTTTAAATTTTTAAAGGAAATAATTCCTACTTCCATTTCCGTATTCGGAAATTCAGCTTGAACCATAAAGGCATAACACAACAATTGAATAATTTTATCATGTTTGATGTCGTCTGTCAAACCATTCCAGTTTTGAATGGCTAATCCGTTTTGCTCTACTTTACCGGTTTTGTAATCAATGATACGAAGTTTTCCGTTTCTGAGTTCTATTCTGTCGACATTTCCTTTGATTTTGATTGGAAAAGGTAAGCGAACATCTTGTAAAACTGCTTCGAAATTTTTTTCCAAAAACAGCACTTTTACTGCGTCATCTTGTTCCAAAAGTCGCTTTTCTAGTTGTAAAAAATTGTATACATTTCGTTTGGCAACTTCAAAAGCTAACAGGTTTTTACCTTTGGTAATTTCTCCTTCTTTATAAACAGTTTTAAATTGTTTGAAAACTTCACTATCAGCAATTTTAAGCATATTTTCAACGTTTGAGATACTTAAAAATGTATTTATATAAGGTTTATACAAAACTTCTAAAGCTGCATGAATAATTGTTCCGAGGGTATTAATGGCAATATTTTCTTCTACTTCTTCCGTTTCAGAAATTCGCAAAATCCGTTGAAAATAAAACTGCATTGGATTTCGAATATAAGTTGTCAAGGTTGATGGAGAAAATCCGTTACCAGCCATTTCACGCAATCGCTCCATTACCAATTCAGATTTTTCTACAACCATTGGCTCATGAGCTTTCTCGGGTAAAATTGCATTATAAATTTGGTGAGAAAGAACATGATTAGGTTGTTTTTCAACTTCTAATTGGGTTATAAACCGACTTTTTTCACCGGCATCTATTCCTTCTGATTCAGTATTATAAAGCAAATAGATGTTTTTTGCCCGTTGTAAAAGATGATAAAAGTGATAGGTATAAATGGCATCTTTTTCTTTGAAGGTTGGCAAGCCTAATTCTCTTTTCACATCTAAAGGGATGAATGAATTTTGTGATTTCCCGGCAGGAAAGACACCTTCATTCATGGACGTGATAATTACAGTTTCGAAATCTAAAACACGACTTTCCAATACACCCATAATTTGAAGACCTTGCAATGGCTCTCCTTCAAACGAAACTTCTGCTAAATCAATAATTTGTTTGTATAAACCATGAAGTCCTTCAATTGAAGTAATATAGTTGTGTTCAGAACAATAATTACTGAGTTTATTAATTATCTTAAAGATGGCATAAACAAAGCTATTGGTGATTTTATCCTTTGAATCTTCCGATTCCAAAAAATGTTTAATTTTAATCAAAACGGTTGCTAAAGTATCAAGTATCTGGACCGGATTAGCTGACCATTTTTCGAATAAAAGTTGAAAAAATGAATTTGACTGATTGAACATTTCAACCAACTTTACATGAGAAATGAACGTATAATTGTATTGATTAATTTGATTTACAAGTGTTTTTGCATTTACAAAAGGTTCAACTAATGGGTTTTGTAGGACTTCTAAAACATCTTTATAATAAAACACGTAGCTAGATTGACTTCGTTTGAAAGCATTGTGATGCATTTTGAACAATTTCGAAAGTAACAATTGTACCGGATTATTCTTTCCGGAATAACCCATCGTAATGTTTAAGTGCGAAACAGAATTTGGTAACGAATTTAAAAGCGGAATTAAAATATTTTCTTCTCCTAAAACAATAGCTACTTTTTCTAAAGGTTGCTGGTCGGCAATGGTTTGAATTATATCCGCTGCTAATTTAGCTTGTCCAATTGTTTTAGGCGTACCCATTATTTGGATATTTTTTGCCTCCTTAAATTCATTAAAAATCCACTGATAAGGATTGTTTTTATAAAATGACCAACTCTTTTTTATTTTCCGAGCAAACAAACCGGCATCATGATAGGGGTCATTCAAAAAGGTTTCTTCAGCATCCCATAAAACAGTTGCTTTTTCAATAGATAATAAATGCTGAAAAATCATTTCTTCTGCTATATTTAAAGCATTGAATCCTGCAAAAATAAAATGATGGTTTCCTATTGTGTTGGAGAAATGATTTAAATTTTCTACCGCTTCACGATAAATTAACCCTTGATATCCAACTCCTTTGTTTAATAAATGCTTATAAAAAGTGTCATAATATAAAGGCATATTGTCCCAAAATTGGAGATAATTTTCAATTAATTTTGTTTTATCCTGTAACTCAAGATTCCATCTTTTTATGGCTTCAATTTCTTTCAGATAAGAAAAAACATGGTTAGGAGAGAGGAGGTATCGGTCTATTTCATTAAAATCCTGAAGCAAGGTTTTTCCCCAAATAGAAAATTGTTCAAACGACTGTTGCTCATTTTTATTTGTTACAGAAAGGTAAACCGAATAAAACTCAAATAATAATTCAATTGAATCTATCGTTCTAATACTTGCTATTTCCTGAATAAAATCTTCAATGCTACTAATTCTAGGGGCAAAACTATTGGATTGAATAGTTTGTTTTAATTCTTCTAATAAAAAAACCCTAGCTCTTTTATTAGGAAGCACAATAGTTAAGCTTTCCATTTCAAGAGAATGGTTAGCCAAAATATGATTAGCCAATAAAGATAAAAAAGAGTTTGTCTTCATTTTATAAAAATAAAAAAAACGTCCCGATAAATCGGGACGTTTTCAGTATTTATTTTGAAAGAAATTATTTGATTAATTTCACTTCAACTCTTCTGTTGTTTGCTTTACCTATTTTAGTTTTGTTGGTATCAATTGGCATTGATTCACCAAAACCTTTTGATTCTAATCTAGAAGCGTTAATTCCGTTTTCAATTAAATAATTTTTAACGGCTGCAGCTCTATCTTCAGATAATTTTTGGTTAGCAGCATCTTTACCATCGCTATCAGTATGACCCTCAATTGAGAATCTAGCATTTGGATATTCTTTTAAGATACCAGTGATGTTTTGTAATACCGTAAATGTTCTTTGTTGGAATGTTGCTTTTCCGGATTCAAACAATATTGTTTTAGCATAATCGCTTAGTGATTTAAGAATAGCTTCGCTTATTTCTGGACAACCATTGTTAGCAATTGTTCCAGCTACATCTGGACATCTGTCATCTTTGTCAAATACTTTATCTCCATCTCTATCTGGCCATGGACAACCTTGGTTTTCTCTTGGACCTTTTACCTCTGGACATTTATCGTCTTTGTCTGCAATTCCGTCACCGTCTGTATCAGGACATCCGTTTAATTCTTTAGGACCTTTTACTTCTGGACATGAATCGTCTTTATCTGCAATTCCGTCTCCGTCAGTATCTGGACAACCTTGGAATTCAGCTAAACCAAATATATCTGGACAAGCATCACTACCATCAATAATTCCATCTAAGTCAGTATCAGGACATCCATTGTATTGTTTTAAACCAAACACTTCTGGACAAGCATCATCTTTGTCATAAATACCATCTCCATCTGTATCTTTACCTCCAAATTTGAAAGTAATACCAGCAAAATGTTGCATGTGCGTTGGCATAACTGATCTATCGTCTTCAAAAGAATATTTATACGTTGAACGTAATCCAAGACCAATTGTTTCTGATAACCAAATATTTAAACCTAAACCTCCGTTTACAGTTCCGGCACTGTTATCACCTAAGAAAGTGTAACCTCCACCAACGTGTACAGTAGGCTCTAAAACTTTAAAAAATGTTCCAATACTATAATTAACTACAGCATCAATACCGTAATACATTAAATCAACATCTTCAACTACATATTCTCCATCTACTCTAGGTTGAACAAATTTTTCAAGTCTATTGAAAGACCCTGTTAACCCAAATGAAAAATCATCTCCTACATGTCTGGAAACAGAAAAATAAGAAACTGAAGGTACAACACTCCAAAAATCTGTAGCGTTAAAATATTCCGAAAACTGATCCGCTACACTACTAGCAGCACTTACTCGGCCACCGTCTAATGCATTAACCCCAAAGGAGAAAGCCCAAGGATTATCACTATCTTGTGCTTGCGAACTAAGTCCGGCAAACATAAAGATAGCTAAAACTAATTTGTTAAGATGTTTCATACTTGATTTGTTTTTTTATTTACAATATATTGTTAATTATTGCAAAAATACGGTGTTTTAAATTAACTACAAAATTTAATGTTAAAAAAATTAATAAGAATACTAAACTAAAACTAAATGATATTCAATGTTTTTCCAACTTCAGTGAAAGCTATAATGGCTTTATCAAGGTGTTCTTTAGAATGTGCGGCCGATAACTGAACTCTGATTCTTGCTTTATCTTTCGGTACAACAGGGAAAAAGAACCCAATTACATAAATCCCTTTTTTTAATAATTCATTTGCCATCACTTGTGATAATTTGGCATCATATAGCATAACCGGAACAATCGCTGAATCACCATCAATAATATCAAACCCTGCTTCTTTCATCCCTTTTTTGAAATAATTGGTATTCCATTCTAATTTATCACGTAAAGTGGTGTCTTTTTCTAACAGTTCAAACACTTTTAAAGAAGCTCCAACAATACTTGGAGCTAAAGAATTAGAAAACAAATAGGGTCTTGATCGTTGCCTAAGAATTTCTATAATTTCTTTTTTGGCAGTGGTGTAACCTCCCATCGCTCCACCTAATGCTTTTCCTAAGGTTCCGGTAATTATATCTACTCTGCCCATTACTCCTTTTGCTTCCATCGTCCCTTTTCCGGTAGCTCCGATAAATCCAGCCGCATGACATTCGTCCACCATGACCATGGCATCGTATTTGTCTGCTAAATCGCAAATTTTATCTAATGGTGCTACCAATCCGTCCATTGAAAAAACACCATCTGTCACAATTAATTTGAACCTGCGTCCTTCTTCATTTGCTTTAATTAGTTGTTGTTCCAAATCAGCCATATTGCTGTTTTCATAACGATAGCGAGCTGCTTTACATAAACGAACACCATCAATAATGGATGCATGATTTAAACTGTCTGAAATAATAGCATCTTCCTCATTAAATAAAGGCTCAAAAACACCACCATTTGCATCAAAAGCTGCAGCATATAAAATGGTGTCTTCTGTTCCGTAAAAATGGGCAATTGTTTTTTCTAATTGTTTGTGAATATCTTGTGTACCACAAATGAATCGAACAGAAGACATTCCAAAACCATGTGAGTCCAATGCGTCTTTTGCCGCTTGAATTACTTCAGGGTGCGAAGATAATCCCAGATAGTTATTTGCACAAAAATTTAAAACAAACTCCCCTGTTGAAATGGTAATTTCTGCTCCTTGAGGTGAAGTAATAATTCGTTCTTTTTTAAATATTCCATTATCTTCAATGGTTTTTAGCTCGTTTTGTAAGTGCTGTTGTATTTTACCGTACATATTTTTTTTGTTTTTTACAAAGTTACTATTTCCAATGTTTCTCCGATATAAACTAATGCTTTTTTTATAACTTTAAACCCCATGTTATGTAGTGCTGTTTCGTATACTTCTAATTGTTTTTGATGTTTTAAGTTTGGTTCTCCTGTTTTATAATCCAATAACATGGCTTGATTTTGTTGGGTAAATACAATTCTATCCGGTTTAATAATAGAATCAGATTTTCTCAAAATAGTCTGTTCATTCAGCGTTTTGTTAGTTTCATCAAAAAATAAATTCAATTCCGGATGCGAACAAACTTGATTGATTATTATATTCACTTCTTCTTTTTGTGAAACCGAAATTAATCCGATTTCCAAAGCTTTTGAAATTGCCCATTCAATATCATTTCTGGTTTTGATATAAGACAATATTTCATGAATTACATTACCATATTCAATAGCTTTTTGTTGATGTGTGCCCCACATTAAGCTCTCCCGTTGAGCAATTTTGATAGATTCAGAATTTAATACTTCTTGGACTAATGGTATTGGTTTTAATTCTTGCGTTTTTTTTCCTGAAGAAGAAATTCTGCTTTCATAACCCCATTCATATGTATTTTTATGCCTATTCAACAATCCTTTCTCTTCTATAAATTTCAGAAAAAAAGAGGACATGTTGTTTTGGGAAATTTCGCCTTTCGATGTTAAATTCATACTGGAAATAATATATAATTGTTCCTCAGCTCTTGTCATTGCAACATATAAAATATTGATGTTATCCAGTAATTCTTCTTCCTTTTTTTGTTGAAAAACCTGTGCAGCGGAATCACCTATTTCTTCTATACTTTTATTATTGTCCACTAATATTTTAGGCAACGAAATCAAATCAGATTCCGGTTCTATCCATAATTTATCTTTAGGTGATTTTGAATAATTCTCTTCTGCATATGGAAATATTACAACCGGAAATTCCAATCCTTTGGCTTTATGAATAGTCATGATTCGAATGGCATTGTTGCCTTCCGGTGAAGGAATACTGAACCGATGTGCGTTCTCGTCCCAATAGACCAAAAAATCTGAAATACCGGATTGATTTTTAATATCCCGGTCTAGAACTCGGTCTAAAAAATCTTGAATATAGGCGTTAGTTTGTTTTGGTTGAATGAACGTTTTTATACAACATTCTACTACTTCATACAATGATTTTTTTCGTAATTTTTGAAAGGAGAAGATTAATTGAATAGAAGCCAACCAGTTTTCTAATGCCGATTCTGTTATAAAACTCATGCCCATTGCAATGAAATCATGAACCGAGCTTTTACTTTGCCTTTTAGTTCCGATATAATACAAAAAATGAGCTTTTGCCTCCTTATCTTCCCCGTTTTTCAAAAACCTCAACAAGGCTATTATAAAACTAACTTCCGAAGAGTTTTGCAGCAAAAGTGTTTCAGAAGAAACGATGGGAATGCTGTTTTCCGTTAAAAAAGTAGCTATTTTTACACCTGGTTCTTTTTTTCGGGTTAAAATAACCATATCGCGGAAAGTGAAGTTTTTAGATTGTACTTTCTGAATGGTTTGAAGTATTGCCTCTAAATAAAGTTTGTCTTTTTCAACATCTTCCTCCCAATCAGATATTGATGGAATAAAAGAAAGATTTACATAACCGCCTTTTTTAGAATTTTCATTTTGATGACTATGATTTTCATATAAATCTTTATAATCAGGATGTTGGAATTCATTCGATAGAAATTGGAAAAACTGATTATTAAAATCAATCACTTCAGAATAACTTCTCCAATTGGTATCTAAATGAAAAAGTTTTTTATCCGGATTTACAAACGGATTTTTGGTTTTACTCAATTCGATAAACTGTTCTGCTTTTCCTCCTCGCCAGCGATAAATAGATTGTTTTGGATCGCCTACAATCATGAGCGAACCTCTTTCGCCTCCTAAATCTTCACTTGACAAGGCATTGTCAATCAATGGAATCAAATTTTCCCATTGCATTTGAGATGTATCCTGAAATTCATCGATAAAAAAATGCTTGTAACGTTCGCCCATTCGCTCATAAATAAAAGGAGCCGGTTGATTTTGAATTTCGTTATGAATAATTGCATTGAACTCGGCTATCGAAAGAATATTTTGTTCGTCTTGAATTTTATGTAATTCTTGACTTACTCGATTGAGCAATGATAACGGAGTAATGTTTTTTAGAAAAGCGTTGTAGAGTAGATACTCTTTTATTAAGTCATTTATGGAACTATGTAAAGCCATCAAATCAGAGGCGATTAAATCAATAGCTGCCTTCTGATTTTGGGGTGTTGCTTTTGAGTATCGATTACCCTCTTCTAAATATTTTGATATTTTTTTATTATTGACAATTTCCCCTTGAGCTATTTTATTAAAATAAATATATACATAACTACTGTAAAATGATTTTATGTCTATTTGATTTTCCTGAATTAATTGCATGGCTTGTTGTCCATTTTCTAAACACTTTTTTTCAATACTTATCATTTTTTCATTGACTGTTTTTTTTAAAACAATAAATTCATGAATTTGTTTGTCTTTAAAATGATTTATTTCACTTCGATTATTTTCATTGGATAATAGTTTGCCAATTTCTTTAATATCCCGGGAAATATCCCAAGATTTATCATCGTCTGTTTTTTCTAACGTAAAATTTACTAATAAATCAGTAAGCATCTCGTCATCACCGGCTTGGGCGATTAATGCATCGATGGCTTCAGTAAGTAAATTTTCAGTTTCTAAGGATACTTCAAATGTTGAGGGCAGATTCAAATCATGAGCAAAGGTTCGTATAACTTTGTGTGTAAACTTATCAATCGTAGAAATATCAAAAGCAGCATAATTGTGAATAATATTTCGAATTATTGCTTTTGATTTAGTATGAATATCCTGCACTGAAAGTCCGGTTTCCGATTGAATCTGGGCCATTACCTCCTGAGCTTTTGTGTTCGGGTTAACTTGAGCAAACTCTTTAAGGGTGCCAACTACCCTTGATTTCATTTCACCTACCGCTTTATTGGTAAAAGTAATTGCTAAAATATTTTTATAAGCATCTTCTTTACTTGAGGTAAGAATAATTTTTAAATATTCTTTGACTAAAGTAAACGTTTTGCCTGAACCGGCAGAGGCGTCGTAGATTGAAAAGGCAGGTTTGTCCAAAACTATAATTTAAATTAATAAAACTATAACTAAATAGAATTTCTTATTCCAAAGTTAATTGATTAAATTTGATGCAACTATTGTCGAACATAAAAATTTATACTATGTCATTTGAATTACCAAAATTACCTTATGCATATGATGCATTAGAACCTCATATTGATGCCCGTACGATGGAAATCCATCATACCAAACACCATGCTGCTTATACCAACAATCTAAATGCTGCCATTGTCGGTACAGATTTGGAGGGCAAAACAATTGAAAACATACTAATCAACTTAGATAAAACAAATGCTGCTGTTCGTAATAACGGGGGTGGATTTTACAACCATAACTTGTTTTGGACTGTCATGACTCCAGATGGTGGTGGCGAACCAACTGGTGAATTAGCAGAGGCTATCGAGAGAGATTTTGGTACTTTTGCGGAATTCAAAGCCAAATTTGCAAAAGCCGGGGCAACACAATTTGGTTCGGGTTGGGCTTTTTTATGTGTACAAAAAGGAGGTAAACTAGATGTCTGCGGAACACCAAATCAAGATAATCCGCTAATGCCGGGAGTTGGTTGTGGTGGAACACCAATTTTAGGAATGGATGTTTGGGAGCACGCTTACTACCTTCACTATCAAAACAGAAGACCAGATTATATTGAAGCTTTTTTTAATGTTATCAATTGGTCAGAAGTTTCCAGAAGATATGCTATAGATAAGTAAACAATAATAGCTTCCTCTATTATAAAAGCGATACATTTTGTGTCGCTTTTTTTATAAAATAAAAAGGTGGAATTTCTTCCACCCTTTTGCCCCAAATCTACCATAAACTTAACCGTGCGTACTATGGTAATCACAAATATACAACGCTTTATTAACAGAAACTATTGTATTGGAATCTAAATTTTAACGTTTGGGGTTTTAAGGGTGTATGATGCTTTTTTGGGGGGTTGTTGATAACTCTTTGAAGTGGCAAAACTATATAAAATAAAAAAGGTGGAATTGCTTCCACCCTTTTTGCCCCAAATCTACCATAAACTTAACCTACTAATGCTATGGTGGAACAAATGTATGATAAGACTATTTTGTTAACAAAAAAATTAGATGAAATGCGCCAAAAATCGTTAAAACGCATAAATTGGCCTCTTTCAGTAGGCTCTGGCATCTTTTCCTTCATAGAAATTCATAAAAGCTCTGTTCACCACACGATTACCACCAGGGGTTGGATAGTTACCCGTAAAATACCAATCTCCTAAATGATTCGGACAGCAAACATGCAAATTTTCAACCGTTTGAAATATAATTTTAATCTCCGCTTTGATTTCAGAAGAACTTAACATGATTGCTATTTTATCTGCTATTTCCTGATTAGTAAACGGTGCATAAATTTCTTTCACGTAGTTAATAATTTCTCCGTCTTTATACTTTTCCTGTTGTTTACATTTTTTATAAACGTCGTCTACAAAATGATATTGATTCGTGTCTTTCAATAATTCTAAAACCGCTCTAAAAGCAACCAATCCTTCTAATTTTGCCATATCAATTCCATAACAATCCGGGTAGCGAATTTGCGGTGCTGAGGAAACAATGACAATACGTTTCGGATTTAAACGATCCATCATGCGAATGATGCTTTTCTTTAACGTTGTTCCTCGAACGATACTATCATCAATAATCACTAAAGTATCGGATGTATTGATTACGCCATAGGTAACATCATATACGTGAGCAACCAAATCATCACGACTACTATCTTCTGTAATGAATGTTCGCAATTTGGCGTCTTTAATTGCAACTTTTTCGGTTCTGATTTTTACCGAAAGGATTTCTTCTAACTTTTCTTTCGTTAATGTTTTACGATTATCTATAATGTATTTATTTTTTCGTTGATTTAAAAAATCCTGTGCGGCTTCAACCATTCCATAAAAAGAAGTTTCCGCTGTATTCGGAATGTAAGAGAACACCGTATTATCTGTATCATTTTCAATTGCATCTAAAACTGCAGGAAGAATCAATTTTCCTAGCATTTTTCTCTCTCTGTAAATTTCAGCGTCGCTTCCTCTGGAAAAATAAATCCGTTCAAATGAACACGCTTTCTTTTCGAGCGGTTCTAAAATTTCTTCTAACGAAAAACTTCCATTCTTTTTGATAATCAATGCTTTTCCCGGATCTAATTCTTTTATCTTTTCGAAAGGCACATTGAAAACCGTTTGAATTACCGGTCGTTCTGAGGCAACCACCACAATTTCTTCATCTTCATAAAAATACGCAGGACGAATTCCGGCAGGATCACGAAACACAAATGCATCGCCGTGACCTAGCAAACCGGCCATGGCAAAACCACCATCCCAATTTTTAGATGCTTTTCGTAAAATTTTTGCAATATCTAATTTTTCGGCAATCACTGGTGAAGCCTCTCTTTTGGATAATCCGTTGTTTTTACATTCCTGATATAAATCGATTACTTCATCATCTAAAAAATGACCAATTTTTTCCATTACGGTTACTGTATCTGCTAATTCTTTGGGATGCTGTCCCAGCTCGACCAAGTTGTCAAAAAGTTCTTTTACATTCGTCATATTGAAATTACCGGCTACAATCAAATTTCGGTGCATCCAATTGTTTTGACGTAAAAACGGATGTACACTTTCAATACTGTTTTTGCCGAAAGTACCATACCGAACGTGTCCTAAAAATAATTCTCCGATATAAGGAATATGCTCTTTTTGAAGAGCTACATTATCTTGGTATTCCGGATGAGCAGAGAGTTCTTCATTAATTCGCTCATTTATTTGAGCAAAAATATCTTGAATAGGCTGAGCTTGATTAGACCGAATCCGACTAATATAGCGTTGCCCTGGCTCAACATCAAATTTTATGCTGGCAAATCCGGCTCCATCTTGACCGCGGTTGTGTTGCTTTTCCATTAGGAGGTACATTTTTTGTATTCCGTAAAAAGCCGAACCATACTTTTCTTTGTAAAAAGACAATGGTTTCTTTAGTCGTAAAAGGGCAATCCCACATTCGTGTTTTAAGTTGTCACTCATGGTATACTTTTGGTTGTTTAAACTGAACTTGTTTCAGTTTCTTTTATACACTTATAATCTCTATAAAAAATGCCCCGACATTTCGGGGCACACTAGTTTATTCTAATTCAATGTCAAATTGTGTTAACGCTCTGAATTGTATTAAGCGATCATACACTTCTTCGCGTTCTAAGTCAACCATTCGGTCGGTTCCAAATTTCTCAACACAGAACGACGCTAAATTTGAACCATAAATGATGGCATTTTTCATATTGTTGAACGAGATGTTTTCGCTTTGCGCAATATACCCTGAAAAACCGCCTGCAAAAGTATCACCGGCTCCGGTTGGATCAAACACTTCTTCTAAGGGTAAGGCTGGTGCAAAGAAAATTTCTTTTCCTTCAAATAATAAGGCTCCGTGTTCTCCTTTTTTTATCACCACATATTTTGGTCCCATAGTATGGATTTTAGCTGCTGCTTTTACCAACGAATATTCACCGGATAACTGACGTGCTTCCTCATCGTTAATGGTGATTACATCCACGCGTTTCATTACTTCATGCAATTCAGCTAACGCACAGTCCATCCAGAAATTCATTGTATCCAATAAAACCAATTTAGGCTTAGAAGTCATCTGGTCTAACACACTGATTTGAACCATTGGGTGCAAGTTACCTAACATTACTACTGCGGCATCCTTATACTCAGTAGGAACTTTAGGTTGGAAATCCGCTAATACATTTAGTTGAGTTTCTAGGGTGTCTCTTGAATTCAAATCATTATGATAGCGACCGCTCCAAAAAAAAGTTTTCCCGCCTTTTACGATTTCAATTCCGGAAATATCGATGTCTCTATTGGATAATAAATCCAAATATTCTTGCGGAAAATCTTCTCCAACAACGGAAACAATCGCCGATTTTACATTAAAAAAAGAAGCCGACAAGCCAATAAAAGTAGCTGCTCCACCTAAAATTTTTTCTGTTTTTCCGAAAGGCGTTTCAATCGCATCAAAAGCAACGGTTCCTACAATGAGTAGTTTATTCATGAGTTATGGTTTGAAATAAGGTGCAAAGATACGGTTTTTGTTTAAAAGTTTAAAAGGGAAGAAGTTTAAAAGTTTGTGAAAATTAGATTTGAATTAAAAAAAATTCCGCAAATTAGGGAGATGTTTGCGGAGCTTTTTACAAGAACTTTTTGTGGGGCCGGTTATCTAAATTTAAAAATTTAGTCACATTTACTAGAAATAAAAAAATGTAACAATTAGAATGTCTTTTAAAAAAACATTATTGTTTTATAATTTTGAATTCTCTAGATAAATTCTCCATTTTTACTTTAATGATATAAATTGATTTAGGTAGGTCATTCAAGTCTATTGAAACAGAATTGTCCCCGCTGCCGCTCCAACAATGTCATTAAGTTAAGCAATTACTTGTCATCCTAGGAACGAAGAATCTCATTATTTGCTAATGATAGCTGAGATTCCTCCTGCGTCGGTATGACAAAATGATGGGGATTTTCTCTTAAATCAGCTGTCCGAAAACAGATTTACTAGAAAAATAATTACTTTTACTCATCGTTATTTGAATTTTGCAACTCTAAATTACGATAACTTTTAAGAAGCCATTAATTTGGCTTCTTTTATTTACTTTTATCGGACAACAATGATTAGATTACTATATTTGTCATCATTGGAACTAAAACGTAAACCCATTTCTATTTAATTATGAAAAAAATCATTTTTCTCGCAGTAGTACTATCAATTAATTTGTTACATGCCCAAGGAACGACCCAATTACAAATTACCGAAAGTGCCGAATTTAAAGATGAGATTTCTGTGTCTAGTGGAGTTTTAGCTATACATACCACTTCGAAAGGCAAAACAGGCCTGATTAGAGCCAACAAAAACAACTTTCTCTTAGATGTTTTTGACAATCAATTGAATAAAATCTTCTCAAAAATAATTGAGAGCGATAAAAAAGAAAGTTTTGACGGTTATGTAAGCTATGGAGATGAAATTAAATACATTACTGTTTTATCTCCAAACAAACGCGAGCGAATTGTTTACTGTAACACCTTTAATATCGAAAAGCAAACCTATACTCAAAAGGAACTTTTTAAAGCCGATGTAGAAAAAGGAGGATTGTTTACCGGCAGAAACAAACGCGGTACCAATGTAGCTATTTCGCCCAACGGAAAGTTTATTGCGATTGCAACCGATAACATCAAAAAGAATCTTAACTCTTATAAAGTGCATGTTTTTGACTCGGAAACACTAAAGTTAATGTTTGAAAAATCGTATCAGGAAGATGCGGATAATTATTTTGAACCCAATGATTTGTTTGTAGATGATGTGGCTACAGTTTATCCGTTAGGGAAGTTATTTATTAGTGGAAAATCACAATCTAAAGGAGGAGTTGCCAATTATGAATTTGTGTTAAATAAGCTTTCCAAAGACGATTCTCAAAGTCTTAAAATTAGTTTAGACGACGACTTGCACATTTCGTCATTGGCGATGAATTATTATGAAAATAAATTGAATTTAGTGGGCTTTTATTCTAACGAAAGAGCCGGAAACATAAAAGGCGGTTGTAATTTTGAAATAAACACTTTGGCTTTTTCAGTACACTCAAAAAAAAATAAGGTTTTACCAAAAGATGTTTACGATGATTTATATGGAGATGCTAAAGCAGAAAGACATGATAAAAAGAAAAAAGAACTTAACTCCTTTTATGTGGATTACATTGTTAGAGACAGCCAAGGAAATACCTTTTTACTGGCTGAAGAATTCTATACTACCCAAACATATATTTCCACAGGAATGAATGGTGGAGGCTATTGGACTACTACTTTCCATTATGATGATATTTTGATTTTAAAATTTGATAAAACCGGAGCAATCAATTGGGGGCGAAGTATTTTCAAAAGAGCTACTTCTCCTTCTTACAATGCCTTTTTAAAAGATGATCAACTGCATGTTTTATTAAATTCGGGTAAAAATTTGACTGAGAAAAGCGACGGTCGCACCAAAGTTTCGAAAGGTTTTTTTGAATCTACGGCACTTTATGATTTTACCTATTCAGTTGATGGAGAAGTTGCTTATAATAAAATTCAAGATAATAAAGGTAACAACTATTATATGCCTTTTTACGGTACATTTAATGCTGATGTATTTATTATGGTAAGTGATGGTGTTCGGAAAAAACAGTTCATGATTTTGCAGTAAATAAACTTTACTAGTTTATATTGAGGTATTTTTTAGATCTTCAATCATTGAAAAAAGTAAAAATTATAAAGTTTTAGAAAGTTTTGGGGTTAAGAGCGGTGGATTTTAAAAAAAATGACACTTTTGAGAAAAATAGCAACCTTTTTTAACGAAATTATTCGAAATGTGATTATAGGTGTTTCCACTTATATTGTTACGCTTTTAATAATGCTTCCTTGGTATACTTTTGGTTTTTATTTTGTTCTAGTTTTTACTACGATTGTATGATGGAAACTGGTCAACGTAATTAATACATTTTTTTAAATTTGAAATAGGTAACAATATAATAATTAATTAGTCTAACAATCAAAATTTAAATCACAACCATGATTTTAACAACAACCAATTCCATTGAAGAGTACAAAATTGCAGAATACAGAGGCATTGTTACCGGTACAGCCGTAAATATGCAAAAGATGAAAATGACTTTTAACTTGCAAAAATATTATGCCGGTATAGGTGAAAGCGTTTCCGAAGTAAAAGAGCAAGCGTTTGAACAACTTAAAGCAAACGCAGAAAAATTAAATGCAAATGCTGTTGTTGGGATAACTATTGATACTGAGTTAACCACAAGTAATTATGTTATAGTTACCGTAACCGGAACTGCTGTAAGTGTTATAAAGAGGTAATTTTAGTAACTATTTTTAGAGAATCTCAAATATGATTTTCTTTTTCAAAACAACTTCCCCTCCTCCTTTTCATAAAACGCATCCACCGATAAATTCGGTAAATTAGAAGCATAAACAGCCAATTCATCGCACCGTTCATTTTGAGGATGATTGTTATGCCCTTTTATCCACTGAAAATCAACTTTATGCTTGCGGTAGATTTTTAAAAACCGCATCCATAAATCAGGATTTTTCTTTCCGGAAAAACCTTTCTTTTCCCATTGAAAAACCCATCTTTTATCCACGGCATCTACCACATATTTAGAATCAGAAGTAACTAAAACCGATGTATTGGGGTTTTTTAGTTTTTCTAAACCTACAATCACGGCCAACAATTCCATTCTATTGTTGGTGGTATATCTAAAACCTTCGTAGAATTCTTTTTTATAGGGTGAGCCTACTAATTCAATGACCACACCATAGCCACCTGGCCCTGGATTTCCTTTAGCTGCTCCGTCGGTATAGATGTGGACTTCGTGAATCATTTTGAGTGATGGGTTATTGGTGATGGATAAATAGGTTTATAAAAGTTGGTTAATTACTTCCGGAAAAAAAAGTTGTTCGAGTTCGTGCACTTTATTAGCAATTTCATCGGGTGTTTTACAATCTGAAATTGAAGTTGATTTTTGAAAGATTATTCCTCCTTCATCGAATTGTTCATTTACATAATGAATGGTGATTCCAGTTTCATTTTCTTTATTGTCTAAAACAGCCTGATGAACATATTTCCCATACATTCCTTTTCCACCATACTTAGGCAACAAAGCGGGGTGAATGTTTATAATTTTATTTGGAAATTCTATAATAATATGCTCCGGAAATTTGAGTAAAAAGCCCGCCAAAACAATTAAATCAGGGTTTAACTCTTTTAAATTTTTAAGCACAAAATCGCCGTAAAGCTCGTCTTTATTGAATACAATTGTTTGAACATCAAGATTTTTTGCTTTCTCAATCACTTTGGCATTAGCATTGTTTGAGAAAACAGCGACTATCGATTTTTTGCTGTTATTTTTGAAATAACGAATGATGTTTTCCGCATTGGAGCCCGCTCCAGAGGCGAAAATCACAATGTTCTGCATATTTTCTGGTAAATTTATTAGACAAAAAAACAAATTAAATATGAGATTTTATATCCATTGAGCCACTATTGTGAAATAAATTTTTTAAATTCGTGGTCACATTTATTAACTAAAATGTTGTTTTAAAATAAAGTTTTTTATTTTTGCCAACAATTAAACTAAAATTTAAAGATTATGTCAGACATTGCATCAAGAGTAAAAGCGATTATCGTAGACAAATTAGGTGTTGACGAGAATGAAGTTGTAACAGAAGCAAGCTTCACAAACGATTTAGGAGCTGATTCATTAGACACTGTTGAGCTAATTATGGAATTCGAAAAAGAATTTGATATTCAAATTCCGGACGACCAAGCTGAAAACATTGCTACTGTAGGTCAAGCAATTTCTTACATCGAAGAAGCTAAAAAATAATAACTACAAACATCCCGTTCTGTCTTTTCAGAACGGGTGTTATTATTTTTACTAAAAATTAATTTACTGATTGACTTTCAATCAAACATATATACAAAAAATCACCCCTGTTTTTTACTATTCAATAAAAATCAGGGTTTTTTTGTTTATATTCGTACCAATAAATTTTTAATAAAATGGAGTTAAAACGAGTAGTTGTTACTGGTTTAGGTGCATTAACACCCATAGGGAATAATATTCAGGAATATTGGAACGCCCTAGTTAATGGCTTAAGTGGTGCTGCACCAATCACCTATTATGATACTGAAAAACACAAAACAAAGTTTGCTTGTGAAATAAAAAATTTCAACATTGAAGATTTTATTGATCGCAAAGAAGCCAGAAGAATGGATAAATTTGCTCAATATGCCATTGTAGCTAGTGATGAAGCTATCAAAGATGCCGGATTAACTGCTGACAATGTTGATAAATACCGCGTTGGGGTTATTTGGGGAGCAGGAATTGGTGGATTAGAAACCTTTCAAGAAGAAGTTTTATATTATGCTAAAGGTGATGGAACTCCAAAATTCAATCCCTTTTTTATTCCAAAAATGATTGCTGATATTGCACCGGCTCATATTTCCATGCGGAATGGCTACATGGGTCCAAATTATACAACTGTTTCGGCCTGTGCTTCTTCGGCAAACGCAATGATAGATGCTTTTAATTATATCCGTTTAGGTTTATGTGATGTCATTATTTCAGGCGGTTCAGAAGCTGCTGTAACTATTGCCGGAATGGGTGGGTTTAATTCCATGCACGCTTTGTCAACCAGAAATGAAAGCCCGGAAACTGCCTCCAGGCCTTTTGATGTTACCCGTGATGGTTTTGTTTTGGGTGAAGGTGCCGGAGCTATAGTTTTAGAAGAATATGGACACGCAAAAGCCAGAGGAGCAAAAATATATTGTGAAGTTGGTGGTGGTGGAATGTCTTCTGACGCCTATCATTTAACGGCTCCTCATCCGGAAGGAATTGGCGTAATTGCGGTAATGAATAATTGCTTGCGAGATGCAAATATGAAACCTCAAGAAGTAGAGCACATCAACACACACGGAACCTCAACTCCATTAGGCGATGTGGCTGAATTAAAAGCAATCAGTGCTGTTTTTGGCGAGCATGCTAAAACCATCAATATCAATTCAACCAAATCAATGACTGGTCATTTATTAGGGGCTGCCGGTGGAATTGAAGCAATTGCTTCTATTTTGGCTATTGAGCATGGTATTATTCCGCCAACGATTAACCATGTACACATAGATGAAAACATTAATCCGGAACTGAATTTAACATTAAATAAAGCACAAAAAAGAGACATAAAGGTTGCCATGAGCAATACTTTTGGTTTTGGCGGACACAATGCCTGCGTTTTATTTAAAAAATTGGAAGAGTAAACTTAAATGAGTCTTTTTAAAAAAATATTTACCAAATCCCGTCCTCTTGAAGGCGGGATTTTTTTTGATGCAATTCATAAAATTCTTGGATTTAAACCGAATGAAATCGAATATTACAGAAAAGCTTTTACGCACCGCTCCTCCAACAAATTAGATTTAAAAGGGAATCCCATCAATTATGAAAGGTTAGAGTTTTTAGGCGATGCAATGCTTAGTGCGGTTATTGCAGGGCACTTGTTTAATGTTGTCCCTTCCGGAGATGAAGGTTACTTAACCAAAATGCGTTCAAAAATTGTGAGTAGAGAGCACTTAAATGAATTAGGAAAAGACTTAAACTTAATTCAATTAGTGGACAGCAAAGTGCCTTTTCAACATTTTGGCGATAACATCCACGGAAATATTTTTGAAGCCTTAGTCGGTGCTATATTCTTGGACAGAGGTTATGTTTATTGTGAAAAATTTATCCATAAAAGGGTTATTTTACCCTATGTCGATATTGCTAAATTAGAAGGAAAAGTAATTAGTTATAAAAGTTTGGTAATTGAATGGTGTCAAAAAGAAAAAAAGCCATTTAATTATGACGTTTTTGATGATAATGGAAATGATGGCCAACGCTTTTTTGGCGTTAAATTGAGCATTGATAATAAAGTAATTGCGAAGGCAAGAGCAACCTCTAAAAAGAAAGCAGAAGAAATTGCTTCCAAACGTGCTTATTTTGCGTTTCAAGAAAAAATGGATACTAAATTTTAGGAATCTCCTAAAACTATATCGTTTTCGTTAATAAATTATCGTTAAGTTCCGAATTTGAAATTCGAATCTATTCCAAAAATACTATATTTACATCTTGTTTTAATGAGAAATGGCTATTCACAAATTATTCATCGATGACTTCGAAGAGGTTGATTACCAGCTTATCGCTATTCATACAACCTTAGATGATTTTCGAATTGCATACTATATCAACCAAAAATTACCTATTCTATTAAGCAAATGTAAAAAAGACATCTTGATTGAAACAGATAAACAAAAAACCGCATTTACTCATTTTAATTTTGAAGATAAAAAGAAATCAGTTTTTTGGACATTAATTGAAAACAAAAAAGAAATCAGTCTTCTTCAAAAAAACAATACTGTTAACCTATTCAATGCACAGCAGGAATTTACGAACACCTATTACTTATTACCTGAATTAAAAAAAGTAGATTATTTTCTCAAAATTGAAGGGGATGAAAACCAAATAAATACCTCATCAATTACAAATAAACTAAAAACCATTGACCAAGTCACCACTGTTTATCCTGTGAAAAAAAGTCAACTAAAATCTAAAAACAATTTAATTTTTTAAATAATTATGCCAACCAACAAAAAAACTAAAATTGTTGCCACCCTAGGGCCAGCATGTAGTTCAAAAGAAATCATTAAAAACATGATTGATGCCGGAGTAAATGTATTCCGAATCAATTTTTCTCATGCAGACTATGCCGATGTGAAAGAACGAATTGATATTATTCGTGGTTTAAATGAAGAATTTGGATACACCACTGCTATTTTAGCCGACCTTCAAGGTCCTAAATTAAGAGTAGGTGTTATGAAAGAAGACGTTGTAGTCAGCAAAGGCGACATTATCACCTTTCAAACAGCGGAAGACATTCCAGGAACTGCCGAACGGGTTTACATGAATTACAAAGAATTTCCAAGAGACGTTAAACCAGGTGAAAAAATACTTTTAGACGATGGAAAGCTGATGTTTGAAGCTTTGGAAACAAACGGAACAACGGAAGTGGTTTGTCGTGTTATTCAAGGCGGACCGTTGAAATCTAAAAAAGGGGTTAACCTTCCAAATACAAAAGTTTCTTTACCGGCTTTAACTAAAAAAGACGTGAAAGATGCTTTATTTGCCATTGAAAATGAAGTAGATTGGATTGCATTATCTTTCGTAAGAACACCAAAAGATTTGGAAGAATTGCAAGATTTGATTGCTAAACATTCTTCCTATAAAATTCCAATCATAGCAAAAATTGAAAAACCGGAAGCCGTTGAAAATATCGATAAAATTGTTGCTTTTTGTGATGGTTTAATGGTTGCCCGTGGTGACCTTGGTGTAGAAGTGCCGGCAGAAGAGGTTCCGTTAATTCAAAAAAAATTGATTCATCGTGCAAAAACAGCTAGAATTCCTGTTATTGTAGCTACTCAAATGATGGAAACTATGATTACGAGTTTAACGCCCACCAGAGCTGAAGTAAATGACGTTGCCAACTCTGTTATGGATGGTGCCGATGCCGTTATGCTTTCAGGCGAAACTTCTGTTGGAAATTATCCGGTAGAAGTAATAGAAACCATGACCAAAATTATCAAATCAGTCGAAGATAGTCCGCTTATTCAGGTTCCGCATAACCCGCCTCATGTTCGCACCAAACGATTCATTACAAAATCAATTTGTTTTCATGCTGCTGTCATGGCAAATGAAATTAAAGCGAAAGCAATTTCGACCTTAACAAATAGTGGTTACACTGCCTTTCAAATTTCTGCTTGGCGACCAACAGCTCATATTTTAGTGTTCACATCAAACAAAAGGATCCTAACGCAATTGAATTTATTATGGGGAGTTCGCTCGTTTTATTATGACAAATTTGCCAGCACTGATGATACCGTGGAAGATGTAAATATGATTGCCAAAGCGAAAGGATTCGTTGACAAAGGTGACATGGTTATTAATTTAGCCGCTATGCCAATTGCGGATAAAGGAATGGTGAATACCTTACGCGTATCTGATATTCCATAATTTTATTTATATTTGAAAGACAAAAAATTAAAAATATGACATCAAACAATCCATTTTTTAAAAGCAAATCATTCAATAAACCTCAAACAGTAGAGGTTGATGAACAAGGAAATCGTTCGGTTCTAATTGATTACAATCAAACCATGACTGTTTCAGGAACTATTAATAAAAGTTTAATAATGCTTTTATTATTGGTTGCCTCGGCTACCTTAACTTGGACTATGACCGCTAGTGGTTATAATCCCTTGCCATTCTTAATTGGCGGTGCTGTTGTTGGACTAATTTTAGTTCTTGTAGCATCCTTTAAACCGCATCTTTCCGGCTATTTAGCTCCGGGTTATGCTTTATTTGAAGGATTGTTTATTGGAGCTTTATCTGCTCTTTTCGAATCTATGTATCCGGGAATCGTAATTCAGGCTGTAGGAGCAACTTTTACAACCTTTTTAGTGTGTTTCATGTTATATAAATACAAAGTAGTTACCGTCACCGAGAAATTCAAATCTATTGTGATTGGTGCAACCATTACCATTGCTATTTACTATCTTATTACGTGGTTATTAAGCATGTTTACAAGCTTCCAACCGGTACATTATGGAAATTCCTTAATGAGTATAGGAATTAGTGTCTTAGTTATCGTAGTGGCTGCCTTAAATTTATTTCTTGATTTTGATCAAATTGAAAAAGGAGCTGAAAAACAATTACCTAAATACATGGAATGGTTTGGAGCTATGGGATTGATGATTACCTTGGTTTGGTTGTATGTAGAGTTCTTGCGATTGCTTTCTAAGATTTCGAGTAGGGATTAACACCTTATT
>NZ_JBIKJL010000034.1:0-28641 GCF_044361015.1 Flavobacterium sp.
GTCAACGAGCCAGTGTCGTATCCATCTGAATTACCACCATAAAACACAAAATCAGCTACTATAGGTGTACACCCAACTTGTGTCAAAGTTCCAGTGTCGCATCCATCGGAATCACCACCATAAAAGACAAAATTAGCCACTATAGGTGTACATCCGGATTGCGTCAACGATGAAACACTGCTTCCGTCGTTATTACCACCATAAAAAATAAAATCCGTAGTCAATTGCCCACAATTAATTTGCTCTAGATAACCATTACTAGATCCATCGGCAACGCCACCATAAAAAGCAAAATTAGCAACTATAGGCACACAACCGCCTTGCGTTACGATTGCAATACTACTTCCGTCGTCATTACCTCCATAAAAAACAAAATTTGAAACTATTGGCGGACAACTGGATTGTGTCAATAATCCAGCACTAAATCCATCGGCATCTCCACCAGTAAACTGGGCAAATGATTTTAGAGATGCAGTCAATAGCATCAAAAGTAATATGGTATATTTTAACATTTTGTTGTAGTATTGATAACCTAATTAGTTTGTTTTTTTATTTTATTATCTTACACCTCTTCCACCAACGCCAGGGTTATTCCTACTTTGATTAAGATTATTTTGCATAAATGTACAGTCGCTAATTTTTTGTTGTTGAGCACTATCTGCATAGCTGCCACCTCTCAAAACGCCTCCACCTTGACCTCCACCTGATGCTGGCCAGTTGGGCGTATTGGCTGCACCTGAAGTAGCTAATGTGCCATCGCCACAAGCAGATGTAAAGGCAGAATAATTAAAATTATGTCCTCCTACACATTGTTCATGTACATTGCCCGACATTTCCATAGCGCCAAACCAAGCACCACCGGCTTGTGCTTTATTGGTAGCAGCACCAGCGGCAAAACCACATCGCAAAGGTCCAGCATTTGTTCCTCCGCCATAGTTGCATAGCCCGTTACCAGCCGCTGTTGCAGTTTCACTTGCTTGTCCGGCATTGTTGAGTGAATTTGCTGTTGCTTGAGTAATACTTACCGCATTCCAAGCATATTCATTTGGTAAAGAAGATGGTGATGAACCTCTACAAATTTTTTCGTATTCAAATTCTGTCATAGGTCGAAGAGCTGCCCAATCTAAATAAGCCATTAAATCAGACCACGACAACCAACCACAGGCAATATTTTGACCATCGGCCGCTTCATTAAAAACACCATTGTTGTTTAAATCGCATCCATACACTGCAGGTGCAGTGGCGGAAACGCCGCTGGTTCTAATTTTGATACCGTTTCTTACTGGTGTTGCTGCGTTTGCATTGGCATAGGTACCAGCAGCAGAAGCAGGACTAACATTAGTTCTTGCAATCTGTTGCGTATAGGTAAGCGAGTTTAAAAAAGCCACATATTGCTCCTGACTGATTTCATATTTCATGCTGTAAAAACTATTCCACCCTAACGGATAGGTAGCTGGCAAAGGATTAGGACAGCCATTACCAATACTATTTTTATAGTTAGTGGCGGCTCCAATACCTGCTGTTTGTATGGCATTGGTAATTAATACATTCTTAAAGCCCCATGCATTAGTACCACTTCCTTGCCCAAAACCATTACTATTGTCGCCAATAAGAAAATCGCCTTGTGGCACATAAACCATCTCAATTCCCGCTACTTGAAAATTATCACTTAGGTTAGCTGCGGTTTGTAGGGCTATTAAAACTGTTGCTGTTGGAATGTTTCCATTGCCAATTGCAGACCGTCTGATAAAAACACCCATGCCATCTGGCACAGCATCTACCTGCAAAACACCTCCTGTTATCAAATGATCACCAGAAACGGTGCTTACTAAAGCATGTGTCCAAAAATTATCCAAACAACCTTGGCGTTTGATAAATACCCATACACCATCCCAATTGCCTGGCGTAATATCAGTATTCCAGCTGTTATCCCATGAAATGGTAAACTGCAAATCCCCCCCAACCACAGTGGGTGTACCAATATTTAAATTGTTGGCTTTAACGTTGTTGTTACTTAATCCTACTAGGAATACAATAGCTAAACAAATTAATCTTGTAATTCTTTTAAGTTCCATTTTTTCTAATTTTTTATGTTTTAAGTTTAATTGTGTGTTTAAAAACAAATAATAACAATACCTTTTACTTGAAGTCTGTGATATTATTTTTAATACCACTAAGATTATGATTGCACTTCAAAAAAAGAACTTTTAATAATTCATTTTATTTAACACTACAAAACTAAATTTTTTTTTAAATAAAATCGATTAAAAGTATAAAAAAAGTCGATGAAATGTTATAAAATTACTATTTTATAAGAAAAATTGTATTACATTGTTAAATTTTAACACCGTTCCAGGATGATTTCTTTACCCGTTTTTTAATTTTTTTTATCAATGTTATCATTCGTTAAAATAAAGCTGGGAAACAAATTCTGTATTTAATTAATTTATTACCTTTGGTCATTAAGTTTTTAATTATGAGAAGTTTGTTTAATATTTTTTACGTTTTTGCGTTTCTGTTTTCTGGAATTCAGACCCAGGCTCAACTTTTTGTGAGTTCAGGAAGCTTTGTATATGTCAACGATCAATATGTTACTGTAACGCAAGATGTAAATTTGGCGAGCACCGGACATATTTATCTTCGAAATGAAAGCCAATTACTTCAAAGAACAACAGCTGGTTCAGCTAATACTGGATTGGGAACGCTCTCCGCATTTCAAGAGGGTACCTCTAACAATTTTGGTTACAACTACTGGTGTTCTCCTGTAGGAGAGCCTTCAGTTTCTGTTGGAAATTCTAATTTTGGTATTTCTTTGTTAAAGAGACCTACTGGTTTAACTACATTTGGGGGAGAATCTATCATTGCTGGTTTAAACGGAACGACTTCCAATACTTCTTTAACTATTTCAAGTCGTTGGATATACACGTTAACAATTACCAATCAATATTCAAGTTGGAATTATGTTGCAGGATCAACAAGTATTGTTGCCGGTCAAGGTTTTACCATGAAAGGCGTTAGCGGAACGGACAACACAACAGTACTTGGTGTTCAAAACAATCCAACTAATAACCAACGGTATGATTTTAGAGGAAAACCAAATGATGGAACAATAGGAATTCCAGTTGTTAGTGATCCTGGACCTAACTATACCAATAGTACATTAACCGGAAATCCATATCCCTCAGCTATCAATCTAAATTTATTTTTATTGGAAAATAGTGGGTATACTATAGATTATGGCTTAGGTACTGCCACCTTTGTAGGTTCTCCCATTATTGATGGAGCTGCTTATTTTTGGGAACATGAAAAACCGGGAACAACCCACGTTTTAGCAAATTACGTCGGAGGCTACAGCAGTTATGTTGCCAATAATGGCCCTTTTTCACCGGGGACTTATGCTAATGAACCTTGGACTACTTATAATAGTGATGGTACACCAAATACATCAAGTACTGGATTCGGAGTTAATTATTATCGAATGTTTTCTCCAATTGGTCAAGGATTTATAATTAAAGGTGTTGTTCCAACTCCTTCTCCAGATGCTCAAATGAAAAATGATTATCGTGTTTTTGTTAAAGAAGGAGGTCTTACTACTAATTCAGAATTTGAAAGAAATGCAACCAATGAAAACTCAATAGATGCCAATGAAAACTGGCCAGCTATTCCTAATTTAACCGGAACAGATTATACGCAGTTTTCCAAAGCTCAAATTCCTCAGATAAAAATTCATACCATTTTAGATAATTTATTTACAAGAGAAATAGTACTTGCATTTAATCCAAATGCTAATGATGGGTATGATTTTGCTTTTGATGCCACAACACAGCAGCTTAATTTACCTACCGATGCTTATTTTCCAATTGTAGATAATAAACAATTTGTGATTTCAACTTTGCCTTTTGATATTAATAAAAGAATTCCTTTTGCCGTTAAAGCTTCTTCTGAATCAAATTTTAGAGTGTTAGTAGGTAATTTAGTCAATTTTGATTTGGCTGAAAATATTTATCTTTATGATAAACAAACAACTATTTATCATGATATCAAGAATGGTTTTGTAGATATCACATTGCCTGCCGGAAATGTAACTGACCGTTTTGAAATTACTTTTTTAAACGAAACATTAAGTGCTCCTGATAATACCAATTATAATTTTGATGTAATTCATAACAATGAAAACAAAAAATTGTCTATTAGTAATCCAAATTTATTAAATGTAAAATCTGTATCATTATTTGACATAACAGGAAAATTAATATTTAATAAAGAAAAATTAGCTACTGAACCATCTTATGAGTTTTCAACTTCCGGATTAAGTGACAGTGTTTATATTGTTAAGATTAATACCGCTGAAAATCAGGAAATCAGTAAAAAAGTATTGATTTTTAAAGAATAATTTTTAATCGAAAGATAAATTTATCCAAAAGACAGTCATTACGGCTGTCTTTTTTTGTTCAGCTCAAATTCAGTACTTTTGTTGGTGTATGGAATTCAAAGTTATTAATCAGGAAGTGATTGGATTTAATAAAAATGTCTCCCTTTTTATTAAAAGAGAAGATTTAATTCATCCTTATATTTCAGGCAATAAATACAGAAAATTAAAATACAACTTGAAACAAGCGAAAGTTGAAAACCAAGCTACTTTATTAACTTTTGGTGGAGCTTTTTCAAATCATATTGCAGCCGTTGCCTTTGCAGGAAAAGAATATGGTTTTAAAACTATTGGAATAATCCGAGGGGATGAATTGGAACCTCAGATAAATAATAATCCAACATTATTATTTGCACAACAATGTGGAATGAAGTTTGTGTTTGAAACGAGAGAAAAATACAGACACAAAAACGAAGTAACTTATCAGGCGGATTTAATGGCTCAATTTGGTCCGTTTTTTCAAATTCCGGAAGGTGGTACAAATGAATTAGCCATCAAAGGATGTGAAGAAATTTTAACACAGGAAGATGCCGTCTTTGACTATATTTGCTGTTGTGTAGGAACCGGAGGCACAATTTCGGGCATTATTAATTCTTCGATGAATCATCAAAAGGTGATTGGTTTTCCGGCTTTGAAGGGGGATTTTTTAGAAGAAGATATCCGTAAATATGCACAAAATAATCGGTGGGAATTAAATCTAGATTATCATTTTGGTGGATATGCCAAAATTGACAAAGTGTTGATTCAATTTATGAATTACTTTTTAGAAAACACTAAAATACTATTAGATCCCGTTTATACCGGAAAGATGTTGTTTGGATTATATGATTTAGTTGAAAATGGATTTTTCCCCAATGGCTCAAGAATTCTTGCCATTCACACAGGAGGCCTTCAGGGAATTCAAGGTATGAATTTTAAATTAGAACAATTACATTTGCCCAAAATAAAAATACATGTTTAAGAAAGTAATTTTCCTTTTAAGTTTATTAATCATAACGGCTTGTTCATCGTCTAAACCAACGATTAGAACTTCAAAACCGTCAACTCCAATTACAAGAAACGTTAAGAAGCCAGTACAGAAACAAACTTCTAATTCCACGGTAAAGAATGAAAATAAAAATGCTCCGGAAGTGTTGGAAGCAACTTCAAAAGTAAAAGTTACGCCGGATATGGTGCTAAAATATATCGAAGATTTTAAAGAAACTGCCAAAAATAACATGCGACAATTCGGAGTTCCGGCAAGCATTACCTTAGCACAAGGAATTTTAGAATCTGGTGTGGGAACAGGCTCTTTAAGTCAACAAGCCAATAATCATTTTGGGATAAAATGCCATAAAGAATGGAACGGACCGAGTGTTTTACATCATGACGATGCAGCTGATGAATGTTTTCGGAAATACCAAGATCCAGCCGAATCGTATCGTGACCATTCGTTATTTTTAACATCAAGAAGTCGGTACGATTTTCTATTTGATTTGCCAGCTGGCGATTATAAAGCATGGGCAAAAGGTTTAAAAAAAGCAGGATATGCAACCGATCCAAAATATCCAGATAAATTGATAAGTTTAATTGAGCGATATAATTTGCATCAATATGACGAAGAAGTGTTGAGTGCAAAACCTAAAGAAAACCGAAGAAATACTGAGGTTAAAATTGAAAGTAATGAATATATTGTTGCAAAAGGCGATACGCTCTATTCATTATCCAAAAGATTCACTATTTCTGTTGAAGAACTTAAAAAGAAAAATAAATTACAATCTAATTCACTTTCGATCGGACAAAAATTAATTGTTCAGTAAGTGGATAAATAAAGTATAGAATAATGTTATACCAAAGAAGTAGCCAATTGTTTCAAGAAGCTGAAAAAGTAATTCCTGGTGGAGTAAATTCGCCAGTTCGAGCTTTTAAAGGCGTGGGAGGAACGCCAGTTTTCGTAAAAAGTGCCAAAGGAGCCTATTTATTTGATGAAGACGGAAACCGATTAATTGATTATATTAATTCTTGGGGGCCAATGATTTTGGGTCATGCCCACGCACCTGTAATTAATGCGATAACTGAACGAGCAAAACTTGGAACTTCTTTTGGAATGCCAACACAGTTAGAAACAGAAATCGCAGCCCTTGCCATTTCTATGGTACCCAATATTGATAAAATTCGTTTTGTGAATTCAGGCACAGAAGCTTGCATGAGTTCGATTCGCTTAGCAAGAGGATTTACGAATAGAGATAAAATAATAAAATTTGCTGGTTGCTATCACGGTCATTCCGATTCTTTTTTAATACAAGCTGGAAGCGGATTAAGTACTTTTGGCGTTCCAAATAGTCCAGGTGTTACAAAAGGCACCGCGAAAGATACACTATTAGCTGATTTTAACGATTTAAACAGCGTTACTAAACTATTTAGAGATAATCCTAATGAAATTGCGGCAATCATTGTTGAGCCTGTTGCTGGAAACATGGGTTGTATTCCGCCCGCTAAAGGTTTTTTAGAGGGTTTAAGAGAACTTTGCGACGAACATAATAGCGTTTTGATTTTTGATGAAGTGATGACAGGATTTCGATTAGCTAAAGGAGGAGTGCAAGAATTGTTAGGTGTAAATGCGGATTTAATTTGTTTTGGTAAAGTAATTGGTGGGGGATTACCTGTTGGAGCATTTGCTGGACGAAATGAAATCATGAATTTTCTAGCACCAATTGGACCTGTTTATCAAGCGGGAACATTATCTGGTAATCCGTTAGCAATGGCAGCTGGATTGGCAATGTTAACAGAACTGAATGAAAACCAAGATGTATTTCAACGATTGGCAGAGAAAACTGCTTATTTGGAAAAAGGAATACAAAATGTGTTATCTGAAAACAATTTGATTTTTACTATCAATCGAATTGGATCTATGATTTCGGTACATTTTAGCGAAAATCCAGTTGTTGATTTTGAAACCGCTAAAGCGGGCGATAATAAAACCTTTAAAAAATTCTTTCACGGATTGCTTAAAGAAGGAATTTATATTGCTCCTTCCGCCTATGAAACTTGGTTTATTACAGATGCTCTTTCTTATGAAGATTTAGATTTTACTATCCAAGCGATTAATACAGTTGCAAAAAAGTTGTAACAAAAAAAATCCCGAATTGAAAATCGGGATTTTTTTTAAATTTATTTAACTGGTTTGTACTTCATCAAACGAGCATATAATTCTGGTTTTTGTTGTAACATTTTGTGTTGTTCTTCAGTTAAACCGGACATTATTTTCTCACCGTATTTTTGGTAAGTAATTACTCTTTCGTCTTCAGTAGTGCAACCTGCTATTGCCTCTTCACGCATCATAAATAAAGTCATCAAATCATTTTTAAATTCCGGAGTGATGTCAATTACAGCACTCAAATCAGAAATATCTTTGTAAGCAGCTTCTTTAGGATTTACTTCTCTTAAAGTAGGTTTTGCATTACTTATTGGACTTTGTGCATTAGATGAAAACCCAAAGGCAATCATAAAAAATACAATAGCAACAATTTTTTTCATAATAACGTTCATTTTTAGTTAGTTAATGAGCGAATATAAATCAAATTGACTAACTGGCAAAATATTGTTTAAAAAAATTATTTTTTGTTTGCAAATTTTTTCGATTTATTAATTCTTCGAGCTTGCATTTTTTCAGAGCGATTAGCCAAATTTTCTTCAAACTTAGCCATTTGCTCTGGAGTAAGAATTTTTTTAAAAGCTGTTTTCATAGCAATTTTTTCATCTAACATTTGACTTTGATTAGCAAATCGTTCTTCATCGGATGGTTTTAAACCATTTTCTCTTTTAGCTCTCATTTCAGTTTTTATGGTTTCTCTTTTTTTGGCTAGTTCCAATACTAATTTTTTTACTTCCACTTGCTGTTTTTGGTTTAAATCTAAATGGAGCGTCATTCTTTTTAGTTGAAGTTCTGCTCTTTGTTCAGGTGTGAAATTTTGTTTTTGACCCATTTGTGCAGGTCTTCCATTATTAGTACTAATTTGGCCTTCTTGTGCAAATGTTATTAATCCAAATAACAAAATTGCGGTTACAATTACATTTTTCATTTTATTTGTTTTTTATGAATGATATAAATAAGACCCTTAATAATTTGAATAGTTTAATGCTTAGGATATTTTTAACAAAAAAGACTACACAAAATGGAATTCTTAAATTTTTAAGTATATTGCATGCATAACAAAAAAAACATACACATGGAAGAAATTCAAAATGCAAATCAAAAAACAATGTCAGTCAAAGACTGGCTCATTACACTTTTAATCATGGCAATTCCTTTAGTTGGATTTATTATGTTATTTGTGTATGCCTTTGGTAATAATGAAAACGTAAATAAACAAAATTGGGCTAAAGCACAATTGATAGTTTTGGCAATCGTAATTGGTTTAATGATTGTTTTCTTTTCCGTATTTGGAGCAATCTTCTCTTCTGCAATGGCGGGATCTCAAAATTATTAAAAACATAAAATCCCGATTATTTATAGTCGGGA
Organism: Flavobacterium sp.; assembly: GCF_044361015.1. Classification (GTDB taxonomy): domain Bacteria; phylum Bacteroidota; class Bacteroidia; order Flavobacteriales; family Flavobacteriaceae; genus Flavobacterium. The sequence continues at coordinate 8,931 of NZ_JBIKJL010000034.1, forward strand.
TTTGATTTTTATACTTTATTTAAATTAACCTTTCAATTCAACGGTTTTAAGTTCTCCTTCAACATGAACTTTTACCAAATTGTTTTTGGCTAAACCTTTCATTGCCGCATCCCATTTTTTACCGCTTAAAGCTGATTTTTCCTTTAATTCAGAAAGTGAAATATTGTTTAAAGTTTTTAAAATTTCTACTACAATTTTTTCATCTTCAGATAATTCAACCTGTTTTTTCTCGGGTCGCATTTGTGGAAAGAATAAAACTTCCTGGATGGATGGATTGTTGGTCAAATACATTACTAATCTATCCATGCCAATTCCTAAACCTGAAGTAGGGGGCATTCCATATTCTAAAGCCCTCAAAAAGTCGTTATCAATAAACATGGCTTCATCATCACCACGATCAGCTAAATTTAATTGTGCTTCAAAACGTTCTCTCTGATCAATTGGGTCATTTAATTCAGAATAGGCATTTGCTACTTCCTTTCCACAAACAATAAGTTCAAATCGTTCTGTAAGTTCAGGATTAGTTCTGTGTTCTTTACATAACGGACTCATCTCTTTAGGATAGTCGGTAATAAATGTAGGTTGAATGAAGCTACCTTCACATTTTGCTCCAAAAATTTCATCAATTAATTTCCCTTTTCCCATGGAATCATCTACTTGAACGCCCATGCTTAAAGCAGCAGTTCTAATTTCGTCTTCTGTTTTTCCTGAAATATCAAAACCGGTAAACTGAATAATTGCATCGGTCATGGTAATACGGGTATAGGGAGCTTTAAAATTCACTTGATATTCTCCAAACGTCGCATTAGTTGAGCCATTGACGTGTATTGCACAAAATTCTATAAGATTTTCAGTAAAATCCATCATCCATTTGTAGTCTTTATAGGCTACATATATTTCCATTGCTGTAAATTCCGGATTATGCGTTCGGTCCATCCCTTCATTTCTGAAGTTTTTAGAAAATTCATAAACACCGTCAAAACCTCCAACAATTAATCTTTTTAAATATAATTCATTGGCAATCCGCATATACAAAGGAATGTCTAAACTATTATGGTGAGTCATAAATGGTCTCGCAGCTGCACCACCAGGAATAGATTGTAAAATAGGTGTTTCTACTTCAAAATAACCTTTGTTGTTAAAAAACGTTCTCATTGCATTAAAAAGTTTTGTTCTTTTAACAAAGACTTCTTTCACATGTGGGTTTACAACTAAATCGACATAACGCATACGGAAACGCAACTCAGGGTCGGTAAAAGCATCAAAAACGTGTCCTTCTGTATCTGTTTTGGGAAGAGGTAAAGGTCTTAGTGTTTTACTCAAAAGTTTAAAATCTAAAACTTTAATTGTTTTTTCACCGACTTGTGTGGTAAATAATTCACCTTCTACACCAACAAAATCACCAAGGTCAATCAGTTTTTTAAATACTTCATTGTATAATGTTTTGTCTTCACCCGGGCATATTTCATCACGATTAAAATACAATTGAATTCTTCCTTCACTATCTTGTAAAGAGGCAAAAGAGGCTTTTCCTTGAATTCGGGTACTCATAATTCTTCCGGCAACAATCACTTTCTTACCTTCTTCATAGTTTTCCTTCACTTCAATAGAAGTGTGATCAACCGGATAAAGGTCAGCAGGGTATGGATTAATTCCCATTCCTCTTAAAATGTTTAGTTTTTCTCGTCGAATTATTTCTTGTTCCGAAAGTTGCATAGCATCAATTTTTAAAGGTGCAAAGATAATTTTTTTTTTAGTTAAGGACAACTAGATTCAATAAACTCAACTATTTTTAATTAGTTAGAATTTCTTAGGATTTAAAAAGATTTTTACTGACAAATTATTTATGCTTTTTTGGGAACGAGGTAGCGGTTATTAAAAGCCTTAAACAATAAACTATTTGTATATTTGTACTTTAATTTAAAGAAATGAATTTAAAAAGCAAAATAGCATACATATTACTATTATTCAGCTTATCAAGTTGCGTAATTACAGAGCGTCTACTTATTAATGAAGATATCTCAGGGACTATAACTTATGAAATGGATGGCTCTTCGATGATGACCATGCTGGAAGAAAAAATGGGCAAACCGGAAGATACATCCAAAAAAAGTAAAAAGAAATCAAAAAAAGAAAAAGAAGCAGGTTCGGCAAAAGTCATTGACAGTACTTTTTCTTTGAAAGAATTATATGCAGAAAAGCAAGACAGTATTGCAAAATTATCGAAAGAAGAGCAGGAGCAAATTAAAAAAATGGAGAATTTTAAAATTCGAATGATAATTGATGAAGAAAATAAAATCATGAAATATATATTATTTGCTGATTTTAAATCGATGGATGAATTGCAAAACATGACATCTCCCATCAACACTTTTAAATCAATTGGTGCAGGAGGAAGTGAAGAGTTAACTAAAAATAATCAGTTAACTAATGATGCGTTGACAACCTTTTTTTATGATGGGAAAATATTTAAAAAGACAGTTCAAAAATCTAATTTTAAAGAAGATTTTAAAGAAGCTTTAAAAAAAGAAAACAGTACAGATGAAGAGATAGATGTAGAAGAAATTGCGGAAGGGGTAGATGAATCTATGAATATGATTTTTGAGCAATCCAGTTATACAATACTATATCAATTTCCAAAACCTATCAAAAGTGTTTCTGTAGAAAATGCTGTAATTAGTGATGACAGAAAAACGGTAACTATTCCTTATCAAATGAAAGATTATATGAGTAATCCTGAAAGTTTAAATTTTGAAATAAATTTTGAATAGTATGAACAAAAAAATTCAACTTCAAGATTTAGGCTCAAAAGATTATAAACTAACTTGGGATTACCAGGAAGAATTGTTTAAAAAAATAGTTGATATAAAAATTTTGAACAGGAGAGAAGGTTTAGCTACTGAAACGCCAAATTATTTTCTTTTTGTAGAACATCCCCATGTTTATACTTTAGGTAAAAGTGGCGATATTTCAAATTTACTGCTTTCTGAAAAACAATTAGAAGCAAAAAAGGCAACTTTCTATAAAATTAATCGCGGAGGAGATATTACGTATCATGGTCCCGGACAAATCGTAGGCTATCCAATTATTGATTTAGAAAATTATTTTACTGATATTCATAAATATTTACGGTTTATAGAAGAGGTTATCATTCTAACGTTAGCTGAATATAATATAACAGGAACAAGAAGTGAAGGCGAAACCGGAGTTTGGTTGGATGTAGGCACTCCTTTTACTCGAAAAATATGTGCGATGGGTGTTCGGGCTTCTCGATGGGTCACCATGCATGGTTTTGCTTTAAATGTGAATGCCGATTTAGGCTACTTTGATAATATTATTCCCTGTGGCATCCGTGGAAAAGCTGTAACTTCTTTACAGGTCGAACTCGGTGTTGAAAAAGTAGAGGAAGAGAAAGTGAAAGAAAAAATAGTAAAACACTTTTCTAATTTATTTGAAGCTGAATTTATAAATCCAATTTCAATTGATCAGGTAATAATTTAAAGGTCATTCGATGGTATTTGGTCGTGCCGTATTTAGCAATTGCTTCTCGATGTTCCTTGGTAGGATAACCTTTGTTTTTTTTCCAATTATACATGGGAAATTCTTCATGAATTTGATTCATATATTCATCTCGGTAAGTTTTAGCTAAAACGGAGGCTGCTGCAATACTTACATATTTACTGTCCCCTTTAATTATGCTTGTAGAGGGAATAGATTTTAAAAGTTCAGTTTCTTTAGGAGTAAAAATCTTACCATTTTTTTGAATCAATCCTAATTTTCCATTTAAAGGTCTGTTTCCATCTACAATAATATAGTTTGGAATTGTTTTTAATTTCAAAATACTTTCCTGCATAGCTTTCATAGAAGCATTCAAAATGTTTATTTCATCAATTTCTACATTATATATATGTGTAACGGCAAAAGAAAAAGCAGTTTCCTCGATAATGGGTCTTAACTCAAACCGAACTTTCTCAGACAATTGTTTTGAATCGTTTAAAGAAGTATGATATTTATAAAAAGATTCTTGTTTGTTTACTATATCCAAATTATGTCCTAATATCACCGCTGCTGCGGTTACAGGTCCGGCTAAACAACCACGGCCGGCTTCATCTGTGCCGCATTCAAGTTCATATTCTGAATATCTTAATTTTAACATAAAAATAATTTAATAAAATGAGCATTGCCACGCAACCTTTTCTGTTTTAATGCATCTTATAATCAAGTTTGTGCGATAACATCGAACTAACTGCAAAATTTTTAACAAAAATAAATAATATTATTCCGAAGTAATATTTGTTTATTTAAGAAATTATTAAGAAGTTTGCGGAATAACTAACTCAAATAAATTTAATATGAGATCGAAGTTCAAATGGATTTTTACGCTTTTATTAGCGTTTTCAATGCAGTTTTCGTTCGCACAAGAGAAAACTGTAACAGGTACTGTTACTGATGCTAGCGGTATGCCGTTGCCAGGTGCAACAGTTGTTGTTAAGGGTACTAATCGAGGTACATCAACAGATTTTGATGGAAAATACTCTATCAAAGCCAGTGCGGGAGAAACACTAGATATTTCTTTCGTTGGCTACAAAGCAAGTTCCGTCAAAGTCGGAGCGTCAAATGTTGTTAATGCAACGCTTGCTGAAGACAATACACTTGATGAGGTTGTAGTAACTGGGCAAGGTGTTAAAAAAGAGAAAAAAGCACTTGGTTATGCTGTAACTACAATTTCTAATGAAGATTTTGCTGCAAAGCCTTCAACAGATATGGCAAGAGCTTTAACAGGTAAGGCTCCTGGGGTTAATATTCAACAAACAAGTGGTTTGGCCGGTTCTGGTACAAACATTATTGTGCGTGGATATTCTTCAATCCTTTTGAGTAATCAACCTTTATTCGTAGTTGATGGTGTTCCGTTTAATACGGATACTAATAGCGATTCGAATTTCCTTAATGGAGCAACTACTTCTTCAAGCCGTTTTTTGGATTTAGATCCAAACAGTATTGAATCGGTGAGTATCTTAAAAGGATTATCAGCTACAACATTATATGGTAGTGCCGGTAGAAATGGGGTTATTTTAGTAACTACTAAATCTGGAAACACAAAAGAGTTAAATAATAAAATGAGTGTTTCGGTTACACAATCTTATTTCTCTACAGAGATTGCTTCTTTACCGGATTATCAAGATAATTACGGAAACGGTTTTTATCAAACGTATTCTCCTGCTTTTTCTAACTGGGGGCCAAAATTTGGAACAGCCGGAACTCAAGGTATAGCAGCTGATGGAACAATACCTCACTGGTATTCAACGCCAGCGGGTTATAGCAACATTTTTCCTGAATACCAAGGTGTAAGAGTGGCTTATGCTCCTCAAAATAACGTAAAACCTTTCTTTAATACAGGTGCTACTTCTTCAACTTCTGTAAATGTTGGTGGAAGATCGGACAATACTACTTATAATTTAGGTGTTGGTAATACAAATGATGAAGGTTTTATCGAAAACAATAAATACCAAAGGGTAAATTTAAATGCTGGTGGTCAAACTAAATTAGCAAATGGATTTACAATTTCGTCATCTGTAAACTACACAAAAGTTGATAAAACATCTCCTCCAACTGGTGCAGGTTTTGGTTCAAATCCTTCGGCTGGTGCAGTTTCGACTTTTGCAAACATTTTGTATGTTCCTAGAAGTTTTGATTTATTTGGAGTGCCTTATTCAAACCCGGTTGATGGTTCATCGGTTTATTACAGAACGGATATTCAAAACCCAAGATGGACATTGAAAAATTCTCAAGAGACTGAGGATGTAAGACGTTTTACAAGTAATGTAACTGCTTTATACGAAATTAACAATTGGTCTAATATTTCCTATAGAGTAGGATATGATGCTTACAATCAAAAACAAACTTTTGAAGTTAATAAAGGAGGTCCGCAAAGACCAGATGGATCTATGACAACCACAAATAGAATTAATACTATTTGGGACCATACTCTTTCTTATAATTTTGACAAACAATTAGGTGGTGAAGATGCTAAATGGAATTTTGATGGTACAGTAGGTTTCAACCCTAGATCAGAAGAATTTATATATAATATTTCAAGTAGTACTCAGCAATTTATTTATGGTTTTATGAATCATTCAAATTTTGAAAATCATACGGCATCAAATTATTATGAGAAGCAAAATATAATAGGTTTATTTGCTAGTACAACGTTGGCTTATGATAAGTTTTTATATTTAAACTTACAAGGTAGAAATGACTGGGCTTCTACATTAGAGTCACAAAACAGATCTATTTTCTACCCTTCTGCTTCTTTGTCTTTTGTGCCAACTGATGCTTTTGATGGTTTGAAAGATAGTAAAGCAATTAACTATTTAAAACTTAGAGTTGGTTACGGTACTTCAGCAGGTTTCCCTACTCCATATAATACAAGAATTGGATTGGCTTCTGGAACTAGAGTGTTTTTAGATCCTTCAGACGCTTCAGTAGTTAACGTAATGGGAGTTGATAGTCAATTAGGAAATTTAAATTTAAAACCTGAGCTTCACAGAGAGTTAGAGTTTGGTTTAGAAGGTACTTTTTTTGATAGAAGAGTTACAGTGGATTTCTCTATTTATGATAAAAAATCTTTTGATTTGTTATATAATAGAAACTTAGACCCTTCAACAGGATATACTTCTACATTAGATAATATATCTGAAATTTCTAACAAAGGGGTTGAGTTAGCATTAACTGGTAAAATTTTAAGACCTAAAACAGATACCGGTTTTGCTTGGGATATAACTGCAACATGGTCTCAAAATATAAACATAGTTGAAGATTTAGGAGATGGGGTTGATCAAGCAGCATTTGCTGGATTTACAAACTTAGGTAATTTTGCAGTACCTGGAAGACCTTATGGTGTTATTTATGGTTCTGCTATAGCTAGAGATGCAAATGGAAATAAAATTGTTGATTATAATGGTTCTTATTTAGCAACAGATGATATTCAAGAAATTGGAGACCCTAATGCACTTTGGAGATCTACCTTGATAAATGAGTTTTCTTATAAAAACTTGTCATTCCAGTTCCAAATGGAATATACACACGGAGGAGATATGTATTCAACTACTGCCTCTGCACTTATGTCTAGAGGTTTAACAAAAGATACTGATTTTGATCGTTCTCAAACATTTGTTTTACCGGGAGTTAATCCTAATGGAAATGTGAATACTATTCAAATTCCTGCTGCACAATGGGGTTTTGAAAACAATGGTTTTGTTATTGATGAGCAAGCAATTTATGATGCTTCAACTATTCGTTTAAGAGAAATTTCATTATCCTACAATTTCCCTAAAAAAGTAATAGATAGAACTCCTTTTGGAAAAATATCTTTATCATTTATAGGCAATAACCTTTGGTTTAATGCATTTAACACACCAAAATATGTTAACTTCGATCCTGAAGTATCAAGTTTAGGTGTTGGTAATGGTCAAGGTTTCGATTATTTAACCGGTCCTACAGCAAAACGTTACGGATTTAACCTTAACTTAACCTTCTAAAATTTTATGAAAATGAAAAATAAATTTTTTAAACTTTTCCTTGCAGTTGGTTTTATTTCACTTGCTGCTTGTGAAACTACTGAATTAGATTTAGTAGTAGACCCTAATACACCTTCAACGGACTTGTTAGATGTTAACTTTACATTTAATAATGTGCAGTTATCTTTACCTGGTTATGTCAATTCAATTAACAATTTTGCTCAGGATGTAACAAGACAAACGGCTATGACAGGTGGTACTACCTACAATACTGCTTACCAAGAGGTTAGTTTTAATGATATTTGGGGTAGAGGATATGGTATTTTAACAGATATTAAAGCACTTGAACCAAAAGCAACTGAATTAGGTTTAAATTATCAACTAGGTGCTTCAAAAGTGATTAGAGCTTATGTTTTAATGTCTATGGCTGATGTGTTTGGCGATATACCTTATTCTGAAGCTTTGCAAGGAAGTGCTAACTTAACTCCTAAATTTGATAATAGTGCTGATGTGTATTTAGGTGCATTAGCTGAATTAAATGATGCTATCGCTCTTTTTGGTCAACCATTGACAGCATTTCCAACGGATGATTTTTATTATCCACATGGAAAAACACTTCCGAGTGCAGAAGCTTCTAAAGCAAAATGGTTAACTGCTGCTAATACATTAAAGTTAAAATTAATGAATACAGCTCGTTTGAATGGTACAGCATTAGGTCTTAATGTAGCAACTGAAATTTCTAATTTAATTATTGCTAATGATTTGATTGACACTCCTTCTGAAGATTTTGCTTTCCAATACGGTAACAACAGAGCTGTGCCAAATACAAGACATCCAAATTATAATACTTATTATGAAAATGCAACTACAATTGGTGGTTCCTATTTAGGTAATTACATGATGTGGACAGTAATTGGTGGTTTTGCTCCAGGAGAGAAAGCTGTAAATGATCCTAGAAGACCATTTTATTTCTTCAGACAAGATACAAATACTGTAGGAGAATCAATCTTTACTTTAGGTTGTGCTTTTCAATCTAGACCTTCTCATTATAGTAGTGCTCAGTATGCATCTTTCTATCAACCAACTGTATTAACCCCATTTTGTGTAGCTTCAACTTCTGGGTATTGGGGTAGAGATCATGGTGATGCTACAGGTTTACCACCGGATAATTCTAAAAGAACAGTTCCGGGTGTTTATCCAGCAGGAGGTAAATTTGACACTAACACACAAGCTAGCGTTCAAAACAATGGTGTTGATGGTTTTCAAGGTGCCGGTATTATGCCTATTTTGATGACATCATGGGTTCATTTTATGAAAGCTGAAGCTATTTTAACATTAGGTGTTTCGGGTGATGCAAGAGTTGAATTGGAAGCAGGAATGAGAGCTTCTATTGATAAAGTTATTAATTTCAAAAGTGGTGGTGATATCGTTGTTCCTACTGCAGTTACTATTAATACTTATGTAAACTATGTTTTAAATGCATACGACACGGCAACAGCTGCTCAAAGACTTGAGATTGTTGTAAAAGAATTTTATATTGCAGCATGGGGTAATGGTTTAGAACCATATAATAATTACAGAAGAACCGGTTTCCCAAGTAATATGCAACCAACTTTAAATGCAGCTGTAACGGATTATTTCTATACTGCTTTGTATCCTTCAGACAGTACTGTAAACAATTCGAATGCACCTACAAATTCAAGAACAAAACGCGTATTCTGGGATACTGCTAATCTTGTTTTAAACTAAAAAAAAAATAAATTATGAAAAAAGTATTTTTATTATTATTAACTTTCGGATTCTTTGCCTCGTGTGAGGACGAAAGTAAAATTCCTACACCGGATTTAAATCCGGGAGCATTTGTTTCACTGGATATATTGCGTCCCGTGATAGATGTTACAAATATTTCGACTTCTACTTGGGGGGGGACTTTAAAAAACCCTTCAAATAACGTTGTAAAATATGATCTTTATGTGCGTAGAGTTTCCGGTGGTAACGCTGGTGATTACGCTTTACTAAAATCGGTAACTTCATTTCCATCTGACTTAGCAGTTTCTGCAGGTGATGTAGCTACTGCATTAGGCTTGCAATTAAGTGACATTTTAGCAGGAGATCGATTTGATTTTTGGGCTGAATCATTTGATGCAGCCAACAATAAAACAACTTATAATGATCTATCTTTAAATGCACAAGGTGAATTAGGGGTTAAACAAGCATACAAGTTAACTACTTATGTGTCTTGTCCTTTTAATCAAGCTGACGCTATTGGAACTTATGAGTTTACGGAAGATGCATTTGCTAATGAAACGGATATTTTTGAAGTAATTGCAGGCTCAAGTTCCGATAAAGTAATTATGGTTGATCCTTTTGGACATCCTAGTGCTTGGAATATAGAAGTTGTTATTGATTTAGGTTCTGGAATTGTATCTATTGCAAGACAAAAAGCGTGGGACCCATCTTTTTATGCTTTACCGGCTAATTATGGTACCGCTACAATAGCTACAGAAGGTTCTGCAAGTTTCTTCTTCTCTTGTACTGGAACTATAAATGCTTCAGTGAAACATAATGTAGATATTGGGACTTATGGGTTTAAAAACTTCAAAGCTCAAAAATTATAATTTAAACTAACTAATCGAGTTACATGTAATTCGATGTTTAATACAAACTTAATATGAAGAAATTATTTAATATTTTTTGTCTGGTTTTTATAGCCTCAGCTATAATCTCATGTGAACAGGATGAGCGTGTTAGTGGTTCTCCGGTAGACAATTCTGAAATTGTTACTTTAATGGGTACAATCTCATCTCCTGCAACCGCTGTTGTGGCAGGTCAAAAAATTGCTTTTACAGCCACTATTCCTCAAACCTTTGAAGGTGATGTTGAAGTAGAAGCAACTGCTGCTTTACCAAATGGTTCGTCAACTAATGCTACTGTAGTTATTCCTGCTGGTCAAACATCTGCAGTTGGAGAAATTGAAGTACCAGCTAGTGAAGCTCCGGTATTTATGCCTTTTAATAACAATATGAAGTTGTCATTAACTGCAATTTTATTGACCGTTGGCGAAACAGGAACTCATTATTTGTTAAATTCTAATGAGATTAGCCTTGATTTTGGTGATACAGAAACGCAAGCGGCTAACATAACACGTTTACAAATTCGTTTTGATTGGAGAGGACCTTATGACATTAATGATTTGGATTTATATCTTTTAAGAGTTAATGATGATGGTTCTCAAGCAGTTGTTGCTACAGGATTTACCGGTAATAGATATGAAAATGCAAGTATTTTAAATACTGCTGTTGATGCAACTTATATTGTGGCTGCTGAATCATACACTACTGAATTTGGTGCAGAAGTGGGTGATTTACCTTATCGTTATGTACTAAGATTCCCTGATAATTCAGTTAAAACTTATGGTGGTACTTTTGTTGATCTTGCAGAAGGTGATTTTATCGAAGTTTTACAAATTGTTAAGTTAACTGTTGATGGTGTTCCAACATACACCGTTACTCAGCTATAATTTACATACAATTTAATATTTAACCCATCGTACGAAAGTAGGATGGGTTTTATTGTTAATATTTTTGTTAAACTGTATTTTTTTTCACTTTTTGTGATTAAATTTACTTCCTAAAAAAAAATTTTTATGAAATTTAAAACTTTATATTTCTTTTTTCTTTTAATTACATTTTCAATGGTTGCTCAAACTGTTGATGAAAGAAAAAAAATTGTTTCTACGTATGATTTTGCTAAAAATAGTAAATTCAAAACTGAATTAAGATTGCGTTTTGAAAGAGAAAAATTATTTACTGATAATTTTCTTAAAACTAATCCATTACCTTTAACATATATAACTAGAGAAGGGGCATTTGCAGAATTGCAATTTGTCACGGAACAAGGTACCCCAATTTATTATATGACTAATAATACTGGAGCTGGAATTACTACACGTGCAAATAGATTATATACAGGCGGTACTTTGGGATTAAATGTTAATGGACAAAATATGATAGCCGGTGTTTGGGATGGCGGCGGCGTTAGAACAACACATAATGATTTTGGTGGTGTTAATTCACGTGTTACCCAAAGAGATACACCCGCTTCATTAAGTGACCATTCAACACACGTTACCGGAACTATATGTGGAAGCGGAACTAACGTTAATTTACATAGAGGTACCGCTTATCAATCTTCTGTTTGGACACACGATTGGAATTCTGATGTTTTGGAAGTAATTGATCGTTGTGAAGAGGGTTTATTATTATCTAATCATTCGTATGGGTTTGGTGTATTTGCACCTGATGGATCTGTACAATTGCCAAGTTATTATTTTGGTGCTTATATACAAACATCTAGAAATTGGGATATTGTTATGAACATGTATCCTTATTATTTATATGTTACTGCTGCTGGAAATGATAGAGCAAGTAATTCTTTAATTAATGAAAAAGGAGGATATGATTTATTATCCGGAACTAAATTATCTAAAAATGGAATTACTGTTGGAGCTGTGAATCAAGTATCTACTTATACAAACGCGAATAGTGTAGTGATGTCAGATTTTAGTAATTGGGGTCCTTCTGATGATGGTAGAATAAAACCGGATATAGTTGCAAAAGGGGTGTCTGTATTATCGCCTATTTCAGGATCGAATACGCAACGAGCATCTTTTGATGGAACTTCAATGGCTTCACCAGGAATTACAGGTTCGTTATTGTTATTACAACAGCACCATAATAATGTTTTTGGAAAATTCATGCGTGCTTCAACTTTAAAAGGTTTAGCTCTACATACTGCAGATGAAGCAGGAGGTACCGCAGGTCCGGATTATGCTTTCGGATGGGGTTTAATGAATACCGAAGCAGGTGCCCAGGCGATTACAAATAATGGATTGACTTCTATTCTTAGAGAATTGACATTAAATCCAGGAGAAACAATTACTCTTAACGTTACAGCATTAGGAGGTGCAATTCCTTTAATGACCTCTATTTCATGGACAGATTTAGCTGGTGAAATTAATGAAGGAGTCGTAGATCAACCAACCCCAGTCTTAGTTAATGATTTAGATGTTAGAGTAGCTAAAGGTCCAACAACTTATTTTCCATGGAAATTGAGTGCAGCCCAGCCATTCTTAGCTGCGACAACAGGAGATAATATTGTTGATCCGTTTGAAAAGATTCAAGTAAATAATGCTTCCGGAGATTATACGATCACTATTACTCACAAAGGTACATTAGCTGAACCACAAAATTTTGCTTTAGTTGTAACTGGTGTTGATTCTAAATTCACATTTAGAACTTCTGCTCCTTTGCAAACTGTTTGTACAACTCAAAATGCAGTTTTCCCTTTTCAATATATAACAAACAGTACTATTCCAACAACTTTTTCAGCAACTAATTTACCTGCTGGTGTAATTGCTACTTTTTCTTCAAATCCTTTGAGTGCATCTGGTAATTTTAATTTAACACTATCTAACTTAAGTAATGTAACTCCTGGTTTGTATACATTTGAAGTTAATGGTAATAACGGAATAGAAGAAGAAAAAGTGTATGTTGATTTAAGAGTTTACAGTGCAAGTTTTAATCCAATCACAAATCAATTACCAGTTAATTTAGCGATTGAACAACCTGTTTATGCTAATTTATCTTGGAGTGCTGATGAAAATTCAGAATCTTACCAAGTTGAAATTGCAACAAGTAGTTCTTTTTCAAATATAGTTGAAACGGCTAATGTTACGTCAAACAACCATATTGCTTCTAATTTATTGGTAGATACCCAATATTATTGGAGAGTTAAAGCAATAAACAGATGTGGTCAAGGAACATTTACAAATCCTATATTCTTTTCAACAGTTAATTTATCTTGTACAACACCAGTTAATAATACAGTTGTTTCTATAGCAAGTGTTCCAAATACTTTTGTTACATCTACAATTAATTTTAATGATCCTACAATCACAAATATTTACGACTTAGACTTAACTTTAAATATTACTCATACTTGGATACAGGATATGTCAATAGCATTAGTAAGTCCTTCAGGTACTTTAGTTAATATAATTCAAGAAAATTGCAGTTCAGAAGATAATATCAATGCAATTTTTGATGATAACGGCTCTCCAATCACCTGCAGTACAACACCTCCCGGAATTTCAGGAAGAGTGAAACCGGTAGAATTAATGTCTAGCTTTAATGGTGAAAATCCTAATGGAATTTGGACTTTAGAAATAAGTGATCCTTGGAACGGTGATGGAGGTTCATTAAATTCATGGAGTTTAAAGATTTGTAAACAAATACCTTCAACGCTAAGTACGCCTGAAGTTGAATTTAAAGATTTATCGGTTTGGCCAAATCCTTCAAGAAGTAATGTAACTGTTTCTTTTGTTTCTGAATCAAATGATTTGACAACTTTTGAAGTTTTTGATATTCAAGGACGTAAAATAAATAGCTCAACATTAGATTCTACTTTTGGTAATTTAAATCATTCCATTGATGTTTCATCATATCCAACAGGTGTTTACTTGTTGCAAGTTACTCAAGGGAATAAAAAATTTAATTCAAAAATTATAAAGCAATAGGTTTAATACTATTCAAATGTTAAACACCTCTGAAAAGGGGTGTTTTTTTTATTCTATTTCGTTTACCTTTGCCAAAACCTTTTTTATAAAAAATTGAAACTATTTTTAAATGAAGTTTATTTTTGCAACACTATTTTTTTTGATTATAATTTCAGCTTCTGCCCAGGTAAAAAGCGATAAATCTAAAATAGATTCTAAAGAAATAAAAAATTACAATCAGCAAAAAAGCAATGCAATTGCTAATGATACAATAAGTTCAAGTCGATCATCCTCATCATCTACTTCAAATAAAAAAGCTCCAAAGGCTAGAATTGATCAATATAAAATTATTACCATTGAAAGAGATACAATTGTTTTAGATACTACCTTATCCATACAAAAAGAATATCGTTTTAATTATTTAAGAAAAGATATTTTTGGATTACAGCCTTTTGCAAATGAAGGACAAACTTATAACACATTAGATTTTGGTCTTAATAAGTTTCAATCTTATCCGGAAGTTGGATTCTCCGGGAAACATTTTAACTACTTACAAGCTAAAGATATTCAGTATTATAATGTGGCTACTCCTTTGACCGAATTATATTTTAAAACAGTTATGGAACAGGGTCAAAATCTTGATGCTTTTATTACTTTAAATACGTCAGAGCAATTAAATTTTTCTATAGCCTACAAAGGTCTTCGCTCTTTGGGTAAATACATTAATCAATTATCCAGTACCGGTAATTTTCGATTTACAACAAGTTATGCCACAAAAAACAAACGTTATGCTTTAAATGCCCATTTCACATCACAAGATTTTCTGAATGGTGAAAATGGTGGAATTTATAATCTGAGTGATTTTGAAAACGATGACCCGGAATTTAAAAACAGAGCTCGTTTGCAAGTATATTTAACAGATGCAAATACATTTATGATTGGTAATCGCTATTTTATAGATCATCGATTTAGAATTAACGGTAACGAGGCTACTAATAACTTATTCATTGATCATCAATTTAACTATGAACACAAGAAGTTAGAATATAATCAGACAACTGTTGCCACTACTATTACGACACCAACAGGTGATAAAATAATTTACCGTTTTGGGGATTCGTATGTTTTGAATAATATTAAAGATCAAACACGCTATAATAGAATGTTTAATAGTATAGGTGCTGTTTATGGGAACACGTTATTAGGTGAATTTAAATTTTTCATTGAAGATTTTAGATACAATTACTATTATGACAGAGTGATAATTACTGAAAATCAAACCATTCCGAATAACATAAATGATATTATTCAGACTTTTGGAGGACAATATTCTTATCGCAAAAATAATTGGAATGGAAAATTTACCTATTCTAAATCAATTACTGAACAAAATTTATCCGATTTAGATTTGAATTTGAGTTATGCTTTTGATTCAAAAAATAATTTAAGTGTTCAATATCAAAATTTAAACCGTATTCCGGATCATAGTTATACGTTATTTCAAAGTAGTTATATTGATTACAATTGGTATAATAATTTTAATAATGAAAAAATTAATTCACTTACAGCAAAAGCTACAACCCAATGGGTTTCTGCTTCCTTGCAACTTTTAACTTTGAATGATTTTTTATACTCTAGTAATGATGATGCTACTGGCGAACAATTATTAGTCACACCTAAACAATATTCAAGCACAATTAATTATTTGAGTTTAAACGTTAGCAAAGAATTTAAATGGTGGAAACTTGCCCTTGACAATACCCTCTTATTTCAACAAGTAGATCAAAGTGATAACGTTTTGAATGTTCCCCAATTTACTACGCGTAATACACTGTATTTTACGGATTATTTTTTTAAAAAGGCCTTGTTTCTTCAAACCGGTGTGACGTTTAATTATTTTACAAATTATTATGCCAATGATTATAATCCGGTTATTAGTAGTTTCTATAGTCAATCTACCCGAGAAATAGGTAACTTTCCAATGTTTGATTTTTTCATAAACGCTAAAATCAGTCAGACTCATATTTACATAAAAGCAGAACATTTCAACTCTGCTTGGACAGGTTTTGATTATTATTCAGCTCCAAATTATCCTTATAGAGATTTTATGATTCGTTTCGGATTAGTATGGAACTTTTTCTTATAATTAAAACTCAACTTTTTTTGAAATTACCAACAAAACTTGCAGTATCTTATTTTATCAATACCTTTACAATCGAAATATAAATAGCATGAAATTCGCAGAAAATATCTTAGGAACAATCGGAAATACTCCGTTAGTTAGAATTAATAAAATCACCAAAGAACTGGATTGTTTGGTATTGGCCAAAGTGGAAACTTTTAATCCTGGTAATTCAGTCAAAGACAGAATGGCCGTTAAGATGATTCAAGATGCTGAGGCTGATGGTCGTTTGAAACCGGGTGGTACTATCATTGAAGGAACATCCGGTAATACAGGAATGGGTTTAGCATTAGGTGCGATTGTTAAAGGATACAAATTAATTTGTGTGATTACCGATAAACAATCCAAAGAAAAAATGGATATTTTAAGAGCAGTTGGAGCTAAAGTAATTGTATGTCCAACGGATGTTGAACCTGATGATCCAAGGTCATATTATTCTGTTTCTAAACGGTTAGGTACGGAAATTCCAAATTCTTGGTACGTTAATCAATATGATAATCCATCCAATGCGATTGCTCATTACGAGCAAACAGCTCCTGAAATTTGGGAGCAAACAGATGGTAAAATAACTCATTTTGTAGTAGGAGTGGGAACAGGCGGAACAATTTCAGGTGTTTCGAAATATTTGAAAGAAAGAAATCCGAATATTAAAGTTTGGGGAATTGATACCTATGGTTCAGTATTTAAAAAGTACCACGAAACTGGAATCTTCGATGAAAATGAAATTTATTCATACATTACCGAAGGAATTGGAGAAGATATTCTTCCTAAAAATGTTGATTTTTCTTTAATTGATGGTTTTACTAAAGTTACCGATAAAGATGCCGCTGTTTATACTAGACGATTAGCACTTGAAGAAGGAATTTTTGTAGGCAATTCAGCCGGTGCTGCAATCAAAGGATTGCTACAGTTGAAAGAACACTTTAAGCCGGAAGACGTAGTGGTCGTTTTATTCCATGACTCGGGAAGTCGTTATGTTGGTAAAATGTTCAATGATGATTGGATGCGTGAACGTGGATTTTTAGATGAAGAAATGACTAAAGCTTCTGATTTAATTAAATCGCATATAGACAAGCCTCTGATAATTGTTCGGACTGAGGAATTAGTTTCACACGCCATTGAACGATTAAAAAAATATAATATTTCTCAAATTCCGGTAATTGATTCGATCGGTTTTGTGGGCTCGTTAGACGAAACCGATTTATTCAGAAGTTATTTTGCTGATAAAAATATTGGTGATAAACCTATCCGTGAAATTATGGGGAAACCCTACCCAATTGTTCAGGAAAATACCCCCTTGGATGAAGTTACAAAACTAATTAATAAAGATAATCAGGCTGTTTTGGTAGCTTTAGAAAACGGAAAGTACCATATCATTACTAAACACGATATTATTAGTTCAATAAACTAAAAAGGTATTCAATTTTTTATAATTCCTTATCAATTTTTTTGGTAAGGAATTTTTTTATATCTTAGTATTTCATTTAATCGCCACAAAACTAAAATCATTAATCGCCATGAAAGAAGACTTTCTGCATTTTGTATGGCAATACAAAAAATTCAACTTTACAAATCTTTATTCTGTTGATGGTAAGCAAATATCAATAGTAAATACGGGCCAATACCTTCAAAAAGCAGGTCCTGATTTTTTTAATGCTCAACTTATAATTGATAATCAAAAATGGGCTGGAAATGTTGAGATTCATCTAAAATCCTCAGATTGGTATGTGCATCATCATGAAACCGATTTAAATTATGACAATGTGGTATTACACGTGGTATGGGAACATGATACCGATGTTTTCAGAAAAAACAATACGGCAATCCCTGTAGTAGAACTAAAAAAATATGTTTCTCCTGAAATTGTAGCTAATTATCATAAGTTAACTACTCCAAAGTCATGGATTAATTGTGAAAATGAAATTAAAACCATTGATGACTTTACTATGAATAATTGGCAGGAACTTTTATTTATTGAACGTTTACAAAATAAATCGTTGGAAATAAATCATTTGCTTTTAGAATCCACAAACGATTGGGAAGCTGTTTTTTATTGTCTTCTGGCCAAAAGTTTTGGATTGAATACTAACGGAATTTCTTTTCTAAACTTGATGAAATCGATTCCATTTTCAATGATAAGAAAAGAAAGTCATGATATCAAAAATTTAGAAGCTCTTTTTTTTGGAAGACTCGGTCTTTTAGAAGATAATAAAGAAGATGTGTATTTCAATGATTTAAAAAAGCAATGGAATTATTTGGCACACAAATATAGTTTAGAACAAAAAATACCGGAACCCATTCAGTTTTTTAAACATCGGCCTGATAATTTTCCAACTATTCGATTGGCTCAATTAGCTCAATTAATACATTTAAACAAACAACTGTTTCAAAAATGCCTTCTTGCAAATTCGGTTAAAGAATTGTACTCACTTTTTAATGTCAACACTTCCTACTACTGGAAAAATCATTATATATTTGATAGAGAAAGTCCTCCTAAAAATAAAAGTTTATCCAAAAATTTCATTGATTTAATTATTTTGAATTGTATTGTTCCGATTAAGTTTTGTTATGCAATGAAAAATGGAAATACAAATATTGAAGAATTAATTAGTTTAGTTTCAGAAATAGCTTCAGAAAAAAATTCAATCATTGATAAGTTTAAAAAGGCAGGAATAAATTCAGGAAATAGTTTTCAATCTCAGGCACTATTACAATTGAAGAAGGAATATTGTAATTATAATAAATGTTTAAATTGTGAAATTGGACAAAAGTTAATTAACTTTACGTCATTAAAAAACTATTAAAAATGGAAACAAATAACACTACTAAACTTTCTTTTTCACAAAAGCTTAAAAAATATTTTTATCGATTTTTATTTCTGTTTTTGCTTTCTTTTGTTGGGTACTTTTTATTTATAATGTATGTGCCTTATAGTGAAGGAGTTCGTTCTGGTGAACTTATAAAATTCAGTAAAAAAGGAGTTGTTTTTAAAACTTGGGAAGGGGAAATAAGTCAGGGAATTTCAGGAGCACAGATTTTTAGTTTTTCAGTGGCTAACAAAGAAAAAGTAGTGATTCAGCAATTAGAAGATCTTCAAGGAAAGTATGTTAAGTTGAAATACGAGGAAAGATATCGAACTTTTTTTTGGTGGGGAGATTCTCCTTATTTTGTCACAAATGTTGAAGAAGAAACAACACCCTATATGCGTTTGAATGAAACTGCTAATTAATGAGATGGATTGTTTCTATTCGTCATTTTTTTGAAAAACATGGTTTTCATGTTTCTTCTAGGTTAGCCGATCGTTTAGGCATGAGAGCTTCAAACGTTCGTCTGTTTTTTATTTACATTTCTTTTGTTACGGTCGGACTTTGGTTTGGCGTCTATTTAACGATTGCTTTTTGGCTTCGTTTAAAGGATATGATCTACACCAAACGAAGTTCTGTGTTTGATTTGTAA
>NZ_JBIKJL010000035.1:0-28578 GCF_044361015.1 Flavobacterium sp.
TTTTCATTGTTGTTTACTTATTATTATAAAGTATGTATAAGATAAAGTTCATCTATTCGCCCAAACTTGATGTAAAACTACTGCTATCAATTGTTTAAAATGCAAAAAATATGTAAAAGAAGTGTCAACTGTTTTAAAAAATCACAAAATTGTTTGTTATTTGCAGGACTTATGAATCAACGAAAAATTTATTTCTTAGGAAGTCTTTGCCTAGCAATTTTTGCTGTCATCATGCTTTTAATTCCTGATAAAAAAAATGAAAGCTTTTCTGAATTAGTCAAAATCGCATTGCGTGATGTGGGAAATAAATTATTGCTGGCTGATCAAGACAGTACCTCACTAATATTGCCGGTTCATCAAATAGAAGAATCAAAATACCAACTTTCCTTTGAAAAAGAACTGACCATTTACCCGGATACTTTGGTAAAAATTGTTCAACAAAGCTTTCAAAAAGCAAATCTTCCCTCCCATTATCAAATTGAAGTGAAGCAATGCAAAGACTTTGAAGTGGCGTATAGTTTTCTGAAAAATGCCAACGTTGAAAAAGATATTGTTCCTTGTGGTGGACGAAACATGCCACAAAAATGCTATACAATTGAAGTACGCTTTTCAGAAAAAACTGTCACTTCAAGTAATAAAATCATTTGGTTAGTGCTTTTTTCATTAGGTATCATTGCAGCTTTTCTGTTTTTTCCTAAACGAAAAAATAGTATCCAATTTGATCCAACTACTGAAAATGGAATCTCACTTGGCAAGTTTCAATTCTATCCCGATGAAAATAAATTAATGGTGAAAGCCGTTGAAATCAGTCTTTCCAAAAAAGAAGTAGAACTTTTGACACTTTTTGTGGCCAACCCGAATAAAATCATCAAACGAGAAGAACTTTCCAAAAGAGTGTGGGAAGATCATGGGGTTTTTGTGGGGAGAAGCTTAGATACGTACGTTTCTAAATTACGAAAAAAATTGAGTGAGGATGACTCCATTAAATTAACGAACGTGCATGGAATTGGGTATGTGTTGGAAGTGAAAGAATAAGTTTAAATTGGAACGCAGATCCCGAAGCTTCGGGACGGATTGCTTCGCAAACGCAGATTTTTACGGATTTTGATAGCTTCGCTATAAAAGGATAAAAGCGGATTAATGACTGCAAATTATCAATTCTAAGCAAATCCCAAACCTGAAACTTGAAACCTGAAACATGAAACCTGAAACATGAAACATGAAACATGAAACATGAAACTTGAAACTTGAAACCTGAAACTTGAAACCTGAAACTTGAAACTTGAAACCTCAAACCTGAAACTTGAAACAAAAAACTACCTCGTAAACACCAACCGATTCCCTTTACTCAAATTCGCATCAAACGCATAACCTTCATAATTAAAACCTTTTAAATCTTCAATCGTTTCGGCATTCGTATCAATGATGTATCGCACCATCATGCCTCTCGCCTTTTTAGCAAAGAAACTGATCATTTTTAATTTTCCGTCCTTGTAGTCTTTGAACTCGGGAATGATGACGGGGACTTTCAAGGCTTTAACATCCACGGCATCAAAATATTCGTTACTTGCTAAATTAATGAATAGTTCGTCTTTCTCAAGTTCGCTATTCAATTGTTTGGTGATTTTTGCTTTCCAAAATTCATATAAATTCTTGCTTTTGCCAACAGGAAATTTCGTTCCCATTTCCAATCGATACGGCTGCATCAAATCCAACGGTTTCAACAAACCATACAATCCCGAAAGAATGCGGAGTTTGTCTTGTAGAACTTCTAATTTTTCGGCTGGTACCGTTTTTATGTCCAAACCAATATACACATCACCATTAAACGCATAAATCGCTTGTCGAGAATTTTCTGGTGTAAAATTCTCCAAATTCCGTTCTTGATTGCGTTGCCAGTTTAAATCGGCCAATTTATCTGAAATATCCATTAATTCCATTAATTTTTTTGGCTTTTGCTTTTTCAACTGTTTGTGAATGACATTCGCTTCTTTTAAAAAACAGGAAGTAGTGGATTGTTGTATGGGTAGCGGACTTTCAAAATCCAATGATTTGGCGGGTGATATAACGATTTTCATAGTTGTTTGTTTTGTTTTCTCGCAAAGTCGCAAAGTTTAAAATGCATTCTTAGCGACTTTGCGAGAAAATTATTTTTAAATCCAAAAGTATCTGAAATGAATTCAAAAATACAAATTGAATAATGAAAATCACAACCCATTAAATGGAAATTAATGATTATTCTATCAATAAAACTAATTAACTTAATTATAAAACTTATATATTAAATCCAAAACCAATGCAAATTGTTCCTCTTTAGTTAACGTAGAATTATCAATTTCAATAGCATCATGAGCTTTTACTAAAGGAGAGTCATCACGTTGGGTATCAATATAATCTCTTTCTTGAACATTTTGCAAAACATCTTGATAAGAAACATGCTGCCCTTTTTCTATCAATTCATCGTGTCTTCGCTTTGCTCTGGTATGTGCACTCGCTGTCATAAATAATTTCAATTCCGCATCCGGAAAAACGACAGTTCCAATATCACGGCCATCCATCACAACCGCTTTTTTGTTGCCCATTGCTTGTTGTTGCTCAACTAATTTAGCTCTTACTTCTGAAATTTCGGCTATTTTACTTACTAAACGGGAAACTTCAATGGTACGAATTTCGTTTTCAATATTTACATCATTCAAAAACATTTCTGCAAATCCTAATTCGGGATTAAATTGAAAATGAAGTTTTATTTCTGGTAATTTTTTAATTAATCCTTCTTTATCTAAATAATCTTCTGAGACCAACTTATTTTGCATCGCAAATAGAGTCACTGCACGATACATTGCCCCAGAATCAACATAAACATAACCTAAATGTTTCGCTAATTGTTTGGCTAAGGTACTTTTACCGGTGGATGAAAATCCGTCTATGGCGATGGTAATGTTGTTCATATTTTGAGTTGCTGAGTAACAAAATGATCTTTTTATTTACTCTATTTCAATTTTTATCCTACTGCAAATTTAAGGTTAAACCAAATAAACTTGTATTGGCTGCTATAGTATATCGGGAATAGGAATAATCAAAACGAATTCGGTTAAATCGCAAACTGAAACCGGCTGAAATTCCGGAAAAATGACGTTTATCTACAACGCGGAGCTCTTCACTTCTTCTGAAATTATATCCCACTCGAATATTAAACGGTTTTCCGGGAAAAAATTCTGCTCCTAATATCAAATGTCGTAAAGCATTATTAAAAAACGATACCTTTTCTTCCTCACTTCCGCCATCTAATGATCCTTGAGCTCGTGCCGGATTTGAAAAAGAAACATTCCATTGCTGTAAATTTTCTAATGTAATATGCCATCGAATAGGTACATTTTCAACACTTTGAGAAATACCGGCAATAATCTCAAACGGTAATTTTTCTTGAGTTCCGGCATAAGTTGTAAATTGAGTTCCAAAATTTCTAATGACTAATGCATAATTAATGTCGTTATCTTCATCAATATATAAAGCTCCAACATCAATGGCTCCTCCAAATGAATTATAACTTTCCAACGTTGAGGTAATCAATTTTGCATTTGCACCTATATAAAAATCACTAAAAGGAATATTATAGGAATAGCCGAAAGATAAAGCAACTTCACTACCTGTAAAGTCTGAAGTTAATGCTCCGTTTTCATCTCTTCCTTCAAAATTACCATAATTCACATAATTCACACCGGCATGAAAAGTTTGCACATGACGATCATAGGTATAAGCATATGAAGCTGTTCCGTAAGTAACTTCTCCATAATAATTTGCATAATTTACTGAAAGATGATTATGCATTTCTTGATTGATACTTGCCGGATTGAAAAGAGCTGCGTTGACATCGTAATCAAAATTAGTAATTACTTTGCCGCCCAATGCTGCTTGTCGAGGTGAAGTGACGAGGTTCAAAAACTGATAAACTGATTGTCCACCAATTTGGCTGTAACTTACAGAACAAAAAAGAACAAATAATAGTTTTAAAAAGTTTTTAAACATTAGAAAGGTACACAGTTAGATAAATGATAACGACAATGCTAAGATATTATTTTTTGTTCAGTAATTTTTAATGAAATTAAAATCAATAAAAAAGTTGGTGCCTTTTTGACACCAACTTATATAGAAACAAAATTTAGTTATAATTTTTTTGCGTATTTTACTTTTTGATTGGTGATGGCTATTGCAATAACCTCACTCATTTCCTTTACATAATGAAAAGTTAATCCTTCTAAATATTCAGGTTTAATTTCATCAATATCACTTTTGTTATCGGCACAAAGAATAATTTCTTTAATATTGGCTCTTTTTGCCGCTAAAATCTTTTCTTTAATTCCACCCACCGGAAGTACTTTTCCTCTCAATGTAATTTCACCGGTCATTGCTAAACTCTTTTTAATTCTTTTTTGAGTTAAGACAGAAACCAAAGATGTCAACATGGCAATACCTGCACTAGGTCCATCTTTAGGTGTGGCTCCTTCCGGAACGTGAATGTGAATATTATAGTTTTGTAACACTTGCTGGGAAATTGCAAACATATCTTCATTTGATTTGATATACTCCATAGCAATAGTAGCTGATTCTTTCATTACCGTACCTAAATTTCCAGTTAAGGTTAACGTGCCTTTTCCTTTGGAAATCAGTGACTCAATAAATAGTATATCTCCTCCAACACTTGTCCATGCTAATCCGGTTACTACTCCGGCTACTTCATTACCTTCCGATTTATCTCTTTCCAAACGTGGAGCTCCAAGCGTTTTGATGATATCTTCGTCGGTCACTTTAATATTATATTCTTCCTCCATGGCAACCGATTTGGCAGCATTTCGAATGACTTGAGCTAATTTTTGTTCTAAAGCTCTTACACCAGATTCTCGGGTATAACCTTCTATTATTTTCTCTAATTGGCGATTTCCAATGGTTAAATGTTTTGCCATTAAACCATGTTCTTTTAATTGTTTTGGAAATAAATGTTGACGGGCAATTTCAACTTTTTCTTCAATTGTATAGCCGGTCATTTTGATAACTTCCATCCTATCTTGCAAGGCAGGTTGAATGGTAGACATCGTATTTGATGTTGCGATAAACATGACTTTAGACAAATCATAACCCATTTCTAAGAAGTTGTCATAGAATTCACTGTTTTGTTCAGGGTCCAAAACTTCTAATAAAGCAGAAGATGGATCACCGGAATGGCTGACAGATAATTTATCTATTTCATCTAACACAAAAACCGGATTTGATGTTCCTGCTTTTTTAATACTTTGCAATATTCGTCCCGGCATCGCTCCTATATAGGTTTTACGATGTCCGCGAATTTCAGCTTCATCTCTTAATCCACCTAAAGACATACGAACGTATTCACGACCTAAAGCTTTGGCAATTGATTTTCCGATAGACGTTTTTCCTACTCCAGGAGGACCGGTTAAACATAGAATCGGTGATTTCATATCATTTCGCAATTTTAAAACGGCTAAATGTTCTATGATGCGTTTTTTAACATCTTCCAATCCAAAGTGATCTTTGTCTAATATTTTTTGAGCTCTCTTTAAATCAAAAATGTCTTTCGAAAAATGATTCCAAGGCAATTCTAAGAAGAGCTCTAAATAATTACGAAGTATGCCAAAATCAGGTGATTGAGGATTAGTTCGCTGTAATTTAGAAATTTCTTTTTCAAAATGTTTCTCTGTTTTCTCGTCCCATTTCTTGCTTTTTGCTTTGGCACGCATTTCATCAATTTCTTGATCATACGAAACACCTCCTAATTCTTCTTGGATGGTTTTCATTTGTTGATGCAAGAAATACTCCCGTTGTTGTTGGTCTAAATCAACTCTAACTTTTGATTGAATATCATTTCGCAACTCTAACTTTTGCAACTCCGTATTCATATATCGCAAGGTAGTTAAAGCACGCTCTTTTAGAATATTCATCATTAACAAACTTTGCTTCTCTTTCACATCTAAATTCATATTAGAGGAAACAAAATTTATTAAAAACGATTGACTTTCAATATTTTTAATAGCAAAAGTAGCTTCTGTTGGTATATTTGGACTTTCTTTTATTATTCGAATAGCCATTTCTTTGATTGACTCAATGATAGCTCCAAACTCTGTATCCGTTTTACTCGGTCTTTTTTCGGGTACTTCTTTAACTAATGCATTTAGATAAGGTTCTTCAGAAATTACTTTTGTGATTTCAAATCGTTTTTTTCCTTGAATAATAACCGTTACATTACCATCGGGCATTTTTAGAACCCGCAAAATTTGAGCTACAGTTCCAATAGAATGAATGTCATCTCGTTTTGGATCTTCAACATCTTCATCTTTTTGAGCCACTACCCCGATTACTTTTCCGGCTGCATTTGCATCATTGATTAACTTAATGGATTTATCTCGACCTGCTGTAATTGGTATTACAACACCAGGAAAAAGAACCGTGTTTCTAAGCGGTAAAATTGCTAGCGAATTTGGCAACTCTTCGTTTGCCATTATCTCTTCATCTTCAGGGGATAATAACGGTATTAAATCGGCTTCTGTATCGAAATCGTGTAGTGACAAATTGTCAAGTGTTAAGATATTGTGATTTGACATATAATGTTTTTAGTCAAGTTGTCAGTTATTTTTTTACGTCTAAGGCTAACAAATATAAGCTATCAGATTGATTTGCAGGTAATAAAAACCTACAAAAACGATGAAATGCATCCTAGCGGTATTTAATAGACAAAATGCATGCCATAAAACCGCTTTTTTTTTAAGAAAAAACGGATATACTATTTAAGTAATTAATTAAGCATATACGATTGAAGTTCGCTAATAGTATTTGTGCCATCTAAGACATTACGGTATTTTACCAATCCAATGTCTTTTGCAAACCAATAATAATTTTTATTGATTATGCCTTGTGTTGTTTGAACCAATTCAACTCTAATTATATCTGTATAAGTCACAGAACCAATTGTCAAACTTGCCTCTCGTTCTAGAATTTTTCCTTCAATTTGGACGGATGTTGTTATAGGTGCTGAACCTTCAACTGTGGTTGTTTGAGTTAAATTTTGAGTCCAAGTTTCATCCACTTCCAAAAAGTCTTTTAAAACAATAATTTCTAAAGGTGAAACTGTAATTGTTGGTGTACCAGGAATAATAACTTCCGCACGATAATAGTAAACACCATTCATTTTTCTGGACATAACTGTTCCTGAAAAAGGAGCTCCATTTGTTGACGTTCCCACAAAATTATTGTATTTGTAATATGTATTATTGTTTATCTGTTGTGTACTAATAATTTTCATTGGCTCTTGGGCTAATCCATTTTCATTAAAAACCCATTGGTTATTAACTGACATAGGCCAATAATTTCCTGTAGAAATTCCATTGTCGTTATCCTCATCATTATTGTCATCTGGAAATTGGATGGCCGGATCAATTGGTTCAAATTCACTGGAACATGAAAATAGTGATGACGTAATAATAAAGAAAGACACTATAAGTAGGATAACCTTTTTCATTCGATATAATTTTTTTTTTCAAATATAAATATTTGTACTCATCAACTAAACGATTTTAAGCTTTATTTTTACAAAACTGTAACATTTGAATAAACAAGCTGTCTTTAAATCAAATCATGTTA
Source organism: Flavobacterium sp. (assembly GCF_044361015.1). GTDB lineage: Bacteria > Bacteroidota > Bacteroidia > Flavobacteriales > Flavobacteriaceae > Flavobacterium. The sequence continues at coordinate 7,651 of NZ_JBIKJL010000035.1, forward strand.
ATCAATTGAGTTTAGCAAACGAAAATATTGAGCATTTACTATCGCTCTGCAAACAAAAAAATCAAACCGCTCAATTTGAAGTGTATCAACGCTATTGTAAGGCGATGTATAATGTTGCACTGAGAATTGTAAAGGATGAACATTTTGCAGAAGATGTAATGCAAGAAGGATTTTTAAGGGCTTTTCTAAAATTGGATGATTTTAAAAACGAAGTAACTTTTGGTGCTTGGTTAAAGCGGATTATCATCAATTACAGTATTGATTTTTATAAGAAAAACAGTTTTTATAATCATGATGATTTTGAAACAAAAGTCTTTAAAATAGAACAAAAAGAAGAAACTGATAATTCAGATTATTCAACTTTAAAAGTTAGGGAAATTCATGCAGCTATGAATGAATTAAATGAGAATTATCGCCTGATTTTAAATTTAATATTGATTGAAGGGTATGATTATGAAGAAGTTTGTGAAATTCTAAACATCAGTTATGCGAATTGTAGGACTACTTTCAGTAGAGCCAAAGAAAGTTTAAAAACAAAATTAGAAAAGAAATAAAAATGAAAAAGAGTGAAGACCCTATCGAATCAATTTTTGAACGTTTAGACAACCAATGGGATACAGAATTACCCAATTTTGGACATGCGGATAGATTTATGGGAAAATTAAATCGTCAACCTGTTCAAAAGAAGAAAAACAAATGGAAATCATTCGCCATTGCCGCTTCTTTATTGTTAACAGCCGGTTTAATTACCTTTTATCAATATACTAATAAACCAATCGATCAATGGGAAAACGCTTCTGTTCAAACCAAAGAAACACACGACTATTTTGCTTCTGTTGTTGAGAAAGAATTAGCCATTTTAAAAGCAAATCAAACGAAAGAAACTGAGCCTATCATTGCTGACGGTTTAAAGCAAATGAAAGTTTTTGAATCAGATTATCAAAAAATAATCATAGAACTTCAAAAAAATGGAGATACAAAACAAATACTTTATGCCATGATTGTAAATTTTCAAACCCGAATTTCCTTTTTAGAAGATATCATCAAACAAATTGAAATCATTAATCATCAAAATACAATAGAAAATGAAAAATCTAGTTAACTTACTCATACTCTTGTTTATTGCAAGTACAAGTTTTGCAAAAGAACATAATGGAAAATACACCAAACAAAAAACGATTAAAAAAACTGTTTTGGTAAATTCCGATGCTACAGTTTCAATTGATAATAAATATGGAAATATGATGATAACCACTTGGGATGAAGACAAAATTGACATAGAAGTGGTTGTAACTATTAGTGCTGATTCTGAAAAATGGGTTGACCAAAAACTAGCATCAATAACTGTTGATTTTAATGGTAGTAAAAGTCTATATAGTGCTGAAACAATTTTTGATAAAAGTGATAATTATGGAAAAAGTAGCAGTATGGAAGTAAATTACACCGTAAAAATACCAAAAAACGGGAGCGTAAAATTAGATAATAAATATGGTAATATTGTGATGCACGACTTAAATGGAAGTTCAGACATTGTTTGCAAATACGGAAAAATCACCTTAGGGAAACTTAATAATTCATCTAATAACATAAAAATCGATTATTGCTCAAAATCCAGTATTGAATCAGTTAAAAACGCAACCATAAATGCCAAATATTCCGGATTAGTTCTATCTGATTTCAGCAATTTAGATTTAAATTCAAGTTACACTGATGTTTCTATTTTGAATGGGAACAATTTAACTTACCAGAGCAATTATGGTAAAATTTCGGTTGGAAAAGTTACAAATTTAGAAGGAAACGGAAATTATCTTACTATAAAAATAGCTGAAATTCAAAGTTATTTAAAATTGACTACCAATTATAGTAAAATAACTTTAAATGCTGTTTCAGAAAAAGCAAATAATATAGCTATAAATGCAGGTTATACAGATATTAAAATAAACCACAATCCTAATTATTATTTTGATTTTGATATTACTACAAAATATGCCAATTTTAAAAGTGATGCCGATTTAGAATATAATTCTAGAATTGAAACACAATCCAGCAAATCATACAAAGGCTTTTACAAAAAAAGTGGCGTAAATAAAATGAGTATTGTTTCAAATTACGGCAATATCAACTTAACTCAAAATTTATAATCAATCATAAAAAAATTATCATGAAAAAATTATTCTTATTTGCTTGTCTTTTCTGTTTATCAACATCTTTTGGACAATGGGATTCTAAATCTATAAAAGGTAAAGGGAAATTCTCTACAAAAGAAGTTATTACATCAGATTATGAAACAGTAAATGTTTCTGGGTCATTTTTTGTTACCTTAATAGAGGGAAATGAAGGAAAAATAAATATCAAAGCCGAAGAAAATTTACTAGAATACATAGTAGTTGAATCCAATGATGGTTCATTGAATATAAGACCTGAAAAAGGCTATAATATAATGGCTTCAAAAGGGAATAAAATAGAAATAACTGTACCCATAAAAGAAATTTCAAAAGTTAGTTTAGCCGGTTCAGGTGACATAATTTCAAATTTTATAATTAAAGCTTACATTTTTAAAGCAACTTTAGCCGGCTCAGGTGATGTGAAATTAGCAATTGAATGTGACTCTTTAGAAACTCAGGTTGCCGGTTCGGGAGACATTGAATTAAAAGGAAGAACAAAAAACCATGAAGCGAGTGTGGCCGGTTCAGGTGATATCAAAGCTTTTGAATTAGTTTCTGAAAATTCAAAAGTAAATGTATCCGGTTCCGGAGACATTAAAGTGAATTGCACAGAATTTATAGAAGCTCGTGTTGCGGGTTCCGGAGATATTGAATATAAAGGAAATCCTAAAAAAGTTGACACTAAAGTGGCTGGTTCTGGAACAATAAAATTGATATAAATTAATCTGCGTTTGAAAAATCATTTTCTTCAAACGCAGTATTTTTTGGTACTCTGAGCAATAAAATCAAACCTGCTACAAAGAAAGCGCCCAAAAATACTATTGCATTTCGCATACTTCCCGTTATTTGGTCAATCAAGCCATAAATTACCATTCCTATCACAATTCCTATTTTCTCGGCTACATCATAAAAACTGAAATAGGAAGCTGTATCATCTGTTTTGGGTAAAAACTTTGAATAAGTTGAACGGGACAAAGCTTGGATTCCTCCCATTACTAATCCTACAAAGCCGGCTGTTATATAAAAATGAATTGGTTCAGTTACAAAATATGCAAACACACAAATGATTGCCCAAATTGTATTGACAAAAATCAATGTTGGAATATTTCCAAATTTTTCTGATGCTTTGGATGTTAGCATTGCTCCCAAAACAGCAACCAGTTGAATAACTAAAATACTGATGATTAATCCGGTGGTTTTTTCGCTATCACTTGACCAGTTGATTTCCTGTTCTCCAAAATAGGTTGCTACCAACATTACTGTTTGAACGGCCATACTGTAAACAAAAAAAGCATTTAAATAACGGAAAAGTCGCAAGTTTTGTGATATTTGATTATATACCTTTCGCAATTCTCTAAATCCGTTTAAAATAACATTTTTGGAGAATTTGTCTGCATTTTTATTTCCTTTTGGAAGGTACCAAAACGTATATTGAGCAAAAACAATCCACCAAATTCCGGTTAAAACAAAAGCCATTCGCATTGCATGTAAAGCTTCCTCTCCTTCTTTTCCAATAATAATATATAAGTTTACCAAAAGTAAAATCACACTGCCTACATACCCCATTGAATACCCTTTGGCACTCAAACTGTCTTGTTGTTCTTTGAATGCGATGTCGGGCAAATACGAATTATAAAACACCCAACTTCCCCAAAAACCAATCAAACCAAAGAAGAAACAAATAATTCCAAAATAAATAGTATCTGCAGTAAACCAATACATTCCAATACAAGACAGTGCTCCTAAATAGCAAAAAAATTGCATAAACCGCTTTTTGTTTCCTGCAAAATCGGCAATACCTGATAAAATTGGAGAAAAAAATGCAACACATAAAAAAGCAAACGCAGTAACATAACTAATCAAAGCAGTGCTTTTAAACTCTATGCCTAAGAATAGAATATTTTGATTTTCTTTAGGAAATAAAAAACCGAAATACAGAGGAAAAATGGATGATGAAATTACTAATGAATAAACTGAATTTGCCCAATCATAAAACGCCCAGGCATTCAATAATTTTTTATTTCCTTTTGCAAGTGTGCTCATAGGTTACATTTTTGACATAAAAAAACTGTTCCTTTCAGAACAGCTTCGAATATAGTAATTATTTATTTGAAAACTACACCGTATTTGGCTGCTTCAGTTTTTGCTTCAGGTATCCATTTTGTTAAATTAAAAACACGAGTATTGTGTGAAGGATGCGTACTCATAAATTCAGCTGGTTCTTGGCCTCCTGAAGCTTCGCCCATTCTTTTCCAAAAAGGAACTGAGGCTTCAGGATTGTATCCTGCAAAGCCATTAAAATTAAGGCTATTTTATCTGCTTCACTTTCATGACTTCTACTAAAAGGCAACATTCCCCCTAATTGAGTTGTTGCTTCATAAGCGGTCATGGCCAGTTGTTGTGATTCTTGAGACTTATTTCCAGTCGTTACTCCTGCTTCAACAGCTCCAATTTCTTGTAGCATTCCGGCACTCATTCGTTGTTGGCCGTGATTCAAAAGTGCATGAGCAACCTCATGTCCCATTACTGTTGCTAATCCTGCCTCATCTTGTGTGATTGGTAAAATTCCGGTGTACACAACGATTTTTCCACCAGGCTTGCACCAAGCATTAATTGCTTTGTCATCAACCAACTTATATTCCCATTTAAAATCTTTTAAATATTCAGGTTTTCCAACAGCTTTTAACCATTTTTAAGCAGCTTGTTTAATTTTAATTCCAACAGTTTCTACTCGCTTAGCATCTGCTGTACCTAAAATTACTTTATTTTCTTTCAAAAAAGCATAATATTGTTGAAAGGCCGAGGGAAATATTGAACTATTATCTACTAAAGCTAGAGTACTTTTACCTGTTAATGGATTTGTAGCACAGCCCACAATAAGTACAAAAAAACCGAACAAACCAAACGCCATAATTCTTTTCATAATTGTATAAAATTTTGTTTTCTACATAATTACGACTATTAAACTACTTACCCACTATGTGTAGTTCTGTAAAGAATTTATCCACCAATAAAGTGTTTTTTCCATCAAAAGAAACAGTACTAAATGATACTTTTTCATTATCAATTTCGATAGATGAAACTTTAAAAGGTAGTCCAATCAAATTAATCCTAAACTTTGAATAATTTGTCATAAACTCTCCTTCTTTGTGTAATTGAATAATCAATTCTTTTTCTTTTCCTGTCAAATTGAATGTTCGCAAAGAAAATCTCCCTTTATTATAATCATAGCCATCATGAGCATCTTCATATAATACTGATTTCTCTTTACCAAATTTGTAATAAACATCCAAGGTGATTTCTTCAAACTCTTTTTCGCCAACAAATTGCTGAATAGGATATTTAGGAATGATTGCTCCTTCTTTTATAAAAATTGGAATTTGATCATAATTTGTAGCTACCCAAAGTTCTTTTTTTCCTTCTACCAATTCATTCGTCCAATAATTATACCAATTCCCTTTCGGTAAATACATTCTTCGTCCAATTGCATTTGGTTCTAAAATTGGGCAAACCAAAATTTGATTTCCAAAAATAAACTCATCTGTTCTGTAAAGCGTTTGAATATCTTCCTGGTCAAAATAAACTAATGGTTTCAGCATAGGTTCGCCTTCATTGACATATTTCCAGAACATGGTGTATAAATAGGGAAGTAATTGGTAACGAAGATTTACGAATTTTCGAGCAATATCAATAACTTCCTCCCCAAAAGACCAAGGTTCCTGTTCACCGTGATCTCCGGATGAATGCGTTCTACAAAAAGGATGAAACACACCTAATTGTATCCATCGAGCATATAATTCACCGGAAGGTTGTTCTGCAAATCCTCCAATATCAGAACCGGTAAAACCCATTCCGCTTATTGACATGCGTTGCATTTGGATATTTGCTACCCATAAATGTTCCCATGAAGCGACATTATCTCCTGTCCATGAAGAGGTATATCGTTGTGCGCCTGAATAAGCAGAACGTGTGATAATAAAAGGTCTTTTCGGATAAGCAAATCGCTTTACGCCTTCATAGGTTGCACGTGCCATTTGTGTTCCATAAATATTATGCGCTTTTCGGTGACTACAAGGATTTCCATCATAATCATGTCGAACATCCATTGGGAAAGTTTTACCAGGAACATCCATTACAGCAGGTTCATTCATGTCATTCCAAACGCCTTTTACACCAATATCAGAAATCAATTCTTTATATAAACCTGCCCACCATTCTCGGACTTCAGGATTTGTAAAATCCGGAAAATTACATTCACCTGGCCAAACTTTTCCTTTCATATAAGGTCCGTCCGCACGTTTACAGAAATAATCTTTTTCTAAAGCTTCGTTGTAAACTGAATATTCTTTGTCAATTTTTATTCCGGGATCAATAATAACAACCGTTTTAAATCCATCTTTTGCTAATTCCGCTACCATTCTTTTCGGATCCGGGAAATATTCTTCACTCCAAGTAAAACATCGAAAGCCTTCCATGTAATCTATATCTAAATAAATGGCATCACATGGTATTTGTAATTTTCTAAAAGTTGACGTAATTTCTTTTACTTTACTTTCCGGATAATAACTCCACTTACATTGGTGGTAACCCAAGGCCCATAAAGGCGGAAGTTCAGGTTTTCCAGTTAAATGAGTGTATGCTATAACCACATCTTTCATTTTTGGACCATAGATAAAATAATAATTCATCTCCCCTCCTTCAGCCCAAAAACTGGTTACGTTTCTTCTCTCATGGCAAAAATCAAAAAATGTTCTGAATGTATTATCGAAAAATACGCCATAAGCTTTGTCATGATGCAATCCGATATAAAAAGGAACAACTTTATACAAAGGATCTTGTTCCTTTTGAAAAGCATATTGGTCAGTTGCCCAATTTTCTAACCGTTTTCCTTTTAAATTCAAATGAGTAGCTTTATCTCCCATGCCATAATAACATTCCCCGTCATTAGCTTTCTTACTCATTTTGACGATATTTCCGCCAAATTCATAACTTTCTTCCCAATGAAATCCAATTTCATCATCTAAAATAGAAGAACCTTCTAAATCAAAAAGGGAGACTTTTGCATTTTCTTTATTAATTCTACAAACAATTTTGCTTGTAGTAATGGTATAGAAAGTATTTTGCTCTGCTACTTGAAGTTCATTATATCCATGTGATTGACCTTTGTCAATGGCATACGAAAAGTCTTTGTTAAAATATCCTTTTGTGGTGTAGCGAAAACGAATCATACTGTCACGAAGAATTGTAATTTTTAAAACTACATTGTTTTCAGTATAAAAATAAATGCTATCAACGTCTTGATTATATGCTATTATTTGAATTGGAAATTGATCTCCTTTATGTTCTAATTCTGTATTGGTAATCATAAGTTTAGGTTGTAGTGTTGCCAAATTTACAAAGATGAAAGTTTGAACAACTATTTTGATTTTAGGATTTATTAACTCAAACGTTTGCGTATATTAATAAAACAAAAACCCCTCTTAATTAGAGGGATTTTATTATTTATTTAAGAAATTTTAAAAACCGAAACACCCAACGGCGACAACGTCAATTCTGCCGAAAATTCTCTTCCGTTCCAAGGTTCATTTTCTATTTTGATGGCTTTGGGGTTTCCAATTCCACTTCCGCCATATTCTTTTTTGTCAGTATTAAAGAGTTCCGTCAATTTTCCTTTTGTTGGAACTCCTATTCGATAATTTTCTCTAACAACGGGAGTAAAATTACAAACGACAACCAAGTTTTCTTTTTCAATATTTCCTTTACGAATATAACTCAAAACTGCATTTTGTGCATCAGAATAATTAATCCATTCAAATCCATCAGCTGTAAATTGCTTTTCAAATAATGCCGGGTTATTTTTATACAGTCCGTTTAAATCTGTAATACACTTTTTAATACCATCGTGGAAAGCAAATTGTAACAAATTCCAATCTAAACTTCCATCAAATTTCCATTCAGCACTTTGTCCGAATTCTGATCCCATGAACAATAATTTCCCGCCGGGATGAGTAAACATATAACCATAAAGCAATCTTAAATTTGCAAAACGTTGCCATTCGTCACCAGTCATCCTACCTAAAATTGATTTCTTCCCATAAACAACTTCATCATGCGAAAGAGGCAACATGAAATTCTCAGTAAAGGCATACGTCATTGAAAAAGTTAAATCATTTTGATGGTATTTTCGATAAACAGATTCTTTTTGAAAGTATTGAAGCGTATCATGCATCCAACCCATCATCCACTTCATTCCAAAACCTAATCCTCCCAAAAATGTAGGACGGGAAACCATAGGAAAAGATGTACTTTCTTCTGCAATTGTTTGAACTCCTTCAAAATTAGCATAAACAGCTTCATTAAAATCTTTTAAAAAGCTGATTGTATCTAAATTTTCTCTTCCTCCATAAATATTTGGTTCCCATTCACCATCTTTTCTGGAATAATCTAAATATAACATCGAAGCAACGGCATCTACACGAAGTCCATCTACATGATAATGCTGTAACCAGAAGATGGCATTACTAATCAAAAAGGAACGCACTTCATTGCGACCATAATTAAAAACTAAACTCTTCCAATCGGGGTGATAACCTTTACGTCTGTCCGGATGTTCATAGAGGTTTGAACCATCAAAAAAACCAAGCCCGTGAGAATCATCAGGAAAATGGGAAGGTACCCAATCTAAAATAACGCCAATTCCGGCTTGGTGTAATTTATCGACTAAAAGCATAAAATCCTGTGGCTTTCCAAAGCGGGAAGTTGGTGCAAAATAACCTACTAATTGATAACCCCATGAAGGATCGTATGGATATTCCATAATTGGCATAAACTCCACGTGCGTAAAACCGGTTTCTTTGACATAATTCACCAAATCATCTGCTAATTCGATATAGGTTAAAAAACGGTTTTCTTCGACATTGCGTTTCCAGGAACCCAAATGAACTTCGTAAACAGAATATGGTTTATCTAAACCGTTTTTGTCTTTTCTGGAATCCATCCATTTTTTATCTTTCCACTTATAGTCTAAATCCCAAATAACAGAAGCGGTATGAGGCGGTTTTTCACAATATAAAGCAAATGGATCTGCCTTTTCAGTAACTATTCCGTTGTTGTTAGATTGAATTTTATATTTATAAATAGTTCCTTTATCGATTCCAGGTATAAACCCTTCCCAAATACCGGAAGCATCCCAACGAACTTGCAATTGATGTTCGCCTTGAATCCAATAGTTAAAATCCCCAACTACTGAAACTGATCTTGCGGACGGTGCCCAAACGGCAAAATAAACACCTTTAACACCATTGACTTTCGTTAGATGAGCTCCTAATTTTTCATATAATCTAAAATGTTTTCCGGCCTTAAATAAATCAATATCGAAATCGGTAAAAAGAGAATGCGGTTGTACTAAGTTCATGTTTTTTTTATTAACCCAATTAGGTACTATATTATTAATTGATTCTAATTCATTTTTTAATAATTCATAATACTCTGAATTCCTCTTAAGGGAATAACTGCCCAACGTGGTCTGGAATTGAGTTCATACCCTAGTTCATAAACCGCTTTTTCAAGCAAGCAATATTTTAAAAGAAAATCAATTTCATGATTATAACCAATGTTCAAATTACCGGATTGAGCTTTTTCAATGTAAGTTTCTAAAAAGACTCCAACAAAATATTTATATAAAATTTCTCCAGCTTTAAATAATTCTTCTTGTTCAAAAGGATATTTTTCTTTATTGTTAAAAATTGTTGCATAAATAGCATAATGAAATGAACGGAACATACCGGCAACATCTTTCAACGGCGGTTGTTTTACTTTTCGGTCACGAATGGTACTTTCCGGTTCGCCTTCAAAATCAAGAATATAAAAATCGTCTCCGTTAACTAAAACTTGTCCTAAATGATAATCACCGTGAATTCGAATTCGTTCTGATTTCATCTTTGTCCAATCAAAATCTACAAAATGTTTTCGGACTATTTTTTTGTTTTCCATAAATTGATGAGCCAACTCTAAAGCTAATCCGTCTAATTTATGCAAACTATTTTCAATAATATTTAATCTATTTTGAAACTGATATAACATTCTGTTTTTTAACCAAACGGTATAATCGCCATTATAAGTAGTTGGAGTAAAGGCGGTTTCATGAATATCACTACCCAAAGCAATATGCATTTCTGCCGTTCGAAGAGCCAATGTTTGAATGCGTAAAAACAAACCCAACCCAACCCAATCAATTATTTCCGGCGGAATTTCATTTATCTTTAATCTTTTAAACATTACTATGTCCGGTAATTTATCGATTTTTATTTTTTTACGTTTCAAATTATCAAAAACACCATCGGTTTGCTCCAACATAAATTTCCAAGCATCTCCTTGATTGGGAACCAATTCCTGCATTAAACCGAGCGTAATATTTCCTTCAGACAAAGCTAAATTGATACTTCCGGTATAAGCAGGAGAATTTGGAAAATGCATCCGCTCAGTTAAAAAACGACTGATTTCATAATCTGGATTAGTACTAACATAAATCCTTCTGAAAATCTTTAAAACATAGGTATCATTATAAATAATTGATGTATTACTTTGTTCCAATCCCATAAATCGTGATGATTCATATTCTTGGTTTTCAATAGTAGATCCTTTATGAAAAATAAGTTTATTTCCTTTAGTTTCTTTTGACTTTATAATATTATCAAACAGCATTTTACGAAAGTCTTCCTGATGTAAAGCATCAACCAAAAAACCCTCCTGATTTCCCATTTTAACAGGAGCAATTATAGTACTGGTATCTAATTCTTCCTTAGACATAAATGCTAAAGGCATAAAATAGTGTTGATAAAAAGCCTCTTTAAAATTGACTTCTAATAATACACCATAATAGGTATTTTTCTTTGAGGTCATTTTAAAATAATCAACTACATCAATATATTTTAGAGTACTCGCTTTTCCACCATACCACCGTTTGTTAATGATATAATTTTCTAAAATATCAGATGAAAAAACTTTAATAAAATCCTCTTCTTCAAAACAAGTTTTCCATTCTGTTTTAAATTCAAAAGTACTGGCGAAAGTGTCTTGGTTTGTTGAATCCATAATTATCGCTCGATTTTAAATAAATGAAAAGGTAAAGCAGGATATAATTCTACAAAATTCCATTCTTTATCCCATAAATAACTGTTGCCGGTAATTAAATCAGTCACTCGAACGGGTTGATTACCTATTTCTTCCAAAGGTAAGCGAACCATTGTTTGTTTTGGATAATATGGATCTAAATTACATATCATTAACGTATGATCTGTTTTAGAATCATTGAATTTATAATATGCCATTATTTGATCATTTTCAACCTTACAAAAAACAATATTATTGGTTTGTTGTAATGATTCATGCTGTTTACGAATATGATTTATTCTTGTTATAATTGTGGTAAGTTTATTTTTGGCTTCCCAATACCAATGATAAATTTCATATTTTTCAGAATTTAAATATTCTTCCTTTCCCGGTATCGCTTGATGAACCATAAATTCGTATGCTGGTCCATAAATCCCTATACTTGAACTTAATGTAGCTGCTAAAAAATACTTTTGAAGATATACCGATTCATTACCATTTTGCAATGCATAGGGCAAGATATCAGGTGTGTTAGGCCAAAAATTTGGTCGGAAAAATTCTCTTTGTTCCGTTTGAGTTAATTCCGTTATATAATCAATTAATTCTGCTTTAGAATTTCGCCAAGTGAAATAAGTATACGATTGCGTAAAACCTTGTTTTGCCAATTCATGCATAATTTTAGGTCTAGTAAAGGCTTCGGCTAAAAACAAAACATCAGGATGCTTCTTTTTTATTTCACTGATCAACCAACCCCAAAAATAAAAAGGTTTTGTGTGTGGATTATCAACTCTGTAAATTTTAATACCGCATTGTTCAATCCAATATAAAGCTACATCCAATAGTTCTTTCCAAAGATTTTTCCAATCGCCACTTTCAAAATAAATGGGTTGAATATCTTGGTATTTTTTGGGTGGATTTTCAGCATATTGAACGGTTCCATCCGGACGCCATTTAAACCATTGTGGAAAATCCTTTACATAAGGATGATCGGGTGCAGCTTGCAAAGCATAATCCATTGCAATTTCAATTCCCATTGATTGAGCTTTATTAACCAATGATTTAAAATCATCAATTGAACCCAACTCAGGATGTGTTGACGTATGCCCACCATATTTCGAACCAATTCCCCAGGGTGAACCTACATCTCCATTTTCGGCATTAGTTGCATTATTTTTACCTTTACGATTTACTTCTCCAATTGGATGAATAGGTGGGAAATACAATGTATCAAACCCCATTTCTAGTACTCTGGGCAACAATCGTTCACAATCTTTAAATGTTCCATGCTTACCAGGGTTTTCAGAAGCCGAACGAGGAAAAAACTCATACCAAGTGCTGAACAGTGCTTTTTTTCGGTCTACATAAACTTTTAATTCAGCTGAAGTATTGGCCAGTGTTCGGGTTGGGTATTTTAGAAAAATTTGATGTAATTCATTACTCAAAGCAAATTCAACAGCTTTGATATATAATTTTTCATCCTGAAATGATTTTATAACTTCATTTAAATATACTTTTTCTTCTTTGGAAACTTCCTTCAAAATAGCTAAACAATATTCAGCCCCTTCTAATAATTCTGATTTAACGTGTTGATTATCTTTAATTTTTCGTTCGGTACCATGCTGCCAATTCAAGGCATAATCAACCCACCCTTCAATAAAATAAGAATAAACCCCTTGTTTAATAACTTTAAAATCAACGCTCCATTCATCATTTTCAGTAGGAGACATTCTTACTTCAGACCACTTTTTTTCTAATTCATGTTTAAATTTTACACAACAAGCAATCACGTCGTGACCGTCTGAAAAAACATTTGCTGAAACTGAAACATTTTGATTAACTATTCTTTTTATATAAAAGACCCCACCGTCTAATTGCGGTTTTACATTTTCAATAATAATTCGGGTTTGGTTTTGCATTTTAAGTAATATTTATGAACTATAAATTTATAAAAAATAATTTTAAATTCTACCTTGCAATAAAATTTATTGAAATGTCAAAAAAAATCAAATCTGACAATCAATCCTTGCAGATTCCTAAGCTAATTCTACTTACAGCTAAATTATTACAATCAATTTCTTTAAATTTAGTGACACGATTTGCGGCAAAATTGTTTACAACTCCTATTAAACATAAAATTCCAAAAAGAGAATTGCCTATGGATAATAATAGTATTCAACAATTGGTAAAAATTCCGGCAATTAATAAAGAAATTATGATGTATCATTATGGTAAGAGTGAAAATAAAATTCTATTGGTTCATGGTTGGTCAGGTCGCGGAACACAACTTATAAAAATAGCAGATAATTTACTTGAATTAGGTTATTCTACAATAAGTTTTGATGCTCCAGCCCATGGAAAAAGTAAAGGTCAGTTTACGATTATGACCGAATTTATCGCTTCAATTTTGGAATTAGAAAAACAATATGGTCCTTTTGACTATGCTATTGGGCATTCTTTAGGAGGCATGTCGATTTTAAATGCCCTCAAACAAAACCTAAAAGTAAAAAAAGCAGTGATTATAGGCAGTGGAGATATTATTCAGGATATTGTTATTGATTTTGTAAAAAAATTACAATTAAAACCAATTATTGCTGATAAATTACAAAAGCATTTTGAAACCAAATTTGGGGAACCAATGAATAACTATTCAGCTTTTGTAGCTGCTAAAAATATTGAAATTCCAATACTAATTATTCATGATGCTAATGATGTTGAAGTTTCTGTTAAAGCAGCACATCACATCCACGAGCATCTAAAAAACAGTAAAATCATAATAACAAAAGAGTTAGGTCATCGTAAAATACTTGGAAATCAAAAAGTTATTGATGAAATAAATGAATTTATTAAGTGTTAAACAATTAAAAATCTGCTATGAAAAAATTAATCTTACTGCTGTCAATATTCACTTTAACAGCTTGTCAAGGACAAAAAAAGGAGCAAAAAAATCCAAAACCGAAAGTTGTTAAAACGGAGTCTGAATGGAAAGCAGAATTATCTTCCGAACAATTTGAAGTCCTACGCAAAAAAGGAACCGAAAGAGCTTTCACGGGTAAATACTGGGATCATTTTGAAAAAGGTACATATGTCTGCGGTGCCTGTGAAAATCCGCTTTTTGTTTCCGAAACCAAATTCGAATCTGATTGCGGTTGGCCATCATTTGATCAGGCAATTAAAGGTTCTGTAATCTATGAAAATGATTATAGTTTTGGTATGTCAAGAGTAGAAGTCATGTGTGCAAAATGTGGCGGACATCTCGGACATGTTTTCGACGACGGTCCAAAAGAAACCACCGGGAAACGATTTTGTACCAATTCTATTTCAATCAAATTTAAACCTGCAAACTGATGCCTTATAAAATTCAAAAGTCCGAAGAAGAATGGAAAGCTGAATTAGGCTTAGAAAAATATAAAATTCTTCGTCAAAAAGGAACGGAATTCCCACATACTGGGGCATACAATCTTCATTTTGAAAATGGAAATTATTGTTGTGCAGGTTGTGGGGAAGTTTTGTTTGAAAGTATTTCCAAATTCAATGCACATTGCGGTTGGCCTTCTTTTGATAAATCTATTCCGGGAAAAGTAGAATATAGTAAAGATTCCTCGCACGGAATGATACGCACAGAAATTCTTTGTGCCACTTGTGGAAGTCATTTAGGCCATGTTTTTGACGATGGACCGACCGAAACCGGTATACGTTATTGTGTGAACTCACTTTCTATAGATTTTAAAAAATAAAAAATCTAACTGACATAAAAGACACTTTCCGTAATGAAGTGAAAGAATTTTTCTATTTACCTTTTACTACCTAATTTGACAACCAAGACTTAAATTCACCTACTTTTTCCACTGCAACAAAAATATTTTCATTACCAAAGTTGGGTTTTAGAATTAATTTTACTTTTAACTTTGAAACATAATACATTTCATGAATAGAATTAATAGATATTAAAAACTTTTTATTTACTCTAAAAAATTCTTTCGGATCAATCTCTTCCTCAATCTTTTTTAAACTAAAATCTAATGGTAATTTTTTACCATCAACCAGACAGGCAAAGGTCAATTTATCCTCTGAAAAAAAATAGGCAATATTATCAATAGATATTGACTTTAATTGATTATTCAACTTAACTAAAAAACGATTTCGATATCTGGATTCCATATCAATCATCATTTTAGTATAATTAGGAAATGTTGTAAGACTTTTATATTTATCTATACTCTTTTTTAAACTTGATATTGAAATTGGCTTTAAAAGATAGTCAATACTATTTACTTCAAATGCCTTAATTGCATATTCTGAATAAGCAGTAACAAAAATAACAGGACAAGTAACATTTACTTCCTCAAAAATTTTAAAACAATAATCATCAGAAAGATTAATGTCCAAAAAAATTAGATCCGGTATACTATCGCTTAAATAAGAAATAGCCTCTTTAACTGAGTCAATCACTTCAATGACCTTCATTTCAAGTTCAATCGATTCGATCATTTTCTTTAATCTCTCTGCTATCAATACTTCATCTTCAATAATAATTACTTTAATCATAGCTCGACTTAATTAAAGGAATTTCAACTTTAAAAACATTATTTTCAATTTTAAAGGAAGGTGCTCCACAATTTAGCAAAACATATTGCTTCTTAATACTTTTCATTCCAATTCCAAAAGATTCAGTTTTTACAGAATTTATCTTGGGATTAAAATTATTCTCAACTATCAATAGCTCTCCTCTTGTATAGATGCTAATCTTCAAAGGATTGTGTTTATCAAACACTGTATGTTTTATTGCATTTTCTATTAATATCTCAAGCGTTAGAGGAGGTATTAAAAAATCCAATTTAGAAACGTCTACAGAACTCTCGAGTTCTATTAATCCCTGATGGCGAATCAATTGAAGTTCAAAATAAGAATTCAGTAGTTTAAGTTCTTCAGATAAGGAAACTAAAATTTCATCTGAATTTGTGAGACTGTATCGAAAAACATTGGATAATTCCTCAACAAATTTTATCGCTTTTTCAGGTTCACTATCAATTAAACTAGTAATGTTATTAAAACAATTAAAAAGGAAATGAGGGTTAAGTTGATTCTTAAGTGACATATATTTATCATTAAGATTTTCAATCTCATTTTCTTTTAACCTTATTTTTAATTCCTTTTTTTCAAATTCATTTTCCAAATAAATCTCAAATAAATAGATAAATAAAACAACACTACTTACAATAATTAGAATGGCAAAAAAAAGCGTGTCAAAAAATATCAAATCTTCATCATCATTAAATAAGATCAAGGAAATTAGTCTTAAAAGAAAACTAAAAAATATAATTGTAGCAATACTGACAAAAAAAAGGAATGTTCTTTTGTTGAATAATTCAACTCTTTTGTAATAATGACTTTCAATTGTTCTCTTTCTGATCAAATAAATTATTAAGATAAAAATAAAACTTAGCGGAAATAAATAAATCTGATCTTGTATAGCTTCAAAAAAAGAACTTTCATTATAGTCTTCTAAAAAATTCAAAAAACTAAATATAAAGCAAATTATACTATACAAGATCAATCTATACTTCATCCTTATATTAAAATTATTCAATCACTATACTATCCTCTACAATATCTACGGCATAAAAATAACCTAAAATTCTATTAGTAGGATTTGATGTGTTTATAATATTACTTCTTATAGAAGCAGGTGGTGGATTTCCAACAAAAGAAATACCCTGATTGCCCGTTTGTGTAAATAACTCAAATAGAAATTGATAGTATTTTTTTGATATTCCTAATTGTTGTGCTTTTGCCACATCACCAATTTCAAAAGAAACTTCTTCATTTGGATTAATTCCAATTCTTTGCTGACCATCAAAAAACCGATCGGTTACAATTAATGTTTCTGAATTACCGGGATCTGGAACGATAGTAAAAATATCGTTTTTGAAAACCCTGTAATAATAATAATTTTCAATCCCTACCGGATCAGTGGTATCAAATTTAAGAAAATATCCCGCATCTGTAATAAAGGTTTCTTCTTCAAATTCAAAATAAAAATTGTCAAATTGAGGTACCTCGTTTAAAGTATCTGAACCCACATAGGTCTCATTATTCCAAACAATTGTAATGGTATACGTTTTACCGATTTCTGGTAATAAGTTGTTGTTTTTATAATTGCCGTTTTGTGTATAACCAAAATTCCAAGTTGTATTTCCATCCGATACAGTTACAATTGCGTCTGAAACAAAAGGATTGTCTGAATTATCTAAAAAAGGTATCGATTTAGTTAATTTAATTACTTGAGTTGTATTGTTTGCTTTGCGTTCAATTCCACCCTCTATAACAAGACGTTCAATGGAGTTCAAAGAAATATCATTGGTAACATCTTCTTCACAAGAAAGGAAAACAAGAGAAAAAATTACAATCTGTAATATGTTTTTTATTTTATTTATTTTGCTCATATTTTTATTTTTTTAAGTTATATAATGTTGAAGTCATTTTAAAATTTAAATTCATATGTTACACTTGGAACGATACCAAAAAAGGATAATTTGGTTGCTTCTGTATTTCCGGTTGCAATTTCTACATCATTTACTTCACTAATCTCTCTAAAAAATATAGAGGCAGCATTTTGTCTGTTATATAGATTAGCTATACTAAAAATCCATTTACCGGTTTTATTACTGTCTTTTTTTGGATTTAAAGTTGCAGAAATATCTAATCGGTGATATACAGGAAGTCTATTCCCGTTTCTTTCACTATAGTCAGCCACAATTAAACCATTTTGTTCATATCGACCTGTTGGATATGTAACTGGTCTTCCGGTACTAAAAGTAAATACCCCTCCAAATTCCCATCTTGAATTCGTTTTATAAAGTCCTACTAGATTTAATCGGTGTAATTGATCTACGTTGTTAGCGTAGTATTCATTATTATTAATTCCATTTATTTTATTTTCACTTCTGGAAAGTGTATAACTTAACCATCCGGTCAACTTGCCAGTATTTTTATTAAGCAAAAACTCTAAACCATAAGCTCTACCAACTCCTTGAACAACTTGAGTCTCGACATCTTCTCTAAAAAGTAAATCAGCACCATCTTTGAAATCAGTAACATTAGTTAATTTTTTATAATAAGCTTCTACCGAAAAATCATAGCTACTTTCTTTTACATTCGAAAAATAACCTAAAGCGATTTGATCTGCAAATTGTGGCTTGATATATGGCCCACTTGGTGTCCAAACATCTAATGGCGTAGGTGATGTTGTATTAGTTACTAGATGTATATACTGATACATTCTATTATAACTCGTTTTAATAGAATTTCTATCATTAAATAAATATCGCATTGAAAAACGCGGTTCCAAATTATTAAATTGTTTTATAACCTCTCCAGAACCATATTTTTTTTCACTTACAACTTCATTCTCTTCATAAACTCCATAAACAGGATCAAAGCTTAGAGGTTTTCCCGTTTCATAAATCCTTATACTTTCATTACCCAATCTCATAAAATTTGAAAATCTTAAACCTGCTTGAATGTTTAGTTTTTCAGACAAATCAAACTCCGTATCAATATACATTCCGTTTTCTAAAGCAAAATTATTTTGAAATTTCTCTGCACTAATACTTGATCCGTTGATTGCAGAAATTTTTCCTGGATTAAATTTATAATGTGTAATGTCAACACCGGTTCTAACAGTGGCATTTGAACTTGCATACCAAGTTAATTTTGGTTTAAAATTAAAGTTTGTAATATTTGATTTCCACCTAAACTCAGAACCCGATCTTAAATTATCTAACTCATAATCATAATTAGAAAAAATAGCTGAAGTTTGAAAAAATAATTTTTCACTTATTGCATTTGTCCACCTAATTGTACCGATTGCGTTACCCCAAGATGTTCCAATAAATTTAGGAAGTTCAAACCTGTCTCGACCAAAGTATCCAGAAATAAAAATTTTATTCTTTTCATTTATATCATAATTGGCTTTTAAATTCAAATCATAAAAGAAGAGAACATTATCTTTAAACTCATCATCTAAAAATGTAAATGCGTCAACATAAGACCTTCTTCCTGCAAACATATAAGAACCTTTTCCTTGACCAAGTGAGTCTTTTTTTATGGGACCTTCAACTAATACTCTGCTTAAAATAAGACCAATTCCAGCTTCACCATTAAACTCTTTTTTATTTCCCTCTTTTTGACGAACATCTAACACAGATGATAATCTACCTCCATAAGTAGATGGAATTCCTCCTTTATATAACTTTACATCTTTAATGGCATCTGAATTAAAAACTGAAAAAAATCCAAACAAGTGTGATGCATTATAGATTGTTGCATCATCTAATAAAATTAGATTTTGATCTGCATTTCCTCCCCTAACATTAAAACCTGATGAAGCCTCGTTTACGCTTGAAACTCCGGGAAGCAATTGAATTGACTTTAATACATCAGGTTCTCCTAATATGGCTGGCAATTTTTTTATTGTTGATGCTTTTAGTGTATTGACACTCATTTCTACACTTTTTACACGATTATCAATCTTTGTAGCCACCACAATTACTTCGTCCAGAATAGAAGAGTCCTCTTCTAATTTAAAATCTACTTTTGAATTAGAGCTTACATTTATTTCTTTTTCAATAGTTTTAAAACCTATATAGCTTACATAAATAGTATGTTTTCCTTCCTCCAATGAAAACGAATAAAATCCATATTCATTAGTGATATTGCCTGATTTCGAATTTGTGTATACATTTACACCATATAATTTTTCTCCTGTTTTACTATCTTCAACATATCCTGAAATGCTAAATTTATTTTGTCCAAATGAAATACTTGTGAATAATAATAGAATTAATAAATTAAATTTTTTCATAATTATATTTTTTTAAACTTTTGTCCAAAATTAAATTTCACAAGTATTTTTAAATCTTATTTTCCGACGAACCTTAATTTAATTTGATAAACCTTTATTTTTTATGATTTAGAAATAATCAGTTTTGTAATTATTCTTTCAATCATTTATATCAACAATAAATACTAAAACAAAAAAACTATCCATATCGACAGGTTTTAAAAATTCAAAATCAAGTTCAATTATTTGAATGATAATTTCGGAGAATATAATTATAAAAAAATATGTAATTTAGAATATCTAAATCAATAGCTTATTCTTTTACTCCGACATATAGTTGCTATTTTTTTTAATTTAGTTTTACTTACTATTTACCAATAAGTAACTCTTTTTAGTTAAATTCTCATTTTTATCGCTCCAACAAAAAAACCTCATGTTTCCACGAAGGGTTTTTAAAGAGTCTGAATCGGGTTCAGATTAAATATGGTGGCGACAAGAGCCTTGCCACTAGGATACTGCTATAATAAAATGTAGGGTTGTCCAAATAGACAACCCTACTTAAAAGAAGGCGGCGACATACTCTCCCACAAACTGCAGTACCATCTGCAAAGGCGTCCCGAAGTATAGGGATAACTTCTCTGTTCGACTATCTTTAATTAATTTTTTCTAAAAATTGCTTTACAAAAAAATCCCCATCAAATACATGATGAGGATTTTAAAAGAATCTGAATCAAGTTCAGATTAAAGAAGGCGGCGACATACTCTCCCACAAATTGCAGTACCATCTGCGCAGGCGGGCTTAACTTCTCT
>NZ_JBIKJL010000111.1:0-2687 GCF_044361015.1 Flavobacterium sp.
CCCCAGCCCTAAAGGGAGCCAAAATCAGGACGTTTAGTGTAACCATTTCTCATTTGAATGTATAATACTCAATCGTTTCGAACTACTTTTTTTTTCCACCCGCCGCGGCGGGTCGGGGAAAGAAAAAAGTCAAACAAGAAAAAAACAAAGGAGAAAAAACAAAGGAATGTATCGTTCTGAAATAAGCTTACATGCCTGATTTTGTTTGCCACCCATAACTCCACTTTTTTCCCTACATTCACACCACCAAAACAACCATCCAATGTGTTACTACACGGCTCAAAACGTACCTTTAGCAAAGGTTGAAAAACGATTCCAAGCGAAAGCAGACCAACCGGAATCGTTTTTACAATCAGATTTTATTGTGGGTTTTGAGTACTTGAATATACCGGTTATTTTAGACACTTCGCCTGCAATCATTTCAACCAATCATCATTGGGGCTTGATACCTTCCTGGTCAAAAGACATTGATTTTAGAAAGAACACCTTGAATGCCCGCATTGAAACAATGGATGAAAAAGCAAGCTTTAAAAATGTGACATCCAACCGCTGTTTGGTCATTGCCTCTAGTTTTTACGAATGGCATTGGAACGATGAAAAAGGGAAGTCGAAGGACAAATACCAAATTCATTCCGCAGAGGATGAGTTATTTGCCATGGCAGGTATTTACGACACTTGGAAAAACCTGCAAACCAATGAAAGTTACCATTCCTTTTCCATCGTAACCACCGTAGCAAACAAGCAAATGGAATACATCCACAACCATAAAAAACGGATGCCTGTCATCCTTAAAAAGGGCGACGAAGCAGCTTGGTTAGATACCACGAATTCCTTGCAGGATTTTGCATTTCCGTATAGTGCGGCGATGGTTGGTTTTAGGGTTTGAGCAACAATTCGATTATTTCACAAATAAATATAAAATCAATTTACTAACGAATTGTCCTGCTGAGCTTGTCGAAGCATTTTTGCTCCTTGTTATTAAGAGCAGGGGAAGGAAAAATACAAAGAAACAAGTTCGTATTTAATCCTATTACAACTCGAACCAAAGATAAAATTCCAATTTTTATTAGTTGAAAAATAAGTAACTACAGAAGAAGGTTAATTCATAAGAGATTAAAAACTAGACTGCTACCATACGAATCCTTTCGTTTGATTCATCATTACAAGAAAGTTTTTACTATTTTTGATGTCTAGGAACAAAAGGAATAGATGGCAGTTGTGTTTTTAGGTAGGTCATGCTGCTGTACCTCCCAAAGTCTTCGTGCAGGAGAAGTTTTTTTAGACTTTCGGCCAGTTTGACCTTTCAGAAATAGAATACAACCTGGCAATGCTATGGCATATTGCTGTGACTGTTGTAAATATCAAACATACAATTAGATGAATAGAAAATAGAATTCGAAAGATGGAAAAAAATAAAAGTAACAAATCAGGAAATGGAATTGGCATTGGAGCTGCTCTGGGAGTAGCATTTGGAGCGGCGTACAGCCTAAAAGCCGGAAATGCTCCTATGGTGATAGCCCTAGGTTTAGCAATTGGTGTGGCAATCGGAGCGATTTTTGACTTCGTTAATAAAAAGAAATAATTCTAACCCGCTAGTCGAAGTGAACACAATGCTATTTAAAAAAGAACTCTTCGAGGAGTAGGTCGAAAGTTTTTACCTTAGATTTACGCCTAATTTTTCAATTTTGTCTAACCACTTTTTTCTTATAGAAAGCTCTGTACCTTTCACTGGTCCAATATAAGTTACTTTAACCGGCTTAATTCCGCAAAATTCCAAAGTTGATTTCTTCAATTGGTTGACACTTGGTCTACCAAATGCAAACCAGTAATACCAGGATGGTTGATCAAGTGTTGTAATAATATGAGCGGTCTTACCCGTTAATAATTTATCCCACCAAACGGAATTTTCACGGTACTGAAAGGCAAAACCTGGCAAAAACAGGCGGTCTATAAAACCTTTAGTTATTGCAGGGAGTCCGCCCCACCAAACAGGATGAATCCAAACCAAATGCTCTGCCCATTTGATTTTTTCCCACGCTTCCAGTAAGTCAACTTCTAATTCTGTTCTTTTTTGATAACCAAATTGCAAGTTGGGATTGAAATTTAAGTCTTTAATCACAATTTCTTTTACGTCTGCCCCGGCAATTAACGCACCCTTTTTGTATGCTTCAAAAAGTCCAAAATTGAAACTATCCTTGTTGGGGTGCCCGTTTATAATCAGTATTTTTTTCATTTATTTTCTTGCTATCTATTTTAGCCTCCGATTTTTTGATCTATTCAGCTAGCTTCTATTTTACGCAGTAGCTTCATAGAATTATATTTCTTTGTTATATAAACCCGTTGGGTGTAATTCAATTTTGAAATAATTTTGCCACTAATTCACTAATTTCTCGTAATAATTATTCGATTTAATTCGAATTTTCATCAAAGATGAACAAATTATCGAGCTTGATTAATTTAAAATTCGAGAATTCGTGGTAAAAAACTTAAAATAATCTTTAATTAAATAATTACACCCAACGGGTTATATAATTAAATATACGCATTTTTTTTGGATTTACGTAGACCTAAGAACTAAAGTTCTGCGGAAAATCCCAATTTTTAGTTGGTATTAATCTAAAACAACGTGGCACCTGATTTTTTTTGGACCAAACTGCCGCGGCGGGACCAATATCAAGACGTACAGT
>NZ_JBIKJL010000110.1:0-2794 GCF_044361015.1 Flavobacterium sp.
TTCTCGCTTCCACCATATCTTCATTCACAATCGTCACGTGTCCCATTTTTCGAAAAGGTCGTGTTTGTCTTTTACCGTAAATGTGAGGTGTTACACCATCAATAGCCATGATTTTTTCGATGTTTTCATAAACCACTTGACCGGAAAAACCTTCTTCACCCACCAAATTTACCATAATTCCGGCAACTTTGCTAGCGGTATTACCCAAAGGTAAATCTAAAATGGCTCGTAAATGATTTTCAAATTGCGAAGTATAACTGGCTTCAATGCTGTAATGTCCTGAATTATGTGGTCGTGGAGCCACCTCATTAACTAAAATTTCGTCGTTTTCGGTTTGAAACATTTCCACTGCTAATAAACCAACATGATTAAAAGATTTGGAAACTTTCATTGCAATTTCTTGAGCTTTTTGAGCCACTTTTTCGTCAATTCGAGCCGGGCAAATTACATATTCCACTTGATTGGCTTCGGGATGAAATTCCATTTCTACCACCGGATAGGTTTTTACTTCACCTGAAACGGAGCGTACAACAATTACAGCCAACTCATTTTTAAACGGAATCATATCTTCAATTAAACAGGGCGTTTCTGGTAAGTGAGTGATGTCTTTTTCCGATTTCAGAATTTTTACGCCATATCCATCATATCCAAATCGATCTTGTTTCCAAACACACGGATACGTTAGCGTTCCCTTTAAAACTTCCGCCACTAATTCACTTTTATTTTCAAAAGTTTTGGCATTGGCCGTTGGGATTTGATTACCCAAATAAAGATTTTTTTGTGTGATTTTGCTTTGTATGTTTCGCAAAGTTTTTGGCGAGGGAAATACTTTTTTACCGTCCGCTTCCAATTGGTCTAACGCATCTAAATTGACGTTTTCAATTTCAATGGTGAGTACATCCACTTTCTTCCCGAAATTATAAACGGTATCGAAATCTAAAAGGTTTCCAATTTCAAAATAATGAGCTCCAAATTGACAGGGTGCGTCTTTACTTGGATCTAAAATAAAGGTTTGTATGTCGAATTTTCGCGTATCAGCCAAAAGCATTTTGCCAAGTTGACCACCACCTAAAATGCCTAATTTGAAATCGGAAGAGAAGTAATTCATTTTGATGTTGTAGTTATAGTAAGTGTTTATTTTGAATTTTATATTGCCATTGATATTGCCATTGATTTTTATTCAATTGTATTCAAAAAATCATCGGGCGTTAAAACTGCTATTTCTGCAAATTTATAATCTTTTAAATCTCTGGTGACAATACAATCCATATTATTTATGGATTGTGCAGAAACAATTTGAATGGCATCTTCAAAATCTTTATGATTGGATTTTAAGCTTTTTTTGATGATGTTTATATCTATAGGAATTATCGAAAGGACAGTAGTGACTTCGTCTAACGATTGTCTAATGTTTTCTTCAGTTGTGAACTTTTTTAATAAATAATGCAACGTAGAAATAGTGTTTGATGAAGTAAAAAGAACAACTTTTTTTCTTAATCCAAGTTTGTAAATTTCAGCAGATGATTTGTAAAAAGGTTGTCGATTAGCTAAAATATCCATCAAAACATTAGTATCGAGAAAAATATTTTTCATAAACCATATTTTTCTTTATGGTATTCTTCTTTAACTTTTTCAATATCAAAATCATCTGGCAAAGTAACAATTCCAGTAATTTTTTTTAATCTCTCATCAATATCATTACTGTCATTGTTGTTTTTTTCTGCCTTTGAAACCAAATTCTTAAAATAATTCTCCACCATTTCAGATAAGCTTCTGCCGGTTCCTTTGGCGTAAATTTTAGCTTTCTCAATGATTTCTTTGTCGAGTGATAAGGTGAGTTTGGTATTCATATACGTACAGTTTTTACAAATGTACGTAAAATTATTATTTAGTCTTGTTAATTTTTTTCAAAATATTCCTAGCTGACGCCTTATATCCCGCAGTATGACTGGAATAATCCTGACTTAAAATCGGTTTTAATTCTTCATAAATCCAATCGTATTTTTTTCCTAAAACAAATAAAGCTTTCATTGCGTAGGCTTTGGCAGCTACTTTTTCGTCCTGAATTAATCGATCAATCAACGCTTCAATGAGAATGTGTTCTTGCTCTTGGGTTAGTTTAATTCCGTTTTTTCGATGATTGCTTTTAGTCAAAAACATAGCAATTCGAGTGGCAGGTCGCAAGGATGAATCATTTTTAATTCTAGGCAACACTTCGCAAAATTCATCAATATAAGGAACTAGCAATTTCAACTTTTTTTCACCTACCAAATCCAAACTCCAAAAGGCTTTGACGTGTAATTCATGCGAAATATCAAAAGCAATTGCAATCAATTCTTTCAAATTTTCATCACTTTTCATGGCAAAATTGCTCACCATCACTCGGCTTTTTACATGAGCGGTGCTTCCCTCTATTTTTTGATACATGTTGGAATTCATGGCGTAAATATACCAATTTTGCAAAAAACCGTGAATACGTAGGATTTAATACCTTCGACTTCACTAAATTTGCATTTTAAAAAACACATAGCATGATACACCTTCACGATAAAACGTTTGAACCTTTTATTTCGGCGGAAGAAATTGATTTCGCGATTGCAAATATTGCAAAACAGATGGATGATGATTTCTTTGATGACGTTCCTGTTTTTATTGGTGTTTTAAACGGTTCTTTTATGGTTTTATCCGATTTGATGAAGCATTACAGAGGAATGTGCGAAGTGAGTTTCGTTAAAATGGCATCGTATGAAGGCACTCAAACAACAAACGATGTAGTTGAGTTAATTGGGTTGAA
>NZ_JBIKJL010000080.1:0-7352 GCF_044361015.1 Flavobacterium sp.
AATGTTGCAAAGCGAAGTGGATAAAAATCCTGATTCTGCCGGTTTTTTGTTTGATGGTTTTCCAAGAACAATTACTCAAGCCGAAGCTTTGGATGCGTTTCTGACTTCTAAAAATCAAGAAATTACTGCCACTGTTGCATTAGAAGCAGATGATAATATTCTAGTTCAACGTTTATTGGAAAGAGGAAAGACCTCGGGACGACCAGACGACCAAGACGAAGAAAAAATTAGAAACCGTTACCAAGAATACAACGAAAAAACCGCTCCCTTAATGGAGTATTATAAAAATCAAGGAAAATTTCATCTTGTAAATGGGATTGGATCGATTTTAGAGGTTAACGAACGATTAAACTTTGTCTTCGACAACTTGAAATAAATAGTTATTTATCTAAAATTTGGCAATTTAGTCTTGAATTTTTTAGATATTTGCATAATTAAAAAGGAGCTTCATCCGTAATATCGGAAATGATGCTCTTTTTTTGCTAAAAAAAAACAAATGGAAATTCTAATAATTTTATTTTTAATTGTATTGAATGGTGTTTTTTCGATGTCGGAAATTGCACTGATTTCAGCTCGAAAAAGCCGTTTAGAAACTGCCGCTAAAAAAGGCAATCCTGCTGCAAAAGTGGCATTGGATTTGGCTAATTCTCCAAACAAATTTTTGTCAACCGTTCAAATCGGAATTACGTTAATTGGCATATTAACCGGTATTTATTCAGGAGATAAGATTACCACTGATGTTCAAAACTTTGTGGCCGGTTTTGAAATGTTAAAGCCTTACGCAAACTCTATTGCAGTTGGAATTGTAGTTGTTGTTTTAACATTTTTTTCATTAGTTTTAGGTGAATTAGTTCCAAAAAGAATTGGTTTAAATTACCCTGAGACCATTGCAAAAGCGGTTGCTGTTCCAATGAAAATTGTTTCAAAAATCACCGCTCCGTTTATTTGGCTGTTAACCATTTCTACCGAATTTATTTTAGATTTATTCAGAATAAAACCTACTGCCGATGGTAAAGTGACAGAAGAAGAAATAAAAGCCATTATTAAAGAAGGTACTGAAGTAGGTGAAGTTCAGGAAATTGAACAGGATATTGTTGAACGTGTTTTTCACATTGGTGATAGAAAAGTCAATTCGTTAATGACCCATCGTTCATCTGTAGTCTATCTTTCCTTGGAAGATACACTTCAAGAGCTAAAAGAAAAAGTATTGGAGGAGTTGCATTCTTTTTATCCTGTTTGTGGTGAAAATATGGATGATATCGAAGGAATTGTTCTTTTGAAAGATTTATTTGTAAGTTTTGAAAAAGGCATTTTTGACTTAAAAACTATAACGAAAGAACCTGTATATTTTATTGAGCACACCTCGGCTTATAAGGCTTTAGAAAATTTTAAAAAATCAAAAGTACATTATGCTCTGATTGTTGATGAACACGGCGTTTTTCAAGGAATAATCACATTGAACGATATTTTGGAGGCTTTAGTGGGAGATGCTTCGGATTTTTATGATGAAGAATTTCAATTAGTTGCACGCGAAGACGGCACTTGGCTGGTTGACGGACATTATTCATTACACGATTTTCTTACCTATTTTGATATGGATGAAAATGTTAATGATTATGATGTAACTACCGTGAGCGGATTTATTATCACCGAATTAGGAAACATTCCTAAACAAGGTCAAAAATTAATTTGGAATAAATTAGAATTTGAAGTGATTGATATGGATGGCGTTAAAATTGATAAAATCCTAATCAAAAACTTAAAAGAATAAAAAATAGTTATCAGTTGGCAGTTATTAGTAAGCAGTTGATTTAACTTATTTTCAGATAACTGACAACCGACAACAGAAAACAAAACTATGACAGAAGGAAATTTCGTAGACTACGTAAAAATATATGTTTCATCCGGAAAAGGAGGGAAGGGCTCTTCTCATTTACACCGTGAAAAATTTATTGAAAAAGGTGGTCCTGATGGTGGAGACGGAGGTCGTGGCGGTCACGTTTATTTAAAAGGGAACAAAAGTTTGTGGACACTATTTCATTTAAAATTTGTCAAACACATGCGTGCCGGTCATGGTGGTGATGGAGGAAGTTCCAGAAGTACCGGACATGACGGTGAAGATAAATATGTAGAAGTTCCCTTGGGAACCGTTGTAAAAAACATCGAAACAGGAGAAGTTTTGTTTGAAATCACTGAACATGATGAAGTGAAAATTATAGCAAAAGGAGGAAAAGGAGGTCTTGGAAACTGGCATTTTCGTTCGTCAACCAATCAAACACCTCGTTATTCACAACCGGGTATGCCGGTGGAAGAAATCGATGTGATTTTGGAACTAAAGGTTTTAGCTGATGTTGGCTTAGTCGGTTTTCCAAATGCAGGAAAATCAACATTGCTGTCGGTTTTAACTTCAGCAAAGCCAAAAATTGCCGATTATCCATTTACAACCTTGAAACCCAATTTAGGAATTGTGGCGTATCGCGAATTTCAATCGTTTGTAATTGCTGATATTCCGGGTATTATTGAAGGAGCAGCCGAAGGAAAAGGTTTGGGTCATTACTTTTTGCGTCACATAGAACGAAATTCAATTCTGTTGTTTTTAGTTCCTGCGGATGCGAAAGATATTAAAAAAGAATATGAAGTTTTGTTGGATGAATTGCGAAGATACAATCCCGAAATGTTGGATAAAGACCGTTTCTTGGTCATTTCAAAATGTGACTTGCTGGATGATGAATTGAAAATAGAATTAAAAAAACAATTGGACAAAGAACTTAAAGGAACGAACTATATGTTTATTTCATCGGTTGCTCAACAAGGATTGCAGGAATTGAAAGATGGACTTTGGACGATGTTAAATCCATAATAGGTATACTTTCTACAAAGCATTAAAAGCATCCTGAATGGGATGCTTTTTTTATGAAATTCTAAATATTTCGTTAAAAAATACTACATCGTTGTAGTTTTTCAAACAATCAAGGGTGTTAAATTGCTAATTTGAATTATATTCGCAAAGATTTAATAACTAATAGAAAATGAAAAAATTTATTTTAAGTTTCGTTGCGGTAGTTGCCTTATTTCCGGCTACTTTGTTCGCAAATGAAGGAATGTGGTTTTTAATGCACATTCAGCGTTTAAACCAACGCGATATGCAGAAAATGGGTCTGCAATTAACTGCTGAAGAAATCTACAGCATTAACAATTCAAGTGTAAAAGATGCAATCGTTCAGTTTAATGGAGGTTGTACTGCGGAAATGATTTCAAAAGATGGTTTGGTTTTAACCAATCACCATTGCGGTTATGATGCTATTGCTGAATTATCTTCTACAGAAAGCAACTATTTACGAGATGGATTTTGGGCACAAAATCGCAAAGCAGAATTAAAGCCAAAGAGTTTATTTGTTCGTTTCTTTGTTCGTATGGATGATGTTACAAAAAGAATGTTGGCTGTAGTTAATGATAAAATGACTGAAGCAGAACGTGAAGCAGCCATTAATCAGGAAACTGCTAAAATTCAAAAAGAAAATGACGGTGGCGGAAAATATACTGTTTCTGTTCGTCCTTTCTTTCAAGGTAATGAATATTATTATTTCGTTTACCAAGATTATAAGGATGTACGATTAGTTGGTACACCTACAGAAAGCATCGGCAAATTTGGTGGAGATACTGACAACTGGGAATGGCCTCGCCATACAGGTGATTTCTCTTTGTTCAGAGTATATGCAGATGCTAATGGAAATCCAGTAGAATACTCAGAAAACAATGTGCCTTTGAAACCAAAACACCATTTACCAATCAGCTTAAAAGGTGTGCAAGAAAATGATTTCGCGATGATTTTAGGATATCCGGGGCGTACAAACCGATGGATGCCGGCTGAAGGAATTGAGCAAAATGTAAAATATGCTTATCCTGCTTGGGTTGAAGGTTCAAAAATGGGCATGGACAAAATGAAAGTCCACATGGATAAAGACGATGCGGTGCGTTTAATGTACGCTTCAAAATATGCCGGTGTGGCCAATTATTGGAAAAATCGTCAAGGTATGATCGATGCGTTAAGCAAATTTAAAACAGCGGATGCAAAACGTAAAAATGAAGCTAAATTTAATGCTTGGGCAAACAAGCCTGCAAACAAATCTAAATATGGTGAAGTAGTGCCAACCATCAATAAATATTATGCCATGACCAATGAAAAAACTCGTCATGACAATTATTTACAACAATTGTTGAGAACTAGTGCTTTTGGAACAATTTCCAGAGGCTTAGGGAAACAATTGGAAGGATATGCTAAAGCTGATGTGGCCAAAAGAGCCCAATTAAAACCAGGTTTACAAGAAATGATAGATGGTTTTTTTGGGGAAGTATATTTACCGGCAGAAAAAGATATTTTAGCAGGTCAATTAGCTTTGTATAATGCAAAAGCAGGATATAAAATTGCTCCGTCTGTAGAAGAAATGGCTAAAGCAAATAACAATGACTTTACAGCTTATGTTAATGCGGCTTTTGAATTGAGTATGTTTACATCAAAAGAAAAATTGAATGCCTTTTTGGAAATTCCTAGTGAAGCCATGATAACAAACGATCCGTTAAATAAATTATCAAATGATTTGTTAACGCATTTAACTACTCGTTCTGACGAATTGACACAAGCTCAAAATGATTATTCAAAATCCTACCGTTTGTTGGTGGAAGGATTAAGAGAATCAAAATTGTCTACAATCCAATATCCGGATGCTAACTCTACTTTGCGTTTAACTTACGGTAAAGTACGTGCATTACCTGCGGATAAAAGAAACGATGCAAAAATCAATAACTATACTACTTTAGAAGGTATGGTTAAAAAACATAAAGCTGGTGATGAAGAGTTCAATTTGTCTCAACCGCTAATTGATTTGTATAATAAAAAAGATTTTGGTCAATATGCTGATAAAGATGGTTCATTGCATGTGAACTTTTTAACAGATAATGATATCACTGGAGGAAATTCAGGTTCACCTGTTCTAAATGGAAAAGGAGAATTAATTGGATTAGCTTTTGACGGAAACATCGAAGCAATGGCCGGAGATGTTATTTTTGATGACAAATTACAAAGAACAATCAATGTAGATATCCGTTTCGTTTTATTCATTATTGAAAAATATGCCGGAGCAAAAAATATTATTGATGAATTGACAATTGTCAAATAAGGAATATTGTTATTATTAATTCATTAAAAATCTGCTTCAGTAATGGAGCAGATTTTTTTTTATTGCTAACATTAGTATAAAGAACATTTAATTATCTCGGCAATTTATTATTTTTGAAAACAAATTCCAGCTATGAAAATTTTAAGTGTATTTATTTTTATAATTTCCATGTCCACAATGGCAAATTCAGACTTCGAAAAAGCCGAACAATTATTTCGTCAAAATAAATTGGTTGAAGCAAAGGCACTTTTTGAAAAGCACTTAAAAGCCAATCCCAATCATACCAAAAGTTTAGAATATTTGGGAGATATTGCCGGAAAAAATAAAAACTGGGATGAAGCGATTGGATACTACAAAAAAATTAAAATACAATATCCATTAAATGCCGATTATCATTACAAGTATGGAGGTGCGTTAGGAATGAAAGCTAAGGAAATCAATAAGTTTAAGGCTTTGAATTTATTGGGAGATGTAGAAGAATCTTTTTTAACTGCTGCAAAATTGGACCCCAAACATATTGATACGCGTTGGGCTTTGGTGGTATTTTTTACCGAATTGCCCGGCATTGTAGGTGGAAGTGAAACGAAAGCTCAAAAGTATGCCGATGAATTAATGAAACTTTCTAAAGTAGATGGTTTCATGGCCAAAGGTTATATTGACGAATATTTTAAAAGGTATACAAAAGCTGAAATCAATTATAAAAAAGCTCACGAAATTGGCAATTCGAAAACGACCTTTCAAAAGTTATACGACTTGTATAAAAATAAAATGAAGCAATCCCAAAAAGCGGAAGAATTAAAAAAGAAATTTGAAAAATAAGAAAAAGTTTAAGATAGTTTAATTTAGTTTAAAATTGTTTAAGTGTCCTTGTCAATCCATTTTCTGCCATCAGACCTATAATTAATAAAATATGAGTAATGAAATTATTCCCCCCTCGGGAGTCAGGGGGCTTCACTTTATAGCCATTGGCGGAGCCGCCATGCACAATTTAGCACTTGCCTTACACCACAAAGGTTATCACGTTACAGGAAGTGATGATGCTATTTTTGAACCTTCAAAATCACGATTGCAAAAACACGGACTTTTACCCGAAGAAATGGGCTGGTTTCCGGAGAAAATCACCTCAGATATCGAAGCAATTATTTTAGGAATGCACGCCAAAGCAGATAATCCTGAATTGTTAAAAGCCAAGGAATTAGGATTAAAAATTTATTCCTATCCTGAATTTTTATACGAACAATCAAAGAATAAAACCCGTGTCGTAATTGGTGGTTCGCATGGAAAAACAACTATAACTTCCATGATTTTACATGTGATGCATTACCATAATATCGAAGTTGATTATATGGTAGGAGCACAATTGGAAGGTTTTGACACGATGGTCCATCTTACCGAAAAAAATGATTTTATCGTTTTGGAAGGCGATGAATATTTGTCGTCACCAATTGACCGAAGACCAAAATTTCATTTGTATCAGCCCAATATTGCCTTACTTTCAGGAATAGCTTGGGATCATATTAATGTCTTTCCCACTTTTGAAAATTACGTAGAACAGTTTGAAATTTTTGTCAATCAAATAACCAAAGGCGGTATTTTGGTCTATAACGAAGAAGATGAAACGGTGAAAAAAGTAGCCGAAGAAACCACTAACACCATCAGAAGGTTGCCTTATCAAACACCAAGTCATACTGTTGAAAACGGGATAACTTATTTAGACACACCCGAAGGACCAATGCCTATTGAAGTGTTTGGAGCACATAATCTTAACAACCTTGCAGGAGCCAAATGGATTTGTCAAAATATGGGAGTAGATGAAGCCGATTTTTACGAAGCCATTGCCAGTTTTAAAGGAGCTTCCAAACGTTTGGAAAAAATTGCCGAGGGAAAAGGGAAAGTTGCTTATAAAGATTTTGCTCATTCGCCCAGTAAAGTTTCTGCAACCACAAAAGCGGTAAAAAATCAATATCCTGATAGAAAATTAGTAGCTTGCTTAGAATTACACACCTACAGTAGTTTGAATGCTGAATTTCTAAAGGAATATGAAGGAGCGTTGGATGCTGCTGATATTGCTGTTGTTTTTTATTCACCCGATGCAGTAAAAATTAAACAATTGGAAGAAGTAACCTATGATCAAATTGCACAATCCTTTAAACGAAAGGATTTGATTATTTATAC
>NZ_JBIKJL010000050.1:0-16996 GCF_044361015.1 Flavobacterium sp.
ATTGCCACATTTTCACATTGCCACATTACTTCTCATACCGAAAATGTCCAACGATTTTCCAACTAAACAAGCAGTCTTCCAATACTTGTCCGCCACCAACATTGTGAACAATTAAATTGCGTTTGCCATCTGCCGATTTTTTGTGGGTAACAATACCTATATGTGGTAATTTATCAGCGATCATCCAAGTAACCAAGTCGCCTGTTTTATATTCATTTGGATTTTGAGAAATAGCTAATTTTTCTCCTTTTCTGGTAAAAAATACTTCCAAGTTGGGTACTCTTCGGTGGTCAATGTTTTTATCAGTAGTTTGTAAACCCCACGTTTTTGGGTAGCGTGAAAAATTTGCTTTCATGTCTTCATGGACTTCCTTCTGCAAATCGATGTTTAGTTTTCGATAAGCACGAATAATAACATCTGTACAAACGCCTGTTTTGGGAGGCACATCGCCATTTGGATATTTGACGCCTACATAATCTGGCGTGTAAATGACTTCAGGGTCAATAATTGAAAGTGCCGCATTGGAAAGTTTTTGATAAAAATCAGCCGCATTTAATGTTGTTTCCTTATTTTCATTCGGATGAATTGAAGCCGTTTCTTTGGTTGGGATTTCATTTTTACAGTTCAAAAATAAAAATGATGACAAAAGTAATGCGATTGATTTCATGTGTTTTTTACGCTATAGTTAACTTTAACGTAAAAAAGTTACTTTTGATATTCTGAGAATTTAAAATTTTTTATTGAATCATTTCTGTTTGGCCATTTTTACACATCGAAATCCTAGATGGTTTGTGCCGGTTTTAACTTCACCCTTGCCCCTTGTTCCCATTACATATCTTGAGCAATATTGATCGGAGCATAAAAAAGAACCTCCTCTATGAACTTTTTTTGCTACTCCGGGTTCTGCAGGATCATGGCTTTCGTTTGGGCCTTTTGGATTTTTAGTAACTTCATTTGGAGGCAAAGTATTAAAATAGTCATTTTTGTACCAATCCGAACACCATTCCCAAACATTCCCGGACATATCATACAAGCCATAGCCATTTGCGGAATACTGTTTTACAGGTGCAATTCCCTTAAAACCGTCGGTTCCGGCATCATTACTTGGAAAAATACCTTGAAAAGTATTGGCCATGTGCTTATGATTAGGCGTAAATTCATCACCCCAAGCAAACTTTTTGGCACTTAAGCCACCTCTTGCTGCAAATTCCCATTCGGCTTCAGTAGGCAAGCGTTTTCCTGCCCATTTTGCATAAGCCATTGCATCATCCCATGCAATATGTATGACAGGAAAATTCTCTTTCCCTATAATCGTGCTTCCAGGACCTGCAGGATGACGCCAGTTGGCGGCTCCAATGTAATCCCACCATTGGTAAAAATTATTCAAACTTTGAACTTGTGCGGGTGGACTAAAAACAACAGATCCAGCTACCAGCAGTTCAGCCGGAGCATCCGGAAATTCTTCCCTAGTTGGTATTATTTCTGCGATGGTTTTGTAGCCCGTAGCTTTTACAAAGGCTGCAAATTGAGCATTAGTTACCTCATGTTCGTCCATCCAAAAGCCGTCAACATATACTTGATGTACTTTGCAATCAGCAGTTAAGCCCCCAATTTGGCACATGGATTCACATTCTTCATCGGTACCCATATAGAAGGTACCTCCTGGAATCCAGACCATCCCAGGTTCTTTATTTACAGGGATATTCTGTTTATTTTCTATTGTTTGCTTTTCTGTTTTTTCTGTTGTATTCTGAACGTTTTCGCTGGCTTCATTTTTATTATTACAGGAAAAGAGTACAGAAAAAATCAACATCATCAACAGAAAGTGCGGGTTACAATAATTCATGAGTTAAGTAAAAGAAATAGAGATTAAATCTATTCAAATTTAAGATTTATTTTGATACTAGTCATAAGTCTTGCCGAAACTTTGGACAAGGATTTAATAAATACCTTTAGAAAATTAATTGTAACTATTGAGATTTATTTTGGTATCATTCATTTTTATTTTTAATAAATTCCACATAGTATTTTGATCTAAAAGCAAATTAAGCGTTTGGCTGAATAGACAACCTTAGTTAAAATTAATCTTTTAAATATTCTTCAAACGTTTTTAATGAAAAAGGAATTTGAAGTTTGGCAGCTTGTTCCATCAATTTTGATTTGTATTTCCCTTTTAAATCTTTAAAACCGGATGCTGCCGTATTAAATTTATCCATCACATTTTCAATATTCGAAACTTGTGAGGGAGATGGAGCATCAAATTGTGAAGCAACCGTGGCATAAATAGCACTTAATTTTTCTCTTAACTGGGGCTCAGCAGCTCCTACATACATGTCACCCGTGGTAACTACCATCGTGTTTTTTAATGAATTTAATTCCGAATCAATTTTCCCATTTGTTTTGGCTGATTTGGGATCTTTCTCCATTATTTTTTTGTTTAACGAAATCATTTCATCTAATTCATAAACCATATAAGCTAATTCTTCATTTTTGTCAAAAAGCATTTTAGTTGTTTCAGCTTGTTTATTTCGATCAGCTTCTGAAATGACACTTTTTGGATCATTTACTACTTGGAATTCTTTTACATAAGTTTCTTTTCCTTTGGTTAAAACAGCTTTGTATGTTCCGGCCGTTACTCTTGGTGCTGTAAATCCACCATAACTTAATGTTTTAGCGGTTGCTAGTTTCGGATTTTTGGTATTGAATCCCCAAGTAACAATATTGATTCCTTTTTGATTTCCCGGAGCAAGAGTTACTATTTTATTACCTTTCATATCTTGAATTTCTAAATCCATTTTTCCGAAAGTATTACGTTTTTTCAAATAATATACTAATTGAACCGATGTATTTGGATTGGGACCCACAAATTCTAATTCAGAAGCTGTCCCGCCAAAACTCGATTGCTCTTCAATAACAAAAGGTTTAGTGTCAAAAAAATGCACTTCTTTTTTCAAAATATCTTGATTTACTTGTCGTAACGGACTTATATCATCTAAAATAATGATTCCTCTTCCATGTGTTGCCATTACTAAATCATTCGTTTTTGGATGTAAATCAAGATAATGAACTGCTACAGCCGGCATTTCATTTTCAAATTTTGACCAATTTTTTCCACCATCTATGGTAATGTATAACCCTTTTTCAGTTCCTAAAAATAACAAGTTAGGATTTTTAAAATCTTCTTGGATATTTCTGGCAAAACCATCTATATCGGCAGTAACAATTGAATTCCAAGTTTTACCAAAATCGGAAGTCTTATAAACGTAAGAAGCATAATCATTTTTGGAATGTCCATCAAAAACGGCATACGCAGTACCCGCATCAAAAACACTAGCTTCAATATGATAACACCAAGTATTTTTTGGTAACCCTTTTAAATTCAAAGTTACATTTGACCATGTTTTTCCGCCGTCTTTTGTGATTTGAACATTTCCGTCATCAGTGCCAGCCCAAAGAACTTCTTTATTTAAAGGTGATTCAGCAATAGTGAAAATTGTACAATGATTTTCAGCACCGGAATTATCAACAGATAAACCTCCCGATTTTTCTGTGTTTGTTTTAGAAGGATCATTCGTTGTTAAATCACCGGATATTTTCCGCCATGTTTGTCCCATATCGTCTGAAACATGCACAAATTGACTTCCAGCATAAATTCTGTCCGGATTGTGAATTCCAGTTACAATTGGAGTATTCCAGTTAAAACGCAATTTAGGGTCGCCTTTTATTGCTAAAGGTTGAATGGTTTTTAATTCTTTAGAATCTAAATTATAACGCCAAATGTTTTCAGCACCCTGCATTTCACTGTAAATAATTTTTTTGGTTGGATGTTTTAAAACACGAAAACCATCGCCATAACCTACACTGTGCCAATCTCGTGCTTCAATTCCACCATCGCTTTTACTTGGGCCATACCAAGAGCCATTGTCTTGTAAACCACCATATATATTGTAAGGCTCTTCATTATCTAAACTTAAATGATAGTACTGAGAAAGAGGTAAATTTTTAACGATATCCATCGTATTACCTGAATCCCAACTTCTGTATAAACCTCCATCTGTAGCCACGTAAATTCGATTACTGTCATGTAAATCAACCGTTATATCATGAATGTCAGCATGCATAGCTCCTAGTGGTTTGAATGTTTTGCCACCATCTCTACTGATGGAACCTCTCAAACCACCTTTGTATAAAATATCTGGATTTCTTGGGTCAATGGTAATTCTTGAAAAATAAAACGGACGAACCACTAGTTCAAAATCACTGTTTAAATGTTTCCAAGTTACTCCGGAATCATCCGAACGATATAAACCTTTGTCTTTATCTTGTTCTGTTTCTAAAACAGCATACAAAATTTCAGGTTTTGAAGGTGCAGTTGCTATGGCAATTCGCCCTAATTGACCTTTTGGAAAACCGGTATGAATTTTATTCCACGTTTTTCCACCATCTGTAGTTTTGTATAGTGCAGAATTATTTCCGCCGGAATTGAATGACCAAGCTGTTCTTCTAAATTCCCAAAAACTGGCATACATAATATCCGGATTTTTAGGATCAATGACCAAGTCAGCACAACCTGTTTTTTGATCTACATAAAAAACTTTGTTCCATGTTTTACCACCGTCTGTAGTTTTATAAACACCTCGTTCTTCACTATCGCCCCAAAGAGCTCCTAAAACACCTGCCCAAACTATATCACTGTTTCTAGGGTCTACAATAATGGATGTAATACGATCAGATTTAGGTAAACCCATGTTATTCCAATTCAGACCACCATCAGTTGATTTATATATTCCGTCACCTACAGAAACACTATTTCTGGTCCAAGGTTCGCCGGTTCCCACCCAAATAGTATTATCAGGATTATTAGGGTCAATGGTTACACAACCAATAGATTGAATATGTTTGTCAAAAATAGGAGAGAAGGAGGCTCCACCATCAGAACTTTTCCATACACCGCCACCGGCAGCACCAATATAAATGATTTTATTGTTAGTGGGATGATTAGCAATATCTGAAATCCTACCACTCATAATGGCTGGGCCAATTTGACGGGCTTTAATATCACCATAAAGCTCTTTTCCTTTTAAAATTATCTCCTCTTGAGCTTGAGAAAAGCTTATAGAAAATAACCCAAGTAAACAAATAATTGAATTAAGTTTTTTCATAAAATAGATTAATTAAAAAATCCCCAACTTTAAACTTGGGGATTTGTACGATTTTTTGTAATTATTCTTTAAAGTCAAAAGCACTAGAATCAACAGTTGGATTCAATGTGATTTTTTTGATTTTCATGGCTTGTCCTCCTTGATTCATTGAAAACGGGAAATACAAACCATCCACTTCTTGGTAATCACTCATCGTGGTAGTGGAAATTTGACCTTTAGCAGGGCCTGATTTTACTTCAGTTTCAGTTAGAATAGGCACATTATTTTCAGTATCAAAATAATAAAAAACAACGTTGTCCATTTTTTGTCCATCAATGGTTTGAGGTTTTTTAGTCAATTTTATTTTATGACACTCTGTCCCTTCTTTAGTTTCTTTTCCTAAATATTCAGCTGTATAACCTTTTGCTTTATAATCAAGCATTGCATCCGGATAATCGTTTGCTTCATCTTTGATATTTTGAACCATTTCAGATTCCATTTTTTCGGCTTTCATTGTCATGAAATTAGTTGACCAAGCAGTAGTTCCGTCAAAAGCCATTTGTGTAATTTCCTGACCTTGAAAATTGATTTTCAAGTACATTTTACCTCCTTTAAGTTGAACTAGTTCAACGGGAATTTCCATCCCTTCATAGTTTACTGTCATTTCGGTTTTGGTACCGGTTAAACTTTTGAATTTTTCGACGCCACCAATATTTTTTAAATAAGTACTTATAATTTCATCTGCTGTTTGAGCATAAGTTGAAAAACTAACAAAAACAAGTAGCATCATGCTTACTAAAGATCCAATTTTTTTCATTGTAGAAGTTTTAAAATTTATTAATAAGTAATAAAAATAATAAATATGTTACATAAAATTTTATTTTTTTGTAATTTTATTTTTTTAAATTATTTAAACGCCAAACAGAATGGAAGAAACTAACTCTTTTTCAATTAAATATTGGGCAGATGATGACAAGCCCAGGGAGAAATTAATGCTCAAAGGAAAATCAACTTTGAGTGATGCTGAACTTTTAGCCATACTTATAGGATCAGGAAACCGAAATGAAAGTGCAGTTGAATTAAGCAAAAAAATTTTAGCCAGTGTTCAAAACAACCTAAATAGTTTAGGTAAAATGTCAATTCAACAATTAACAAAATTTAAAGGTATTGGTAAGGCAAAAGCCATTTCAATTATAGCTGCCGGAGAATTAGGAAAAAGACGTAAAGAGGAAGGAGTGCAAGAATTAATAAAAATTACCTCCAGTCGAATTGTTTATGAGATTATGCAACCTATTATTGGAGAATTGCCCCATGAAGAATTCTGGGTTTTATATTTAAATAATGCCAATAAGATAATTTATAAAGCTCAACTCAGTAAAGGTGGAATTACTGGAACAGTAGTAGATGTTCGTTTACTTTTGAAAACTGCCTTAGAAAATAATGCTTTATCTTTTGTTTTAACTCATAATCATCCTTCTGGAAAATTAATTGCGAGTGAAGCAGATATTCAAATTACACAAAAATTAAAATTGGCGGCAAAACAATTGGATATGTCTGTTATAGACCATATTATTGTAACTGAATACGGCTATTTCAGTTTTGCCGATGAAGGAATACTATAATTAACACACTATGAATGTCTGAAAAAAGAAAAAGTCAAGCCAAATTAATCCGAATATTTAGGAAAGTGCACCGAACAACAGGAGCATTTTTGTTTGTTTTTTTCTTTTTGATAGCAGTCACCGGATTTTTGTTGGGGATAAAAAAGCATAGTGGAGGAGTTATTCTACCCGATACAAAAATCGGCTCTACAACCCAACTAACTAAATTTTTACCTATAGATAGTCTGCAAAAGAATGCTAGTCGTTTTTTGGTAGATTTTCTTAACCAAACGAAAAAGATAGAAATTGACAGAATTGATGTTCGACCTGAAAAAGGAATAGTTAAATTTACTTTTAAATCTAATTTTTACGAAGTACAACTCGATGGTGCAACCGGAAATTTATTGCAGATTGATTTGAGACGATCTGATGTTATTGAAAAAATTCACGACGGTTCAATCGTTGATTACTATTTAGGATTTCAATCAGGCGTTTTTAAATTGATTTATACCATCATCATGAGTTTGGCTTTGATGCTTTTTACAATTACCGGATTTTGGCTTTGGTACGGACCAAAACAAATGAGAAAATCCTAAGCTAAATTTTAGAATTGATTAACAAATAATTTTTCATTTTAGCACTATCTTTCCACACCACAAACAAAGCTTGTATGATAACAATCAAAAATGTGTTTTTTTCGTATAATTCCACCACAGCATTTCATTTTCCTGATATGCATTGTTCAGCGTCTGAAGCACTACTTATTACCGGAAATTCAGGAAAAGGAAAAACCACCTTATTACACCTGTTGGGTGGATTGTTACGACCAGAATCGGGTTCGATTTCCATTCAAGATACCACTATTTCCTCTTTATCTGAAAAAGAATTAGATCGCTTTCGCGGAAATAATATCGGCTTAGTTTTGCAACAATCGCATTTTATGGCTTCTTTAAATGTGCTCGAAAATGTGGTGTTGGCTTCCTGGTTGGCCACCGGAAAAAAAGCAACCGACAAAGCAAAAGCACTTTTAAAAGAGTTGGATTTAGAAGATCAGATGTATAAATTGCCTTCCAATTTAAGTGTAGGGCAACAACAGCGGGTTTCGATTGCTAGAGCTTTGATTAATGAGCCAAAACTGCTTTTAGCCGATGAACCAACTTCAAGTTTAGATGATGAAAATGCGGCAAAAGTAGCGGATTTGTTAGTCCAATTGTCTAAAGAATACAACGCTGCATTGATAATTGTAACACACGACCAACGATTGAAAGATAAATTTTCTAACCAATTAAACTTAAACTAAATGATTGGAAAATTAGCATGGAAAAACCTTTGGTTTAAGCCTTTAAATACGGTTTTAAGTTTAGTTTTATTAACTGCATCCGTAGCAATAATTTCACTTTTAATTTTATTACAAGAACAATTTGAAAAACAATTTTCAAGTAACATTGATGGCGTTGATTTGGTTATGGGAGCACAAGGAAGTCCGCTGCAATTGATACTTTCTTCTGTTTATCACGTTGATGCTCCAACCGGAAACATTGATTACAAAGAAGCCGAAGTTTGGATGAAACATCCGTTTGTAGAAACTGCTATTCCCTTAGCTTTTGGCGATAATTACCGGGGATTTAAAATTGTTGGAACTACGCCCGATTATATAAAAAAATACACAGCCACTATTTCCGGAGGAAAAGTGTTTGAAAAGAATTTTGAAGTCGTTATCGGAAGTGAGATTGCTAAAAAACTTAATATCAAACTTGGAGATAAATTTTTTGGAACCCACGGCGATGCAGAAGAA
The DNA here is from genome assembly GCF_044361015.1 of Flavobacterium sp. Lineage (GTDB taxonomy): Bacteria > Bacteroidota > Bacteroidia > Flavobacteriales > Flavobacteriaceae > Flavobacterium. The sequence goes on from NZ_JBIKJL010000050.1 coordinate 8,538, forward strand.
GGCGATGTGCATGATGAATATGCGTATGTAGTAGTCGGAATAGCCTCTCCAACCGGAAAAGTAATTGATAATTTAATTTTATGTACAGTTGAAAGTGTTTGGGAAATGCATTCCGGACACGATCACGGTGGTGAAACACATTCAGAAGATGAAAATCCACCTCATGGCAAAGAAGGTCACGTGCATGTAGATGGAGACGAACATGACCATGAAGAGCATGTGCATGATGAAAATTGCAATCACGACGATGAAGTTTCCGAAAATCCCGATCATGGTGAAGAAGGTCATGTGCATGAAGAAGGCGATGAGCACGAACATGTAGAAGAAAAAGAAATCACCGCGGTTTTAATTAAATTTAAAAATAAAATGGGAATTATTTCTTGGCCTAGGATGATTGCTCAAAACACAAAAATGCAGGCAGCTCTTCCGGCCATTGAAATCAATCGTTTGTTTTCGTTGTTTGGAATTGGTTTACAAGCATTACAATATCTGGCCTACGGAATTATGTTCATTTCCGGTATAAGTATTTTTATTGCTTTATATAATCGTTTAAAAGAACGTAAATATGAGTTTGCGTTATTAAGAGTTTCCGGAGCTTCACGTATACAGCTATTGGCACTAGTGCTTTTCGAAAGCCTTCTACTATGCATAGTTGGATTTGTTTTTGGTACACTTATTGGAAGAATAGTCTTAATGATGATATCTGCTACCACTGACGAACAATTCAAAATGGCATTTAACCCAATGACAATTCTTTGGGAAAAAGAAGGACTTTTGTTTTTGGTTACTATCTTTGTGGGTGTAATTGCAGCGGTCATTCCGGCTATAAAAGCTTACCGACTAAATATTTCAAAAACATTGGCAAATGCGTAAAATATATATTTTTTTCATAATTATCTTCGGATTAATTATTTTTTTAGACAGTTCATTTATTCCTAAAATTGGCGTAAACCAAATTGATACAAAAACTGTAAAGCCATCTTTACAAACAGCCAGTTTTATGCCTGAATTAATCGAAAATGATGCTGTATTTATGCAAGTACCTGATACCTTATCATGGAAATTATTGGGAGTAATTAAATTTATAAAAAAACCGGACAAAGACTATCCGGATGGTGTAATGTTTCCAATTGTGAATTCAACTTTAAAAGAAAAAAACAAGAAGAAAATTGTGATGAGTGGATTTATTATTCCTATTGACAACGTATCATATGCTTTAAGTAAAAATGTTTTTGCCTCTTGTTTTTTCTGTGGTCAAGCCGGACCCGAAACCATTATGGGAATCAAGTTTAAAGGAGCGACACCAAAGCTAAAAACAGATCAATATGTAACCATGGAAGGAACTTTCCGTTACAATGATAATGATGTGAACGATTGGATTTATCATATTGAAAATGCCGTAATTATAAAAGGGGGTAAATAAATAAATTTATTTTTTGTGTTTAAAAACAAGACGGATGTTTTTTTTGATTTGGATCATACCTTGTGGGATTTTGAAAAAAATTCAGCATTAGCTTTTGAAAAAATATTTGAAAAACACCAATTAGATTTAAATTTAGAGGAATTTCTGTTGCATTATATTCCAACAAATTTGAAATATTGGAAATTGTATCGCGATGAAAAAATATCTCAAGAGGATCTTCGTTATCATCGGTTGAAAGAAGTATTTGATTTGATGAATAAGGATGTTGTGGATGAAATGATTCATTTATTGTCTCATGAATATATTCACTATTTGCCTCAATTTAATTATTTATATGAAGGTGCTTGGGAAATTTTAGACTATTTATTTCCTAAATATAAGTTGCATATTATAACAAATGGATTTCAGACTGTTCAAGCAGGAAAATTGAAAAACTCAAACATTGAACACTTTTTTCAAACCATAACAAATTCCGAAATGGCTGGAGTAAAAAAACCTAATCCGCTGATTTTTGAATATGCTTTAAAAAAAGCAAATGCCACAAAATCCAAAAGTATAATGATTGGTGATAGCCTTGAAGCAGATATTGAAGGAGCTATAAATGTTGGCTTAGATGCTATATTTTTCAATGAATTTAATGTATCGGTTGATGAAAAAATTCATCAGGTAAATCATTTAATGCTTTTAAAAGAATATCTTTAATTTTTAAAATTCAATTATGAAAAAAATAATTTTTGCTTTTTTTATCTTTCTTTCTAATTTAACATTTTCGCAAACATTGAATGATTATCAATATGTGATTGTACCTGTTCGTTTTGATTTTATGGAAAAGGATAATGAATATCGTTTGAATACATTCACAAAATATAATTTGGAAAAAATGGGTTTTAAGGCATTTTATAATAATACTAAAATTCCAAAAGAAATTGTTGAAAATGCTTGTGAAGTATTGAAAGTTGATATTGAAGAAGTAGGTGGATTTATTTGGACAAATCTCACTATTGTTTTTAGAGACTGTCAAAACAATATTGTTCATAAAAGTGAAGCAGGAAAAAGCAAAGAAAAAGACTTTAATAAAGCATACACAGAAGCTTTAAACTTAGCATTTGCCTCGTTATATGAGTTGAACTACAGTTATAATGGAGCAACTAAAAGTTTAAATATACCGGCGAATTCAACGGTTATTACTACAGAAGTTATAGAAACTGCAGAAGTAGTTTCCAAGCCACAATCAACAACCGAAAACAGTTTGCAGGCTTTGAAAATAAATGGAGGTTATCACTTAGTCGATACTGCTCAAAATGTTGTTTTCAAATTAACTTCAACAGGTAAAGCCGATTTTTTTATTGCCCAAAAAGGCAAACATTCCGGTGTTGTTTTTCAAAAAGAAGGGCAATGGTTTTTTGAATACAATCAAGAGGATAAATTAATTTCAGAAAAATTAGAAATCAATTTCTAGTAGCCATATTTATCTTTCCATCTGTTTTTTAAAAAAGTACGCAATTCTTTTTCACGTGGATTATTTCCGGGTTCATATAGTACATTATTTTGAAGTTCATCCGGGAGGAATTCCTGTTCTGAGAAATTATTTTCAAAATCATGAGCATATTTGTATTCGTCTCCATATCCCAATTCCTTCATCAATTTGGTAGGAGCATTTCTCAAATTAAAAGGAACCGGTAAGTCTCCGGTTTGTTTGACCAATTGTTGTGCTTTTCCTATAGCCAAATAACTTGCATTACTTTTAGCTGATGTGGCTAAATAAATTGCACACTGACTCAATAATATTCTGCTTTCGGGATAACCAATGGTTGTAACAGCTTGAAAAGTATTGTTAGCCATAATTAAAGCGGTTGGATTTGCATTGCCAATGTCTTCACTGGCTAAAATCAACATTCTACGGGCAATAAATTTTACATCTTCACCACCTTCAATCATTCTAGCCAACCAATAAACAGCCCCATTGGGGTCACTTCCTCGGATAGATTTTATAAAGGCGGAAACGATATCATAATGTTGCTCACCTGTTTTGTCATATAAAATAGTATTTTTTTGGACCAATTGCATTACTTTTTCATTCGTAATTTCAATCGGTTCAATATCTGTTGCATTGACTATTAATTCAAAAATATTGAGTAATTTTCTACCATCTCCACCAGAAAGTCTTAGTAAAGCTTCAGTTTCTATCAGTTGGATGTTTTTACTTTTTAAAACAACATCCTGTTCAATCGCTCTTTGTAACAGTTGCTCAAGATCTGCTTTTAATAATGAATTTAGAATATAAACCTGACATCTTGACAATAATGCTGGAATGACTTCAAAACTTGGATTTTCGGTAGTGGCTCCAATAAGTGTAACCCAACCTTTTTCGACAGCAGCTAACAATGAATCTTGTTGCGATTTGCTAAAACGATGAATCTCGTCAATGAACAATATTGGGTTTTTAGTAGTGAATAAACCACCACTTTGTTTGGCTTTTTCAATGACATCGCGAATGTCTTTAACTCCTGAATTTATTGCACTTAGCGTGTAAAATGGCCGCTTACTTTCTTGAGCCATAATTTGTGCTAAAGTTGTTTTTCCGGTTCCGGGAGGCCCCCATAAAATTAAACTCGGAATAATTCCTTTAGCAATTTGGTGCGTCAACGAACCATGTTCACCCACTAAATGTAACTGACTGATATATTCCGACAAATGTTGAGGCCTAATGCGTTCGGCTAAAGGTGCTTCCATGGTGTAAAAATACAGAATTCTGACAAAAAAGCACTACTTTCGTTTTGGTTGTATTTTTGATTTCTAATTTTTGATGAAACAAAAACCTTTTTTATTTTCTACTTCTGTAATTGCCTGGCCACTTTTTTTTGTGTTGGCTATGTGGATTGTCTTCTGGGTAGAGGTTCGTTTCAAAGTGGATTTTGATGATTATGGAATTTTACCCAGATCTTGGAGTGGATTAAGAGGAATTTTGTTGAGTCCTTTTTTGCATGGAGATATTAAACATTTGTATAATAATTCTATTCCATTGCTTTTTCTGATAGCCTTATTGCGTTATTTTTATAGAGAAGTTTCTTTGCAAGTTTTGATTTTTGGTATTCTTGTTTCAGGGCTTGGAACTTGGATTATTGGAAGAGAAAGTTATCACATTGGAGCAAGTGGACTCATTTATGTGTTGGTAAGTTTTATTTTTTTTAAAGGAGTTCAAACAAAATATTATCGATTAGTGGCTTTGTCTTTAGTGATTGTCATGTTATATGGAGGAACAATTTGGTATATTTTTCCTGAAGTTGATAACCAAATTTCTTGGGAAGGGCATTTGGCTGGTTTTATTACAGGGTTTTTGTTTTCTATACTATATAAAGCAGAAAAATATAAAAAGCCAATTCGATATGAATGGGAAAAGCCAAATTTTAATCCCGAACTCGATCCGTTTATGAAACATTTCGATGAAAATGGAAATTTTGTCAATACACCAAAAGAAGAAGAATTGGAATATATAGAGACTCAAAATCAATTTACACCTTCCTCAAATATTGTCTATGACTATATTTCAAAAAAAGAAGAATAAATTACTGTCTTTGTCTGACTACTTCATATAAAAAAGCACCACAAGCCACGGAAACATTTAAAGAGGCAATGGTTCCAAACATGGGAAGTTTAGCTTTTTCATCTACAATTTTTAAAACGGAAGGATTGACGCCACGGTCCTCGCTACCCATAATAATAGCTAAAGGTTTGTTAAGCGATAAGTCATACAAAGTTGAATCTGTTTTTTCGGTGGCTGCGATGGTTTTTACTCCGGAACCTTGCAGAAAAAAAATAGCGTCTTTAATGTGTTCTACTTTACAAATAGGGACATTAAAAACAGCACCGGCACTGGTTTTGACCGTATCGCCATTTACAGGAGCAGCTCCTTGTTTACCAATGATAATTCCGTCCACACCGGTACATTCAGCCGTACGGATGATGGCTCCAAAATTTCGTGCATCAGAAAGCTGGTCTAGAATTAAAAACAAGGGTGTTTTTCCACTTTCTAAAACGGTTGTCACCAAAGTTTCTAAATCATGAAATGAAACCGGTGCAATGGAAGCCACAGCTCCTTGGTGATTTTTTGAAGTCAATCGATTCAGTTTTTCAACAGGAACATAAGTGAAATTTACCTTATGTTGCTTCATTGTTTTCAACAAATCCCGCATCAAGTCACCTTGAGCATCTTTTTGTAAAAAAACTTTATCTAGTTCTTTTCCGGCTTGAATGGCTTCAATGATTGCTCTGATACCAAATATTTGATTTTCTTTCTCCATGCCGCAAAGGTACAATTAAGTTAGGAACTTAAAAACTCGATTTAAAACTAATATGAACGATAGAATTGGCTAATTTAATTGCCTCATCATTGGTACTTCCATTGGCATAAATTAAATTGAAAAGCCCATTTTTGGTTAATAATCCAAATCCAAAACCTAATCCTATAAGCGAATCATTCGAGGCATTTGTTTGGTCTTGGTAGTATCCATAATCAATAATGGAATGAACATACATTCCGGGAGAAAGCACATAACGATATTCGGTCAGCAACGAAGTGAATAAATTTCCTTGTAAACTGTTTTCGTTGAAACCTCGGATAGAATTGATTCCTCCAAAACGGTATAATTCATTTACAATATAATTTTCACTAGTTAACAGATAGTTTTGACTTTTGAGGTGGATGACATTTTTGGCATTTAAATAAAAATTATGCCTTAATTCCATCTTTCCAAAAACCTGATTTTGAGAATCTGTTTTAGAATCTCGTTTACCTAATCCAATTTTAAAATGGAACACCGTCTTTTCCGGAAATAAAAAATCATCAGTTTTGAATTTAGTAAATTCATACTGAGAGGTGACAAACGAATTTGTGAAATCACTGATAAAACTAGAATTTACATTTTGAATATCACTGGATTCTGTTGCTTGATAACCTAGGTAAAGTCTGCTGTTATAGTTAAAAAAGTAGCCTAAATCAATTGAAGTATTCGTGTTTTGAAAAGTGCTGTCTTTTTTAAATATGTTTAGCTCTGCTTTTATTCCTATCGGACTTTTAAATAGGTATGGAACTTGAAGGCCAATGTTAAACGAAGTTTGTTTTTTGCCGTCATTTTTCCAATAAATTAAAAATTGTTCGCCCGAGTTTAAAATGTTGTGCAATAAAATATCTAAATAACCATTAAAGCTGAATTTGCCATCTTCTTCATTTGAAAATCCTATAAAACCATCAAATCGGTTAGATTTTGCCTTTTCAAGATAGACATATATTTTAGTGGAATCCTGTGTAAATAATATTTCAGGGTATTTGGTCTGTTTTACAAACCGATATTCTTCTATTTCTTTAAAAACCTTTTGAAGCCCGTCTTGGTTAAAAGTTCTATTGGCATATAATCGCATTAAATTGCGTTTGTGACTTTCTGGAAATTTAGAAGACCCATTGATAACAATATCGTTCAGGATTCGCTGACTGTTTTTCTTGATTTTTAAATCAGCAAATAAAAGTGAATCTTCGGTTCTGAAATTTTCTAATTTCAAATTAGCCAATGAATACCCTTTTTGCTCCAACTTTTTTAATTGCAAATTCATAAAACTTTCCACAGAAGTAATTGGTAAAATCAATACATCGTTTTTTAATTCATAATTCTCTTGAATTAATTCACTATTTTCTTTACCTATGTATATATGTAGAAATGAAATTCTCTTGCCTAGTTTATATTGGAATAAAAAAGTAGAATCATTTGTTTTTATATTTCCCAGATTCTCACTTTCTAAAAAACCATTTTCAAAAAGCTTTTTGCTCAAAAGAGCGGTTTCCTCTATAATACTTTTTGCGTTCTCAAATCGATTTTGGTAACCAATGGAGTCAATTTTTTTAGTTTCAAAAGCAGTAGTTCCTTCCACTTTTAAATATACATTTTGAGCTTTCAATGAATAGCCAAATAAACAAAGAAATAGTATAAGAAGAATTTTTTTCAATCCATTTTAATTTCGATAAAAGTAACGTAAAAAAAGGAATTATGGTATAGAGCCTTTTTTTGCTTTTAGGCTCTATTCTTGGTATGAGAATAGTTTAGGTGTTTTATTTTATTCAGTTGTGCATAAATGCATCACTAAAAAAAAACCAGCTCAAACAAAATAAATAAATTATGATTTGTTTTGCTAAAAATATTTACTAAATTTAACATGAAAATATATCATAAATGTACACACACACATCGAAAGTTTAAAATTAGAAAACAGTATTGTCTTTTTTTTATTCTTTTTTTGGAAAATTTTTAATGTTTTCTCAAGAAAAAGATTCAGAAATAAACTACTCTTCCGCTGGAATATTTGACCATGTGTTTGATAAGGAAGGTAATGTTTATAAGTTAACAGATATTTCTATTTCTAAACCATATTTGATGAAGAACGGGACATTAACTACAACAACTTTGTTGTTTACTTCTGGAATATTTGAGTTTTACTTTGAAAGTGGTTCAGGAATGGAATTAACATCAAATACATCTCATAATCAGCGTAGGGCAATTTTATGTCAAGCTTTTCAAGACATTTCTGATTTTATAAATACACCATTAAAAAACGCAGGAAATAATACAAAAGTAAAAATATGGGTCATAAGTCCAACTGCTGTTAATTTACCAACTGCAGTAGCAGGTGGTGTTATGGCATATTATAGCTTACCAACGGGAATACTAGAGTCAGGTCCCACTACAAATCCCAATCTTGGGGGTATAGTTGATAATGAAATATGGAAGACAATTCACGCAGGGATAGATTCATATACAAATGTTTTTTTTCCGGGCCGGGGAAAGAAAAAAACAAAGGAAAAAGCGAATAAATAAAGAGCATAGTATTAATCTCAAAAATTTAGCCACCTGATTTTGTTTCCCCCAGCCCTAAAGGGAGCCAAAATCAGGACGTTTAGTGTAACCATTTCTCATTTGAATGTATAATACTCAATCGTTTCGAACTACTTTTTTTTTCCACCCGCCGCGGCGGGTCGGGGAAAGAAAAA
>NZ_JBIKJL010000112.1:0-2640 GCF_044361015.1 Flavobacterium sp.
TTAGTTGATAATTTTGGCTTTTATTTTAATATTTAGAAGAGGATATTCTCCTTCATCTGTTTTTTGGGAAGCAATTTCATCTAGAACATCAAAACCCTTTGTGATTTTTCCAAAAACAGTATGTTCACCATCTAAATGATGTTCTCCTTTTTTATTTTGAATAAAATAAAATTCAAAAGGATTGCTTAATTTTTCAGGATTGTTATCCCAACTTCTAGCTGATGCTAAAGCTCCGTAATTGTGACGAAATGATTTTTTAAATTCAGCCGGAATTAAATATTTTCCAATTTTTTTTCGTTCCTTTTTAGTGATACTTTCATCAGAATTCCCACCTTGAATTATAAAATTATTAACCACCCTATGGAAATAAGTAGTATTGAAATAGTTCTTTTTTACTAAGTAAATAAAATTTGCTCTATGAAGAGGTGTTTCATAAAATAATTCAATTTCAATATTTCCAAATTTGGTTTCAATTAAAACCTTATTTTCTTTGTTTTGCTCTCCATACCATGTAAGAAAATCAATAACATTCTCATCTGATATAACAATCGTTTCCAAATCATATTTTAGTTTTGGCTTTTCAATTTTAATACTATGATGACTATTTTCTTTGACTCTATTTTTTTCTGATGTATCTTTAGATTTCTTTTCACAAGAATAAACAGAAAAAATAAGTAATAAAAGCAGAATTTTATGGAGTTTCATAATTTTTTAAAATATATTCCAAAAATAGCAAAAGAAAAGCTTCCTGCTGCAAATGCTCATTTAAAAATGGCACCTGTCGAAAGAATTGAAATGCTTAAAGAATTGAATATTGATAGTAAAAATCCACGTAAGGCAGCTGTAATGATGCTTTTTTATCCCAAAAATAATCAGGCACATCTTTTATTAATCGTTAGAAATTCTTATCCAGGTGTTCATTCTTCACAAATTGCTTTTCCAGGAGGTAAAGAAGAAGAGTTTGATGAATCGTTAGCAGATACTGCTTTGCGAGAAACAGAGGAAGAAATAGGTGTGCAAAAGTATAAAATTGAATTGATAAAATCGTTTACAGAAGTTTATATTCCTCCAAGTAATTTTCTAGTTTCTCCTTTTTTAGGGATTTGTCAATCTGAATTGAAATTTGAATTGCAAAAGGATGAAGTTGCGGGTATCATTGAACTTCCATTCAATGATTTTTTAGATGACAGAAAAGTGGTCATGAGAAAGCTATCAACATCTTATGCTAATGAAATTGATGTTCCCGCTTTTCTAGTAAAAGAGCACATTGTTTGGGGTGCCACTGCTATGATGATGAGTGAACTAAAAGAAACTATAAAATTGGTACTTTAATTAGTTAGTTTTTTATAAATTAGCCATCTTATTTTTCTCCAATAAAATATTATTATGGGATTATTTAAAAGAAATCCTTTCGGACATATTCTGTTCCTTAAAAAATGGCTTATTCGAGTTTTCGGGGTGATGACCCATCGTCGTTACAGAGGTTTTAATGAGATGCATATTGAAGGATCCGAAATCATTAAAAGCCTTCCGGATACAGGTGTTTTATTTATCTCAAATCATCAAACTTACTTTGCAGATGTTGTAGCCATGTTTCATGTTTTTAACGCTAGCTTGAGTGGGAGAGAAGACACTATTAAAAATGTAGGTTATTTATGGAAACCGAAAATGAATATTTATTATGTAGCTGCCAGTGAAACCATGAAGGAAGGTTTACTTCCAAGAATTTTGGCTTATGCAGGTGCGATTACTGTGGAACGAACTTGGCGTTCGAAAGGAAAAGACGTCAAACGAGAAGTGAATCCGAATGATACTGAGAACATCAGAATAGCTTTAAATGATGGTTGGGTAATCACTTTTCCGCAAGGAACAACCCGTTCTTTTAAACCGGTTCGAAAGGGAACCGCTCACATAATCAAACAACACAAACCTATTGTAGTTCCAATTGTGATTGATGGTTTTAGACGTTCGTTTGACCGCAAAGGATTGCGAATCAAAAAAAAGGGAATTCTACAATCAATGGTTATCAAAGAGCCTTTGCAAATTGATTACGAAAACGAAACTGTTGAAGAAATCGTAGAAAAAATTGAATTTGCTATTGAACAACATGCGTCGCTTTTGAAAGTAATTCCTGTTGAATTGTTGCAAGAGCAAGCGGAATTGGACATAGAAAGAAAATGGAAATATTAAAAAACAGGTTCTACTTTGTATCCTTTTTTTCTAAGCAATTGAATTACGCCCATTTCACCGCCTAAATGTCCGGCACCCACACCAAAAAAAGTTGCTTTTTCTTTGGCAACTTTTTCAATAATTGGAATCCAATTTTTGTTTCTGTTGCTTAAAAGAATTTCTTCAAATTTTGAAGTGATTTCATTTTCTGATTCTTGAGAAACAGTGTAAATAGCATTAATATCCTCTGATTTATAGATTTCGAGAAGTAACTCCATTTCTTTTTTATCTTTCTCTAAATTGTTTTTAGCAGTTTTAACCAACTCTTTCATTTGAACTTCATATGGAATAGCATCAAATACGTTCATTTGTTCCTCAATTGATTCCAAACCAAAAACTTCTTCTTGCTGCTCTTTGATTACAGTCATTAGATTTCCTTCTACTGATTGCATTGCACAATCAATCATTTTA
>NZ_JBIKJL010000113.1:0-2618 GCF_044361015.1 Flavobacterium sp.
CGTTGCTAGTGGGTAGTGTTGGGTTGTTTTTGATTTTGGCTGCGGTGATGTGCTTATTCCGACGAAACTGTACACCCTATTCCGGGGCAAACTGAACAGTTATTTTTGTGAAGATTTCTGATGGTAAAATTAGATAAATTTTTTTAGTTGTTTTTCATTTTTTTTCTCATTGATTCTCCCTTGAGTTCAAAGCGGATTGCTGAGTGAATAATCCTGTCCAAAATTGCGTCTGCAATTGTTTTTTCTTCGATTAAATCATACCAACTTTTTACCGGCAATTGTGAACAAAAAATAGTAGATTTTTTATGATGTCTATCTTCAATCAAATCCATTAAAATGAGTTGTTTTTCGTTGTTGATGGCTTGGAGACCAAAATCGTCAATAATCAACAAATCGCAGTTTTCAATCCTGCTTAATTCCTTCATATAAGAACCATCAGCCTTTGCCATCATCAGCTTAGCAAAGAGCTTTCCTAGATTGTAATAGAGTACTTTGTAGCCCTTGATACAACATTGATACCCCAATGCGGTAGCCAAAAAACTTTTTCCAGTACCCGTGCAGCCTGTTACAATTATGTTTTCATTACGATCTATAAAAGAACAATCGGAGAGTCTGGTGAGCAAATTTCTATCTAGTTCTCGGTCTGGAGTATAGCTGATTTCTTCTATTGAAGCCTGATAATGGAATCGGGCATTCTTGAGTAATCGCTCGGTTCTGCTGTTGTTTCGTTGGTTGTCCTCGGATTCGATAAGCCAGGCGATAAATTCGTCATTGGTAAAGGAGTCTTGGTTTCTGGTTTCAAACGAAGATTCATAAGCTCGTTTCATTCCGTTTAGACGCATCTTTTGCATCTTTTCGATAGTGGCATTGGTGTTCATATTTAATTCTAATTTAAAGGGTTATAGTTTTGTTTAAGCATAATATTCCGAACCTCGGATATTCTCGTGTGTGATTGTTACTGTGGAGAATAAATTTGGCTCCTCGAGTTGTTTGTCTAGTCCTTTTTCTAATATGTTTTTGATTGGGTTATAACCAATCGCTTCATAAAGCAAAGCTCTCTTGCACGCGTTGTTTAGCCGTTCTTTACTTGTTTTGGAGGCTAGATTCAATACCCCTACGCAACTTTTGTAGTTTTGCTCGGGATACTGTTTTTGCTCCAATATTTTTTCGATACATTCCTTTGCCGAAGGGCCAATTTTAGCCGCCCAACTTATAAAATATTCTGGGTTCCAATTATTGTTGTAGGTGTGACTAACTGGCATATGCTCTTTGATGGTAAGGTATGCATACGCTTTTTGGCTGCGACCGTGCAAGGCGATACGGCTTTGGTTGTGATAGATCTCTACCACATTTTGGGTAAGTATCATCTTTACTTTTTTGCCAATATAGGCGTGTGGCACACTATAATAGTTTTTGTCATTGGCATAAAAGACGTGGCAGTTTTTCTGAACTGTTGCTGTTTTGTATTCTCTGAGTTCGTAATTCTGGGTTGGCAAAGGCTTTAAAGCTTCTTTTTCAATTCCTTGAAACAAATCTGCCCGACTGTGATTTTTCTTCTGAAAAGGCAGTTTGTTATAGTTCTCCAAAAGCAGTCTGATGGCAGCATTGAGTTCATTGATGCTGTAAAATTCGGTATTGCGCAAGGCCGCATAGATACGAGTGTAGGCAATGTTTACGGCACCTTCAACCAAGGATTTATCCTTGGGTTTTAAAGGACGAGCAGGCATTATTGAAGTGTCGTAGTATGAAGCAAATCCAGCAAATTGCTCGTTTATAAAGGGTTCATATCGACTTGACTTTGTTACTGCCGATTTGAGATTATCTGGAATAATACAGGCTGGAACGCCTCCAAAGTAATGCAGTGCATTTTGTATACTGCTTAAAAAATCGGGAATTCGTTGGGTGAGAGAAGCCTCAATGTAAGTGTATTGGCTGGCTCCGAGTGTGGCTACAAATACTTCTACGGGTTTTATTTCGCCTGTTTCTCTGTCGATTATGTGCAACTTCTTTCCTGCATAATCAATAAACAGCTTTTCGCCTGCTTTATGATTAGTAGGCATATAGCCCTCTGATTTCTTATTCCACACACTGTAATGCTCACAAAATCGGCTATACATAACCCCTTCGGGATGCTTTACTTTATACTCTTTCCAAAGGATATTCCGTGTAACACCCACACGTTTTAACTCCTTCTCTACATAAGGAAAAAAAGCGTGCAAATCAGCGTGTATAGACTCTCTGTTGCTTGTACCAAGGCTGCTTGGAACTTCAAAAAGCTCGAACAAATCTTCCTCTGTAAGTTTTAAAAGTTCCTCGGTTTTTAAGCCAGAAACATCAATAACACTAAGGTATTTTAAGATGGTTGTCCTTGATTTGCCAAGGCTTTGGGCTATTTTACTATTGGAAAACCCCTTGTGCTTCATTCTGATGATTTCTTGTATCATAACTGATCCTATTGTTTTATTGGCCATACTATGTGATTTATACCACATAATACAACTAAAAATCATCATCAAAAAACTGTTCACTTTGCTCCGGAATTACCTGTACAGTTTGCCCCGGAATCACCTGTACAGTTTAAACCGGAATTAGGTGTTCACTTTGAACCGGAATATCCA
>NZ_JBIKJL010000114.1:0-2617 GCF_044361015.1 Flavobacterium sp.
TGAAAAATCTGATTTGCTCAACAAACTTTTACAAAACCATAATTTTCAATTAGTCAACAAGGACATCAAAGGAGGTTATCATTTTAATGGTAATTTCCACAATGCAAATGATGTTCAAAATACCTTGGATGAATTAGGACAAAATCCGGAATACAAAGATTTAGTTGCTAAAGAATCTAAAAATGTCTTGCAAATATTTGAAGATGTTTTTAATCATAAAGCATTTACAGGGCGTTCCGGGACATTTTATGGCTACGAAGGTTTAGGCTCCATTTATTGGCACATGGTTTCGAAATTACATGTTGCCGTTTCAGAAATGTGCGAATCTGCACTCAACAACCATGAAAAGGCGGAGGTAATTGACTCGCTCGCTTCACATTTCAATGAAATTGGTGAGGGTATTGGCGTACACAAATCGCCTCAAGTTTATGGAGCTTTTTCCACCGATCCCTATTCGCATACACCATTCAATAAAGGAGCCCAACAACCCGGAATGACAGGTCAAGTTAAAGAAGACATCCTGACAAGAATTGCTGAACTTGGAGTTAAAATGAACGATGGAAAATTGAAATTCCAACCTACTTTATTGCAAAAGAAAGAGTTTTTATCGCAGCCTACTGAAGCCATTTTTACTTTGGTTGACGGAACTAGCAAAACAATTACTATTGAAAAAAACAGTCTTGCTTTTACAGTTTGTCAAGTGCCAATTGTTTACAAAACAGCTAATTCAAATGCCCTGCACCTTTTTTTCAAAAATGGAACAGAAGAGACCATTCCAGCTTTAGAATTAGATGCAGAGAACAGCAAAAAAATATTCGATCGAACCGGAGAAATTATAACTGTAAAGGTTTCCTTAAACGAAAGCACCTTAAGATAATGAAAAAATTGATTTACATAGTATTCCTTATGGTTATATCATGTAATCAAAAATACTCTAGAAATTTAGCTCCAAATGAAATTACAGCCGAAATGATTTTAGGAAATAACAACTATCAAGCCATCTGTTATGGAGGTTATCGAACCAACACTCGCGAAGTGCAACCCACAATAACCGAAATAATAGAAGATTTAAAAATTCTAGCTGCTATAAACATAAAAGTACTGCGAACTTATAATGTACATTATGAAGAAGTTTCTAACCTTTTGAAAGCGATTAGCCAATTAAAAAAAGAGGATCCAAAATTCGAAATGTACGTCATGTTGGGAGCTTGGATTGATTGCAAAAATGCTTGGACGGAACTCCCTCCTATTCACAATGAAGAAAGTAGCCGCAACGCCATTGAAATAGAAGAAGCTGTGCGATTAACCAATCAATATCCCGATATTATTAAAATCATCGCAGTAGGAAACGAAGCCATGGTAAAATGGGCCACCAGTTATTACGTTACGCCAACTATTATTTTAAAATGGGTAAATCATTTACAAGATTTAAAAAAACAGCACAAATTGCCTAAGAGTGTTTGGATCACCAGTTCTGATAATTTTGCCTCTTGGGGAGGTGGAGATGCCGAATACCACGTTGAAGAATTGAATCAATTGATAAAAGCCGTTGACTATATTTCAATGCACACCTATCCAATGCATGATACCCACTACCATCCGGTTTTTTGGGAAATTAAAGAAAATGAACAGAAATTATCCGAAAAAGAAAAGATTGACGCTGCAATGTTGAGATCCAGAGATTATACCATCAATCAATATGAAAGCGTTGTGAAATACATGAAATCCATCGGTGTGAATAAACCAGTACATATTGGCGAAACAGGTTGGGCTACACAATCAAATGAACATTATGGAACCGATGGTTCAAAAGCAACCGATGAATACAAATCGGCTCAGTTTTATAATTTAATGAGAGAATGGACCACTAAGGAAAAAATTTCGTGTTTCTATTTTGAAGCTTTTGACGAAAATTGGAAAGACAAAGCCAATCCGCTTGGTTCAGAAAATCATTTTGGATTGATTAATTTAAAATCACAAGCTAAATACGTGCTTTGGAATGAAGTAGACAAAGGGACTTTTAAAGGTTTAACCAGAAACGGAAAACCTATCACTAAAACTTACAAAGGTGATACTAAGGCTCTGTGGTTGGATGTAAAAACACCAACATCCATTTTAAAAAACTAAAAAATGAAGAAGTATAAAAACATACAATTCCATTTTAAATTTTTAACCTTATTGTTAATCATCTCGTTTTTTATGACAAATTGTGCTACTACAAAAGAGCTCGAAATAGAGGTTTACGAAACATCCGCAGCAGGAAATTCATTAACCAAAGTGGCTGAGTTTTCAGAAAATGAAAATCTAGTTGTTGTCACTATCAATCCGGAAGAAAAATTTCAAACCATTACAGGTTTTGGCGGCTCATTTACAGAAGCTTCTGCCTCGTTACTAAATCGATTGAGCAAGGAAAACCGAAAAAAAATATTAGATGCTTATTTTAGTGAAAACGGTGCTAATTATTCTCTAACCCGAACACATATCGCTTCCTGTGATTTTTCTTTAAGCAATTACACGTATGCTAAAGTTGAAAATGACTTAACATTAGAAAATTTTACAATTGAAGATGATAAAGAAGACCTAATTCCGATGATTTTAGAAGCAAAAGCCATCTCTA
>NZ_JBIKJL010000069.1:0-9083 GCF_044361015.1 Flavobacterium sp.
ACGAAGATTTGTTGACAGAGCATGGTTTTGAGCGCATACATCAGTCGCATTTGATTAACTTGGCTTATCTCAAATCGTATATCAAAAAAGACGGCGGTTATGTGGTCATGGCGGATAATAGTAACCTGCCCATTTCGCAGCGAAAAAAAGAACGGTTGCAGGAACTTATTGGAAAGCAATTAAACAGTTAGAAAAATAAAGTAAGAGAATGAAATTATTTTTAAGCATAAATCAATTAGTTAAAAGCATAACTAAAATAGCAATTATTTTCCTACAAAATTATATAGTACAAAAAAATAAGATACGAAATCACAAACTATAATACCTAAAATTATGAGAACACTAGCATTATTTTTAATTTTTGTCTCGGCTTATGTCTATGCACAGCCCTCAATTATTACTCCAACACCTTATGTTTTATGTGATGATAATAATGATGGCATTGAGACATTTGATTTAACAACTAAAAATGCTGAAATACTAGGGACAAATAATCCAAATCTGTATTCAATTGCATATTTTGAAACCGAAGAAAATGCTTTGAATAATGTAAATCAAATTATTTCTCCTGATAGTTTTCAATCTGGATTTAACACAGTATATATTAGAGTTTGGGAAAATGCAAATAATACAAGTTATGCCACTACCAGTCTGATTTTGGGAGTTTTTTCATTTCAGTTAGTAGAACCGAATGATATTGTAGTATTCGAAACACCTTACGATGGGTTTGCTTCTTTTGACTTAACTGTTAGAAATGAACAAATTGCAAATGGTAACTTATCTTCTTTTAATTTCAATTATTTCACAAGTTTAACTGATGCTCAAAACAATATAAATTCCATAACAAATCCGACATCCTTTAATAACATTAGCACTAATCAAACAATTTTTGTTAGAGTAACATTAATTGACCCAATAGCTTGTTTTAGTATAGTAGAATTGAATTTAGTTGTTCTAGATGAAAATTTAAGACCAATTATAGCAACACCATCTGCAGTGAATTTATGTGACATAGACAATAATGGAGAACTTTATGATTTAACCACAAAAAATTCAGAGATTTTAGCATCAAATAATTCAACTTTATATACTGTTAAGTATTATAATACTTTGGAAGAAGCTGAAATGAATAGTTTAGATTTGTTAGCCTCGGGAACAGGTGGATTTATAACACAAATAATATATGTTAGAGTGCATGAAAATGCTAATATAAATAATTATTCAACTACTCAATTTTCAATAAATGTAGATGCAATGCCATTTGCAAATTCGGTTTCTAATTTATTTATATACGAAAATTCATTTGACGGAATAGCTTCGTTTAATTTAACTGATGTAAATAACAATTTGATAGGAACTCAAACTGGTTTTATTTCAAAATTTTATTTAAGTCAATCAGATGCAACTAACAATGTAAATGAAATTTCTTCTATTTCAAGTTACTCAAATACAATAAATGAACAGGTTATTTGGGCAAGAGTTTTTAATCCAACTAATTTAAGTTGTTATCAATCAACCAGTATCACATCATTTAAGCTAATTGTTGTTGATTTAGATGATGTTGTAAACATACCCGATGCTAATTTCAAAGCTGCAATAATAGCAACTGGAATTGACACAAATGGTGATGGGAATATACAGGAGCAAGAAGCATTGCAATTAACCAATTTAGAAATACCTTATTATACTAATTCCTCAAATGCAATTTTATCTTATGCAGGATTGAATAATTTTCAAAATTTAATAAATTTTAAAGTAACAAGTAATAATCAAAACACTATTGATTTTTCTAATCTACCTAATTTAAAAAGTATAAATATTCTTGGAGGTTTACCAATGACTTTAAATAATTTCATTGGGACACCAAATATAGAAGTTATAAATATTGAGCAAATTTCCTTAACAAATGTTGATATTTCAAGTTTAATAAATTTGAAAACTTTAGTTTTAAAACAAGTTGGATTGAATAGTATTGATTTATCAAATAATTTGCAGTTGAAACTTTTAAATTTAGAAAACAATAATTTATCATCAATCAATGTTTCTCCTTTGCAAAATTTAGAGACCTTAAATATTGTTAACAATAATTTTTCAAATATTGATATTAGCAATAATATAAACCTGTCAAGTTTTTATTGTTCATTTAATCAGTTTGTTTCTTTGGGTCTAGTTCAAAATACTAATTTAAGTCGACTTGAATGTAATTTCAATAATTTGAATAATTTGAATTTAAGTCAAAATACAAACTTAAAATTTCTTAATTGTATTCATAATGAATTAACTTTTTTGGATATTTCATCAAATATTAATTTATTGGCTATTGACTGTTCTCAAAATAGCATCACAAACATAGATTTTTCAAACAATCACCAAATTAATCAAGTTTTTTGTTCAAATAATAATATCTCAAATATTGATTTAACAGGTAATTATCCAAATTTAGTGATGTTAGATTTAGAAAATAATAATTTAATTGAAATTTTCATACCTGATTTTAAAGTTTATCCAGAACCAATTTCTTTTTTTCCAACTTTAAACTTAAATAACAATCCTAATCTTACTTTCATTTCCTTTAAGTCTGGTATAAAACAAAGATTAACTCTAAATATTAGTCAAGATAATTTATTGGAATACATATGTTTAGATGAAAATGATGAAATATTTATATCTTCAAATAATTCTACTAATAATTATGTAATTGGTACCTACTGTTCCTTCACTCCAGGCGGCGACTATAACACCATAACCGGGTCTATAAAATTTGATGGAAATTCAAACGGTTGCGATGCCACTGATTTACCACAACCAAACATCAGAATTAATATTAATGACGGAACCAATCAAGGCGCTACATTTACAAACAATACTGGAAACTATAATTTCTATACACAAACAGGAAGTTTTGATTTAACTCCAAATATTGAAAACCCAACATGGTTTACCTTTTCGCCAACTACCGCCACTATTCCTTTTGCCAATAATAACAATAACACAGCTACTCAAAACTTTTGTATTTCAGCCAACGGCGTTCATCCAGATGTTGAAATAATTATTGCACCCGTTACTCCAGCGCGGCCGGGTTTTGATGCCACTTATAAAATTGTCTATAAAAACAAAGGCAATCAAACCCTTTCAGGAAATGTTGGTTTTACTTATGATGATACTGTTTTAGATTTTGTTTCTGCAACAGTAGTACCCAATTCACAGAGCTTAGGAGCTTTGTCATGGAATTATACCAATTTATTACCTTTTGAAAGTAGAAGTTTTG
This sequence comes from Flavobacterium sp., assembly GCF_044361015.1. Taxonomy (GTDB): domain Bacteria; phylum Bacteroidota; class Bacteroidia; order Flavobacteriales; family Flavobacteriaceae; genus Flavobacterium. The sequence continues at coordinate 3,269 of NZ_JBIKJL010000069.1, forward strand.
AAATTGTTTTAAATGTAAATGCTCCTACTGAAACTCCTGCCGTGAACATTGGCGATATATTGAATTTTTCTGCTAGTGTCAACCCAATTGCAGGTGACGAAATTCCATCTGACAATACATTTACTTATACCCAAACCGTAGTAGGTTCTTACGATCCGAACGATATTACCTGTTTGGAAGGAGATATTGTTTCGCCATCAGAAATAGGGAATTATTTGCATTACAACATTCGTTTCGAAAATACAGGAACAGCAGCAGCAGAGTTTGTGGTGGTTAAAGTAGAAGTAAATCAAACCGATTTTGATATGAATTCACTTCAAATAATGAATTCTTCAGACCCAGTTTATGCAAGAATAAATCAAAATATTGTAGAGTTTATTTTTCAAAATATCCAATTAGAATCGGGTGGACATGGTAATATTTTACTCAAAATTAAATCTAAAAATAACTTGCTAGTAGGCGATGAGGTCAATAAAAAAGCCAATATCTATTTTGATTATAATTTCCCTATCGAAACCAACGAAGCCAAAACCTTATTCCAAGCCTTAAGCTTAGTTAATCCGGTTTTAGACAATTTGATTTCCATTTATCCAAATCCTGTAAAAGATGTTGTAAACATTACCATCAAAGATAATTCGACCATCAAAACCATTGAATTGTATGATGTTCAAGGAAGATTAATACAAACGCAATTGGTGAATGATATATCTTCCGAATTAAATTTAGCAGAAAGAGCCAATGGGTTGTATTTTATAAAAATAAATACCGACAAAGGAAGTAAGGTTGAAAAATTGGTTAAAGAATAAGTAGTTAAGCATATTTTAAAGTTGGAAACTCACGGATTTTTTTCGTGAGTTTTTTGTTTTTAACCGATATATAGGAAATTAGCAATATTTATACTAAATTTAACGAAATCGTTTCGAATAAAATTTTAACAATCCTACTTTATTTCGTAATTTCGCAAAAAACATTATTTAGACCTATAAATTTTATATAAAATCATGTCAAAAACTGCAATATTAAAGTACGATGGTAAAGAATATGAGTTTCCTATAATCGTAGGAAGTGAAAATGAGCCGGCTATCGACATCGAACAACTACGAGCCTTAACAGGTGCAATTACCTTAGATCCAGGTTATAAAAACTCCGGTTCTTGTAAAAGTGAAATCACTTTTTTAGATGGAGAAGAAGGAATTCTTCGTTACCGTGGCTATTCAATCGAAGATTTAGCCGAAAAAGCAGATTTCTTAGAAGTTTCTTACTTATTGATTTTGGGAGAATTACCAAACAAATCTCAATTGCAGAAATTTGAAAATGATATTCGAAAATATACGTTGGTGAACGAAGAGATGAAAAACATCATCGACGGTTTTCCAAAAACAGCCCACCCTATGGGAGTTTTGGCTGCTTTAACTAGTGCTTTAACTGCTTTTAATCCAAAGTCTGTCAATCCGCACAACGAAAAAGAAATGTATGAAGCGGTATGTAAAACCATTGGTAAATTTCTTGTAATTGCAACTTGGACCTATCGCAAATCAATGGGTTATCCGTTGAATTATTATGATAATACAAAAGGATATGTCCAAAATTTCATGCATTTAATGTATGAATTACCAACAGGACCCTATAAAATAGATCAAACGGTTGTCAATGCTTTAGATAAATTATTCATTTTGCATGCTGATCATGAACAAAATTGTTCTACTTCAACTGTTAGAATCGTCGGCTCTTCGCATGCCGGATTATTCGCTTCTATTTCTGCCGGGGTTTCTGCACTTTGGGGACCACTTCATGGTGGAGCAAACCAAGCGGTATTGGAAATGTTAGAAGAAATTCACAACAATGGCGGTGATGTAGCAAAATATGTTTTGAAAGCAAAAGATAAAGATGATTCATTCCGTTTGATGGGCTTTGGTCACCGTGTTTACAAAAATTTTGATCCCAGAGCAACGATTATAAAAAAAGCAGCGGATGATGTTTTGACCGCTTTAGGTGTTGATGATCCATTGTTAGATATCGCTAAGCAATTAGAAAAAGTAGCTTTAGAAGATGAGTACTTCAAATCAAGAAATTTATATCCAAATGTAGATTTCTATTCCGGTATTATTTATAGAGCTCTCGGTATTCCAACGGAAATGTTTACGGTCATGTTTGCCATCGGCCGTTTACCGGGTTGGATTGCTCAATGGAAAGAAATGAGAATTAACAAAGAACCAATCGGAAGACCACGTCAAATCTATGTGGGTTATCCTTTGAGAGAGTTTAAAACAATTGATAAAAGATAATTAAACTTATAATTTACAAAGCCTTACTGATTTGTGGGGCTTTTTTTATGTAATTCACATTGAAGGGTTATAAAAATTATTAATCCCACAATAAACATTGCTTTTGGAATCCCTTTATTTATCTTTGTCAAAAGCCAAAAGCAACGTTATGCTACCATTACACATTCAAAACGAAACTTCCCGATTAAGGGCCGTGGTCTTAGGAACTGCGGTAAGCAACGGACCAACACCAACAGCTGAGGAAGCCTATGACCCAAAATCACTTGAACACATTCTAGCCGGAACCTATCCCATAGAATCCGACATGATTACCGAAATGGAAGCGTTTAATCAAGTATTTAAAAAATACGACGTAGAAGTTTTCAGACCGGATATTATTCCTAATTATAATCAGATTTTTACCCGAGATATCGGTTTTGTAATTGACGATATGTTTGTCAAAGCCAATATTCTTCCCGATAGAGAAAAAGAACTTGATGCTATTCAATACGTTATTGATCACATCGACCCCAAAAAAGTGGTTAGACCACCGGTAGAAGTGCATATTGAAGGTGGCGATGTCATGTTGTGGAACGATTATATTTTCATCGGAACATACAAAGGTTCCGATTATAAAGATTACATCACAGCGAGAACCAATTGGCAAGGTGTGGAATACATCAAACAATTATTTCCACACAAAAAAGTAAAAGATTTCGATTTAGTCAAATCAAAAATTGAAGCCCGCGATAATGCGTTGCATCTTGATTGTTGTTTTCAACCGGTTGGAACAAACAAAGGAATCATCTACAAAAGTGGTTTTCGTGAAGAAGCTGATTATGTGTTTTTAGTAGACCTTTTCGGAAAAGATAATTTGTTCCATATTACCCGTGACGAAATGTATAACATGAATTCCAACGTGTTTTCTATCGCACCTGATGTCGTCGTTTCAGAAAAGAATTTCACCCGATTAAATACCTGGTTACGCAATCAAGGATTTACTGTAGAGGAAATTCCTTATGCAGAAATAGCAAAACAAGAAGGATTGTTGAGATGTTCGACTTTGCCATTGGTAAGGGATAAATAGTTGTCGGTTGTCAGTTATCCGTTATCGGTTAACTGAGATCACAACTGTTTTCTTAAGAAATATAAACCAATAAAATTAATATATACGCCATGAAAAGTTATAACGATTTAGACATTTATCATTTAAGTTTAGCATTATTTTTTAAAGTACATCCAGCATCATTACTTTTGCCGAAATATAAGCTATATGAATTAGGAAGTCAAGTGAGAAGATCATCTGATTCCGTAGTTTCCAATATTGTAGAAGGCTATGGGAGAAAAAGGTATAAAGCAGATTTTGTTCGATTTTTAGTTTTTAGTCATAGTAGCTGCTTGGAAACAAAAAATCATCTTTTTAAAATCAATAGGTTATATCCGGGTGTTGTTCCAAACATTGAGGAATTTATTAGTGAGTATGATATTTTAGGAGCTAAAATTTTTACCTTTATAAAATATGTAGAAGAAAACTGGAGATAAACTGTTGACAGTTGTCTGTTGTCCGTTATCCGTCAACAACCTACAACCAACAACCGACAACAGAGAACCGAAAACAGAGAACCGACAACCAACAACCGACAACAGAGAACCGACAACCAACAACCAACCAACAACCAACAACCAACAACCAACAACCGATAACAGACAACCAACAACCGACAACCGATAACAGAAAACCAACAACAGAAAATGGACCAAACAACCAACACCATCCTCATGATCCGTCCCGTTGCCTTCCGCATGAATGAGCAAACGGCCGTAAATAATTACTATCAAAAAGTACTTGACAATACAACTCCCTCCACTGTGAATGCAAAAGCTCAAAAGGAGTTTGATGCGTTTGTAGAAAAATTGCAGAAAGTTGGCGTCAACGTAATCGTCGTAGATGACAAACTCGATCCCGACACGCCCGACAGTATTTTTCCGAACAACTGGATTTCCTTTCACGAAAACGGCGATGTAACGTTATACCCAATGTTTGCCGAAAACCGTCGTTTGGAGCGAAGAGAAGATATCCTCGACATCATTGAAGATCGCGGATTTGTGGTCAACGAAATAATGGACTACACCTCTGCCGAAGAAGATGGATTTTTCCTCGAAGGCACCGGAAGCATCCTCTTAGACCGCGACAATGCCAAAGCCTATTGTGCGCTTTCGCCTCGTGCCGACGAAGAATTATTCATTGAGTTTTGCGAAGATTACGATTTAGCTCCGGTGATATTTGAAGCTTACCAAACCGTGAACGGCGAACGCAAACACATGTATCATACGAACGTGATGATGTGTATTGCAGAAACCTTTGCTATTATTTGTGCAGATTGCATTGACGATAAACAAGAACGCAAAATGGTGTTGGATAACCTAAAAGCCGATGGAAAAGACATCATTTTAGTGACCGAAGACCAAGTGAATAACTTTGCCGGAAACATGTTGCAAGTAAAAGGCAAAGACGACAAACGCTATTTGGTGATGAGTAATTCCGCTTACCAAAGTTTGACTAAAAGCCAGATTCATAAAATAGAAGAACATTGTGAAATTTTGCACGCTAATTTGGATACGATTGAAGCCTGCGGCGGCGGAAGTGCTCGCTGTATGATGGCTGAGGTTTTCTTGCCAAAAGCTTAATAAATGAACGATTAATCTTTGTCAAAGTTCAAAACTTTGACAAAGATTTTTTGAACATTTAACCCATTACCCTTTTCCAATATTTCGAATCATCCCACCAAAAATAAAATAGTGAAACGGCACTAAACTATACCAATACAACCGACCCCATAGTCCTTTTGGTCGGAAAGTAGCAATTTGGTGCAACATATTTTCTTCATCAATCCGAAATTCCAGCCATGCTTCGCCCGGTAATCGCATTTCAGCGAAAAGTAAGAGGCGTTTTTCCTCTTTATTGGCTAACAACACCCGCCAAAAATCCAACGAATCGCCATTGTCTAAATGAGTGGGATGTGTCCGCCCTCTTCGCAAACCGACACCCCCAAATAACTTATCTGCAAAGCCCCTTGCTTGCCATAACCAATTCCCATAATACCATCCTTTAGCTCCACCTATCGTCCAGATGTTATTTAATACTTTTTCTGGATTGTGTATTTTTAATTTCTTTTCGTCCTTCAAACAGCCAAACGTAGGGACTTGTATAAATTCTGATAGATTGTAATCAAACCTACTACTCACCAAACTATCTTTCCAGCTTGAAATGACTAGGTTTTGTTCAATTTTAATAAACGCTAATTTAATAGCGTCGGTATAGGATATGGGTTTAATTCCCAATATTTTTTGTAATCGATTATCGTTGCAAATCACTTCCATTTTCATACTGTCTACTAAATTCATTGCCAGTTTATAAGAAGTGGACGTTACAAAATACAACCAATAGGAAGATAGTTTTGGTGTCATAATCGGAACGGTATAAATCCAGTTTTTGAAACCCCTCGTTTTTGCATACAACTGCATCATTTGTTTATAGGTCAGTACATTTG
>NZ_JBIKJL010000041.1:0-23353 GCF_044361015.1 Flavobacterium sp.
TCTTTCATTTCCAGTGTTCCTGAAGCAATTTCAAGGGTATAGTTCTGGTCATTTACTTTGGTAAATTTTCCTACTACGTCTTTACTGATTTTAAAACTTGGAGCGGCAATTTTTACTGTTCCTTGTTTTAAAATAGAAACGATAGGGGCGTGATTATTCAATAGCTGAAATGAACCATCAACTCCGGGTAAGGTAATTGAAGTAATTTCGCCTTTGAATAAGGTAGCTTCCGGTGATACTATTTCTAAAATCATAATTTAATTGATAATTGATGATTAACAATTGACAATTGACAATTATCCATTGTCAATTATCCATTGTTTTACGCTTCCGCTAACATTTTTTGTCCGGCTTCGATAGCATCTTCGATGGTTCCTTTCAAGTTGAAAGCGGCTTCAGGAAGATGATCTAATTCACCATCCATAATCATATTAAATCCTTTGATGGTTTCTTTAATATCAACTAAAACTCCTGGGATACCTGTAAATTGTTCCGCTACGTGGAATGGTTGTGACAAGAAACGTTGTACACGACGAGCACGAGACACAGATAATTTATCTTCTTCAGATAATTCTTCCATACCAAGAATCGCGATGATATCTTGTAATTGTTTGTATTTTTGAAGAATTTCTTTCACGCGTTGAGCACAATTATAATGCTCATCCCCTAAGATTTGAGCTGTCAAAATTCTTGACGTAGAATCCAATGGATCCACTGCAGGATAAATACCTAACTCAGCAATTTTACGAGACAATACCGTGGTTGCATCTAAGTGAGCAAACGTTGTTGCCGGTGCCGGGTCAGTTAAGTCATCCGCAGGAACGTAAACCGCTTGTACCGATGTAATAGAACCTTTGTTGGTTGAAGTAATACGCTCTTGCATGGCCCCCATCTCCGTTGCCAATGTTGGTTGGTAACCTACCGCAGAAGGCATACGACCTAAAAGAGCCGAAACTTCAGAACCTGCTTGGGTGAAACGGAAGATATTATCCACAAAGAACAAGACATCTTTCCCTTGGTCAGAACCTGCTCCATCACGGAAATACTCGGCAATAGAAAGCCCGGATAAAGCTACACGAGCACGAGCTCCTGGTGGTTCGTTCATTTGTCCGAATACGAAAGTAGCTTTAGACTCTCTCATTCCCGGTTTGTCTACTTTGGATAAATCCCATCCTCCATTTTCCATAGAGTGCATGAATTCTTCTCCATATTTTATAATTCCTGACTCTAACATCTCACGAAGTAAATCGTTTCCTTCACGGGTTCTTTCTCCAACTCCTGCGAATACGGAAAGTCCACCGTGACCTTTTGCGATATTATTAATCAATTCTTGAATCAATACTGTTTTACCAACACCGGCACCACCAAATAATCCAATTTTACCTCCTTTGGCATACGGCTCAATAAGGTCGATTACTTTAATTCCGGTAAATAAAACTTCTGTTGAAGTTGATAATTGGTCAAATCTTGGAGCCGGTCTGTGAATAGACATTCCGTTTGCTCCTGCTTTTGGCAAGTTTCCTAAACCATCAATGGCATCACCAATTACATTAAAAAGTCTTCCATATACATCTGGCCCGATAGGCATTTGGATTGGAGCACCGGTAGCTTCTACTTCAGTACCACGGCTTAATCCGTCGGTAGAGTCCATAGAGATTGTTCTCACAGTGTCTTCACCAATATGTGATTGAACTTCCAACACTAAGATAGCACCATCTTTTCTTTTGATTTCTAATGAATCATAGATTTTAGGTAATTCGGCAATTTTGGAGTCAAACACTACGTCTACAACCGGTCCGATAATTTGGGCAACTTTTCCTATTACTTTTGACATTGCTTATGTATTTATTTAATAGCTATTTAAGATTATGAAAAACATATCTTTTTTCAGAGTGCAAAGATAATTTTTATAAATATAAAATCAATAGCAAAAAGATGTTTTTTTTATCATTTTTTGAAGTATTCGAAGCAATCTGATGAAATGCTTTTAAATAGTGTAGCAAAATAAAAAAACCACCTTGTTGCGAAGGTGGTTTTGATATAGTTTTTGAATAGCAAATTAAAAATTATCCGGATTTTGAGGATATAATATTCTGTAACTTCCTAAACTAACTCCTTTAAAGTTAGAACCATAAGTTGCATTAATTGCTTTTATGAATTCATTTGAAATCAGAGCATATCCTCTAGGACTAGGATGTACACCGTCTAAAGAGAAACCTCCTCCGGTTACATAGGTTGACGTTACAGTAAAATTATCAGCTGTAATACCGCCATTCGCTACGCGAGTCATTAAGGCATTTGCATCTACAAAAGCCAACCCTTTAGCACTAGCAATGGATTGAATGGTTGCATTGTAAGCATCAGTAGCTGTTTTTATTTCCTGAATTTCATCTTTTGACAAAACCCAATTATCAGCTAATGGTACAGAAACACCATTAATTTGAGTTGGATTTCCACCCACTACACTTCCAATAAATGTTCTTGCTGGTAAAACTACTAAATCTTCCGCCGTTGCTTGTCTGTAAGATGGAATACCAAGTGAAGATAAATTAGTTAAATAACTATCTACCATCACCACTCGGTTTGTTGCTGAAGCAGAGAAAGAAATGGTTCTTCTTGCTACTTCATCTGCAGTAATTAAACCAAACGATTGTGCCAATAATAAGCCATTATTGTATTGTGCAAATCCGGAATTTAACAACCCAGCTGTAGCTGCATCTAAAGGTACAGGATTGTAAGGTACTGTTGTGAAAAAAGGAATTGTAGTTACATAAGGTAAATTTGCTACTACTCCTTTAGCTCCATTGGCAGTCAATCCGTCAACTAAGGTTGAATAAACGTTAGCAAATACATTTGGGTCTGTGATATCATTAGGGCCATACGTAGCAGGGTTAAAATTTCCTGTTTGATTTGTTCCGGAACCTCCTGAAGTGGCATATCCAAGCACATCATTATTTCCAATCCATAAAGAGAAGAAGGTTGGGTCTTGAGCAGAAGCATCAGCCAAAATAGTTGCAGAAGGAGACGTAGCAAAACGAACAAAATAAGGATTCGCTTGACCAGTGGCTACACCGGCAACATTACCATAACCAGGGGCCAATAAATGAAAACTTTTTGCTCCCGGAACACCCATATTATTAAATGGTCCTGCTAAAACAGAAGAAACCTCTGTTGTTGGAATACCCGTTACCGGAGCCGGACCGGAACCATTAAAATAAAGTCTAGGTCCGGCAATTACGTTTCCACCTAACAACAAACCTCCTGTGTTATCATTAGTGTAAGGAATTTTAAATTCTCCACCACCTACTAAAGCAAATTGATCTGCTAAGATGGCAGGATACGAATTGGCTTGGCCTTCAATAAAAAGGGCATTGTCACAATATCCGGCTGTCAAGGAATTTCCTAAAGAAACAAATTTTGAAAAATCGGCAGAACCGGCAGTTAAAGGCAACCCGTCTGAAGTATTATTTACAACGATAGTTTCATCATCGCTACAAGCTAGAATGGTTAATGCAACCAATAAGAGCCATTTATTATTTTTTATCATTTTCATATATTTTAAATTCGTTGATTATTGGTTAATTGTTAATCCAACAAAAAATTGTTGTCCGATTGCTCCTGCCCCTAAAACTTGAATGTACTCTTGTCCACCGAGGTTAGTTGCGCCCACTTTTACAATTGTTTTTAATTTTGGAATTGCATAATTAATTTGTGCATCTACAACAGTCATTTCTTCAATCATACCGTCTACAAAAGTAGATTGCCATAAATATTCAGAATTCCATCTTGCACTAACATTAAATCCAAAATTAGGGAATAATTTATCGTTGCTTAAAGATCCTTTCACTCTGTGTTTTGGAGTATTAAATCCGGCTTCAAAACTTGGGTCTTTTTCTTGATCAAAGTCAAATTCAGCATAATTATAATTTGCCCCTAACTCAAAATCCTTATAAATTTTATAAGAAACACCGGCGCCAAATCCTAATGATTTAATTTCAATATCCGTATTGGTGTATAGTTGATAAGCTCTAATGTTTCCTGTTTGTAAGGCATGAAGCGATTGTGTTCCCGCGTTTGTTGGTCCTGCAGTAGGATCCGGAGCATCTTGAGCAGTTCCATATAAAGGAGCAACAACATTTAAATTACCAATAAAGTCATTGTAAATATTATAGTACCCGTTCAAATCATAAGAGAATTTTTCAAATTGACCTCTATAACCCAATTCAAAGGCTTGTACAGTTTCAGGTTTTACTAAATCTACATTTGTTCTTTTTAACAAAGCAGAAGCCGCAATAGGGTCTGACCCTGCTAACGCAGCGAATTGTTGAACTGATGTTGCCGTGTAAGAATTAAAATAAGCATTTTGTCCTGTCATCACAACTGATTCACCTCCTGCAAATGCTTGTCCAGTAGCAGTTGATACAGGTAATATCTCACTATAGCGGTCTAAGTTATCAGCAGCAGAACCAATAAGTACTGCATTTCCAACATTAAATCCAATATATTGATCTTGTGTAGAAGGATTTCTGAAACCGGTTTGAAAAGACCCTCTGAAATTGTGTCTTTTTTGTTCATCCGGAGAGAAAACTAAAGATACTCTTGGAGAATAATTCCCTTCAAAATTTTGACTTTTATCGTAACGAACAGAACCGGTAAATTTAAATTTATCCTGTAAAAATTTCTTTTGAAGTTGCACGTAAGCACCATACTCATCATAATCAATAGGACCATTTTCAGGAGTATCCGTATAAATTCTACCAAATGAATTCAAATCATATTTTCTGTAAGAACCACCTATTTGAATTTCAGCAATTTTAATTATATCTCTAAAGTTATAGTTTGCATCAGAATGATATATTTTTGAGTTATCCACCAATTTAGAACCGGTTAAAACATCCGGGTCAGCTGTAACTTGATTAAAGGCAGCTTTAAACTCTGGCGTTCCAGGCAAAAATCTTCCTGTATCAGCTACATTTCTAGCCGATGCATGAGCTTGACTAGGAGTTGCTCCACCTAAAGTTGATTGTACATAAGTAGCGGCATATTGACCAAACCAAGTAGCATCAGGCTTCCAAACTCTGTTGATATTAACGGCAGTAAATTCCATATCATATGAATTCCCGCCATCTTCTGAAGTAACATAACCTCTTACGAAGAAGTTTTTACTGGTTACTTCAAATTTATGTTGTGACATTTGAAATCCATTCAAATAATATCTGTTTGCTCCTTGATAAACCGTGTTACCAAAGCCAAATTTACTTTGCCAAATAAACTCGATATCTTTTGCCCATTCTGCACTGGACGTAGCCCATGGTCTAACATGGAAAGAGAAATCAATTTTAGCGTTTTGTACTTTATTATCCGTAATATCAACTTCGTTATACCCTGTTCTTGATACATTTTGATTTGGTAAAATAGCATTAAAAACACTAAATTGAGCCGGAGTTATTGCACCAGCATTTAATAATCCAGATGCTACACTTTTGATATTAGTTGAAACCACATCTCCATAAACGTTTATACCATTATAATTAGGGTTAGTTCTATCAATTCCAACATTATTTACTAGGTCTTTGTCTCTGTAATCCGTGGCATACCAATCTGTTCCGTTCATGAACGTAAAATTAGCTTTGGCCGCAAAATGAGGCGTAAAGGCTTTGGCTACTCGTACTCCATAATCATAGTAAAGATTATTTCCTGCAGCTTCTTGACTGGTTTGACCAACTTTTGCATAAGCAGAAACGCCTTCATGTGTAAAAGGGCTTTTGCTTGTCATAAATAAAATACCGTTAAAGGCATTTGCACCATATAAAGCTGAAGAGGCACCCGGTAATAATTCAACACTTTGAACATCAATTTCTGAAACCCCAATTAAATTTCCTAATACAAAATTCAACAAGGGAGAAGAATTATCCATTCCATCCACTAGTTGCATAAAACGAGTATTCGCAACGGTAGCAAAACCTCTGGTATTGATCGATTTAAAAGACATACTACTGGTATTCATTTGAACCTCTTTTAAATTCTCCAAACCATCATAAAAAGTCACCGAAGCTGATTTTTTAATTTCTTTAACACTCATTCTTTCAATGGTAACAGGTGATTCCCTAATCCTTTCAGGTGCACGGGAAGCCGATACTACAATTTCATCCAAACGCGTTTCTTCATCAGACAAAACAACACTGATTTTTTGATTGTTTGCGTTGATTTCAACAGTTTTAGATGAAAATCCAATAGAAGAGACTTCTACTAAAAAAGGAGGTTTTTTTTGCGTAGTTAAGGTAAAGTTTCCGTTAAAATCGGTCACCGCACCTATCGCTTCGCCAACAATTTTAATGCTGGCACCTGGGATGGGTTGATTTTTTTCATCAACCACGCTCCCTGAAATTGAAGTTTGAGCAAAAGTGATGCTGCAAAAAAACAATGTCAGAATAAATAAATACACTTTCATAAAGTTAGAGTTTTGTTAGTTTTCGTGAGCAAAGTACAAATAATTTTGATATTAATAAAAAAAGCGAGAAAAATTCTCGCTTTTAATAAAATAATGGTTCTTTTATTGCCTACTCAACAGTTACAGATTTTGCTAAGTTTCTGGGTTGGTCAACATTACACCCTCTTAAAACAGCGATGTGATAAGAAAGTAATTGTAGAGGAATTGTGGTTAAAAGCGGTGATAAAGCGTCTGAAGTCTCCGGAATTTCTATAACATGGTCAGCTAATTCGCGAACTTGTTTGTCTCCTTTAGTTACCACGGCTATTATTTTACCACTTCTTGATTTAATTTCTTGGATATTACTGACTACTTTATCATAATGTCCCATTTTAGGAGCAATCACGATAACAGGCATGGATTCATCTATTAATGCGATTGGACCATGCTTCATTTCAGCCGCAGGATAACCTTCTGCATGAATATAAGAAATCTCTTTTAATTTTAAAGCTCCTTCTAATGCCACAGGGAAATTATACCCTCTACCTAAATACAAACAGTTAGGAGAGTCCTTGTAAATTTCAGCAATTTTTTTGGTCATTTCATTTGTTCCTTCTAATGCCTCGGTAACTTTTTCCGGAATCATTTCTAATTCCATAAGGTAGCGGTGATAGTCAGAATTATTCATGGTTCCTTTTGCTTTTGCCAAACGCAATGCAATTAAGGTCAACACTGTTATTTGTGTTGTAAAAGCTTTTGTAGAAGCCACCCCGATTTCAGGACCTGCATGAGTGTAAGCGCCAGCATTGGTTTCCCTTGAAATAGAAGAACCAACAACATTACAAACACCAAAAACAAAAGCACCATTTTCTTTAGCTAATTTAATAGCGGCTAAGGTATCGGCTGTTTCTCCGGATTGAGAAATAGCAATTACGATATCTTTTTTATTAATTATTGGATTTCTATAACGGAATTCAGAGGCATATTCAACTTCTACAGGAATCCTTGCAAATTCTTCTATTACATATTCTGCGACTAATCCGGCATGCCATGATGTTCCACAGGCTACAATTATAATTCGTTCTGCGTTTAAGAATTTTTCCAAATTATCTTCCACACCCGCCATTTGGATTATTCCTTTATCAGAAAGTAATCTTCCACGGTAAGTATCTTTAATAACATTTGGTTGCTCATATATTTCTTTGAGCATAAAATGATCATAACCTCCTTTTTCAATTTGTTCAAGGTTCATTTTTAATTCCTGAACATAGGGATCAATTAAGGTATCATCTTTAATTTTTCTAACTTTGATAGGTTTGTGAAGTCGCACAATGGCCATTTCTTCATCTTCTAAGTAAATCGCATTGGAAGTATATTCAATAAAAGGCGAGGCATCTGAAGCTACAAAAAACTCTCCCTCACCAACACCAATGGCTAATGGGCTTCCTAATCGGGCAACGACAATTTCGTCCGGTTTGTTCTTGTCAAAAACTGCAATTGCATAGGCTCCGACAACTTGATTTAAAGCAACTTGCACCGCTTTTCCTAATTTCAAGCCTTCTTTTTTCTGAACGTCTTCAATTAAATTAACTAATACTTCCGTATCAGTATCGGAATGAAAAACATAACCTCTTTTGATTAATTCTTTTTTTAATGGTTCATAATTTTCTATGATTCCATTGTGAATAATAGCAATGTTTCCTGAGTTTGATAAATGTGGATGCGAATTTACATCATTTGGAACTCCGTGAGTAGCCCAACGGGTATGACCCATCCCAATAGAACCAAAAAAATTATTATCTTTAGTTGAAACTTCTTCTAAATCAGTTACTTTACCTTTTTTTTTTGATATTTTCAAGTCTTTGCCATCATAAAGCATAAGTCCGGCACTATCGTAACCTCTATATTCTAATCGTTTTAATCCTTTTATTACAATTGAGTAAGCGTCTCTATTGCCAATATATCCAACAATTCCACACATATTTTTATTATTTAATCAGGTTTTGTGTAATAAATTTCTAATTTTAATCTTTTATCCAAAGGTACAGAAGATTTGCTACCATACAACACTGTGCCTAAAGGATTTAATACAGAAGCTAAGGGAACTTTTTTCAAACCTGAAGCTGTTTGATTTTTTGTTTCATAGTTATCAACAATCGCGATGGATTCCGTTACAACAAGTCCTAGCCTTACATTGGTAGAATCTGGGTTTTTAAACAATCTCGAAATATGATTCGTTAAACGGATTTTATAATAAGTTCCTTTGCCATCTTCTTTTACAATTATACCGCTATGAATACGTTTACCAAATTTAGGTTTAGTTGCACTAACCGTTTGATCTCCATAGTAGTCTATAATAGGCCTATTATTATTTAAATCATATAAGTAAACCCGATATGGTTCTTGATTATTTCCCATTAGGTCTCTATCTATTCGAAAAGTAAGACTAGCTTCATTTATCAACCAATCTTTAGCTCTATATTCTTCTAATTCCGCTGATTCTCCACTAACATCACGAGCAAATAAATCAATAATGGTCATTGAACCGGCACCTCCGTTTACGTATAGCTTTTCATCGCCTAAAGCAGAAGAAGCATTCGCCAAAACAGCTTGATAATTTGAAGTCCGTTCTTGATTTAAAAGACTAACTGTATTTCCTGCTAAAGACAAAACCATTGATTTTTTCACTCTATCTGGTTCTTCCTGCCCATCAACTGCTTTATCCTCTTCATAATTTATTGTAATTTTACCGGCTTTAAAATTAATCATCGCTAAACTATTACTACCATTAGGTTCAGCCGGAGAGTCTTCTATTTTAAAATACAATCCTCTGAAATAATCCCTAAAGACATTGTTATTAACCAATTTGCCTTGAATATAACCGTCTATTATTTTTTTCTGAAAAAACGCTTTGTTTAATTTTAAGTAGATACCAGGAGCAGATCTTGTGGTTGTTTCTTCGCCATCTTCATCTGTGGTTGTTTCTGCAATTTGTGTTGCATCAAAAAAGAACTCATCATTATCTTTAACATTTTCTCCATTATTTAATCTCTCTCCATTAGCTACAGATATTCCATCAGGAGCAGCACCTCTTTTATTCACTTCAAAATCATTTGTTTGATCAGAAAAATATTTTTGAGCAGCAGTAAAATTAGAAGCCGGATCAAAATCTCGCATCAAATAACCGTTTTCATAAATACTCAACTTAATTTTCGATGTACCGTAAACTGAATCTAAGGTATAAGTGGTGACTTCGTCCGTAGTGGTCCCTCTTGTGCTAAAATAAGGAACATATAGCGTAACGTCCAGAATTTCAGGATCCCTGTCCTCATCAATAATAGTAAAGGTTGGAACAGGCTCTGAAAGTAATACTTGCGTGGCAAAATGAGCTGTTTGTTTTCCTAAAGCAGTATTTTTATAAATTCCAAGAGGATTAACTACTAAATTGTTAGATTGAACAACGCCAAAATCTTCATTATAGGCAATCACTGTAGCCTCTGTATCGGGTGTGCCAAATGTATAATGATTGTCTCCAATGATATCGGCTCCTAATGTATTGTAATCTTTATCACAAGAAAACAAGAATATACTCAAGACAAAAATGGAAGAAAATTGAATTATTTTTTTTGTTTGCATTTTAAAATGTAAATTTATAGAACTTTATTTTTATAGAAATTAAGGTAATGCTCAGCATAATCCTCTTTAGGGAAGAAAGATAAAAAAGGTTTTTCTGAAGATTCTATAAATTCTGTTAAACTTGAAGAAAGGTTCTCTGATGCTACTATAACAGCGTCTGAATTATGAATAGCTACTTTAATTAAATTTTCATAATTGGGTTCTTTTAAAACAGAAATGGAATCTTCCGGAACACCGTCAAATTTTATTTTGTTTAAAAGTTCGCTGTTTAAAGCTCCATCAAACGATTGGGCATAAACGGAAGTTACAATTTTTGTGTTAGAAAAAAGTGCTTCATCTTTATAATAATGCTTCATATAAACCGGCAATAAAGAAGCCAACCAACCATGAACATGGATAATGTCCGGTACCCAATTTAATTTTTTTACTGTTTCTACAACTCCTTTTGCAAAGAAAATTGCCCGTTCGTCATTATCTTCATATAATTTTCCTTCCTCATCCGTAAAAGTTGCCTTTCGTTTAAAATATTCATCATTATCTATAAAATAGACTTGAATTCTTTCTTTAGGAATGGAAGCTACCTTTATTATTAGAGGCATATCTAAATCATTCACAACTAAATTCATCCCGGACAACCGTATTACTTCATGTAATTGATGTCTTCTTTCATTAATATTACCGTATCGTGGCATAAAAATTCTTATTTGTCCTCCTTGATCATTTACCATTTTAGGAACGTCATAAGACATAATGGAAACTTCATTTTCAGCCAGATAAGGTACTACTTCAGATGATACATACAATATCCTCTTATCCTCCATATTATTTTGAACTTTTTCGTTTAGATTTTAAAATCACGCAAAATTACAAAAATTTACGCAGATATTTAAGTAAAATAGTAATTTTGCAACTCATTTAATTAAAAATACATGCTCATTTTCAACAAACAAAGCCTACTTATCGAGCATTTAACCCCATTTTGGGTAACAAAAACGACCATAGGATTTGTTCCTACTATGGGTGCTTTGCACGAAGGTCACTTGTCTTTGCTTTCACAATCACTAAAAGAAAATGAAATTTCTGTAGTAAGTATCTTTGTTAACCCAACCCAATTTAACAATCCGGAGGATTTGGCAAAATACCCCAGAACACTGGAAAGAGATGTGGAAAAAATAGCTTGTTTGAATGCTAAAGTTCTAATTTATGCTCCATCAGTTGAAGACATTTATCACGGAAATACTGTTTCACAATCTTTTCAGTATGATGGCTTAGAAAACCAAATGGAGGGCAAACATCGACCGGGCCATTTTGATGGCGTAGGAACCATTGTTAAAAGATTGTTTGAAATAATTAAACCCACCCATGCTTATTTTGGCAAAAAAGATTTTCAGCAATTACAAATAGTCAAAAAATTAGTACATAAAAACAATATTCCCGTAAAAGTAATTGGCTGTCCTATTCACAGAGAAGCAAACGGACTAGCGATGAGTTCCAGAAACGAGCGATTAACTCCGATTGAAAGAAAAGAATCAGCCTTAATTTTCAAAACGTTATCTAAGGCAAAAAAATTATTTGGCATGAAAAGTGCTAAAGAAATTTCAAAATTTGTAACAAGAACATTTGAAAATCATCCTATTCTAAAATTAGAATATTTTGAAATTGCTGATGAAATTACCTTAAAGTCTTGTTTACGCAAGTCAAAAAATAAAAAATACCGGGCATTTATCGCTGTTTTTGTGAACAACATTCGATTGATTGATACCATTTCATTAAATTAATTACCTTTGCACCATGCAAATTCAAGTTGTAAAATCCAAAATTCACCGCGTAAAGGTGACTGGAGCAGATTTAAATTATATCGGTAGTATCACTATCGACGAAGCCCTTATGGATGCTTCTAACCTTGTGGAAGGCGAAAAAGTTTCTATTGTAAACGTTAATAATGGTGAACGATTAGAAACCTATGTCATCAAAGGAAACCGTAATAGTGGCGAAATTACCCTTAACGGTCCAGCCGCACGTAAAGTTCAAAAAGGAGATATTATTATTATTATCGCTTATGGAATTTTAGATTTTGAAGAAGCTAAAACCTTCAAGCCTTCTTTGGTTTTTCCAAACGAGAAAGATAATTCGTTGACCTAATCCATTGAAACAGAAAATCGGCAAATCGCTTTCCATTCTTCTTCCAATTTTGTTGGGATTGGCTTTGGTAATTTACACTTACAACAAATTCACTCCCGAACAAGTAGAAGAAATTAAACAACAATTTAAAAATGCTGATTATTTTTACATATATATATCTTTACTAATCAGTGCTTTGGCATTATGGTCAAGAGGATATCGATGGAAATACTCATTGGAACATTTGGGCTATAAACCAAAAAATTCAACAAATGTAATGGCTGTTTGCATTGGCTATTTCATCAATATGTCTATTCCTCGTTCGGGCGAAGTTTCTCGTGCCTTGATTCTCAAAAAATATGAAGATGTCCCGTTTGATAAAGCCTTCGGAACCATCATTGCCGAACGAGTGGTAGATAGTTTTTTCTTATTATCTTTTATCGGATTGGCTTTTTTCTTAGAATTTGATGTATTAAAAGCGTTTGTATTGGATAAAATTCCTTTTCAAAAATTAATGTTGATTTTAGGAATAGGGACTTTTATAATGATAGGTATTATTTTGATGTTTCGCTATTCTAACTTTAGGATAATCCAAACGATCAAACAAAAAATTTCCGGTTTAATGGATGGTATTTACAGCATCTGGAAAATGGAAAAAAAATGGGCTTTTCTATTTCATTCATTATTGATTTGGGCAAGTTATTTTTTTATGTTTTACATTACTATTTTTGCTTTGCCGGAAACCAGTAACTTGAGTTTAAGCACAGTGGTTATTTCATTTATCGTAGGTGGACTTGCCATTACTTTAACCAATTCGGGATTTGGAGCCTATCCCTTTTTAATGGCAGAAATTCTTTTACTTTATAACGTTCCAGAAACTTCTGGAACTGCTTTTGGTTGGTTGGTATGGACTTCACAAACACTAATGGTGGTGATTTTAGGAACACTTTCATTTTTATTACTTCCCATTTTAAACAAAGACAAATAATTTACTATCTTGCTTTCGAAAAATTAAGTTTTTTCAAGAAATTTCCAAAAAAGATACCATATGAAATTAATTCAAACACTTGTTATTGTATTGTTTTCTATCCCTTTGTTTTCTCAAAAAACAATAGAAACATTTACGTCAAAAAAATTAGGTGCAGACCGTGAAATTTACATAAGTTTACCCCCATCGTACGAAAAGGAAACAAACCGCAATTACTCTATATTGTTAGTTTTAGATGCAGAATATCTGTTTGATCCATTTCAAGGAGCCCTTAAATTTGGGAATTATTGGGATGATTTACCGGAAGTAATTTTAGTGGGAATTTGTCAAAACAAAACCGAAGAACGTTATGCCGATAGTGAATTCGATGAAGAAACCGGATTGCCTGATTCTACGGGAGCCAATTTTTTTGATTTTATAGGTACCGAACTAATGCCTTATCTTGAAAAAACCTACAGAATTGCTCCTTTTAAAATTATTGCCGGGCACGACACTACTGCCGGATTTACAAATTTTTATTTATACAAAGACAATCCGCTTTTTGACGCCTACATAACATTAAGTCCTGACTTAGCAACAGATATGGAAAATCGAATTCCGGAACGTTTAGGACTTATTACTAAACCAATTTACTACTATCTCTCTACCGCTGATGGCGATGTGAAAAAAATGCAGAAACGAATAAAAGAATTAGATGAAAAAGCTAAAGTAATTAAAAACACAACCTTAAATTATAAATTTGATGAATTCATAGCAGCTTCCCATTATTCCTTAGTCCTACACTCTATTCCAAATGCTTTGTACCAGTTTTTTGCCGTCTATCAACCCATTACTACTTTTGAGTTTAATGAAAAAATTGTCAAATTAGAATACGGCTATGTAGAGTATTTAAAAACAAAATATGATGTGCTAGAAAAGTCGTTAAACATCAAAATGCCTATTCGATTAAATGATTTTAAGGCCATCGAAACGGCAATTATAAAAAACAAAGTCTATAACGAATTTGATGAGCTTTCCATATTAGCTGATAAATATTATGGGAAAAGTATGTTAGCCGATTATTATATGGCTTTGATGTATGAAAAAAAAGAAGACTATAAAAGGGCTCAAAAAAAATATTTAAGTGCTTTTCAAAAAGAACCGATTGGTGATTTAAATAAAGACATGATGTATGACAAATCAGAAGAAATGAAACAAATGCAACAATAATTATGTCGAAGGTCAAAACTTCATTTTTTTGTCAAAATTGCGGTTCACAATATGCCAAATGGCAAGGTCAATGTCATGCTTGCCAACAATGGAATACAATTGTTGAAGAAGTCATTCAAAAAGAAGAAAAAACAAGTTGGAAACCCTCTTCTTCCGAAGTTAAAAAAGCTCCAAAACCTTTAAGAATAAAAGACATTGATTCCAGTCAGGAAATTCGTTTAGACACAACCGATGGCGAATTAAATAGAGTGTTAGGCGGTGGATTAGTCCCTGGTTCTTTAACGCTTTTAGGAGGCGAACCCGGTATTGGAAAGAGTACGCTTTTATTGCAAATTTCTTTAAAATTGCCGTATAAAACTTTATATGTTTCGGGCGAAGAAAGTCAGAAGCAAATAAAAATGCGTGCCGAACGAATCACGCCCAACGGCGACAATTGTTTCATTCTAACCGAAACCAAAACGCAAAACATCTTCAAGCAAATTCAGGAAATTGAGCCCGAGATTGTGATTATTGATTCCATTCAAACTTTGCATACCGATTACATTGATTCAACGGCGGGAAGTATTTCGCAAATTAGGGAATGTACTGCCGAACTTATCAAATTTGCCAAAGAAACCAATGTTCCCGTTTTACTCATCGGACACATTACCAAAGACGGAACCATCGCAGGTCCAAAGATTTTGGAACACATGGTGGATACAGTTTTGCAATTTGAAGGCGACCGCAATCATGTGTATCGAATTTTGCGTTCCCTCAAAAATCGCTTTGGCTCAACAGCAGAAATTGGCATTTATGAAATGCAAGGTTCCGGTTTACGCGAAGTGGCCAATCCTTCCGAAATATTAATTTCCCACAAAGAAGAAGAACTTTCGGGAACAGCCATTGCTTCTACACTAGAAGGCATGCGTCCGTTGATGATTGAAATCCAAGCGTTGGTAAGTTCGGCGGTTTACGGAACACCACAACGAAGCACTACCGGTTACAATGCTAAACGGTTAAACATGATTTTGGCTGTTTTAGAAAAAAGAGCCGGATTCCGTTTGGGTGCAAAAGATGTGTTTTTAAACGTCACGGGAGGAATTTCGGTAGATGATCCTGCGATAGATTTAGCAGTAGTCGCCGCCATTTTATCCTCGAACGAAGATATTCCGGTAGGTAAAAACTTTTGTTTTGCCGGTGAAGTAGGTTTGGCCGGTGAAATCCGCCCTATTAATCGCGTAGAACAACGAATTTTAGAAGCTGAAAAATTGGGGTTTTCTACCATTTTTGTTTCCAAATACAATAAGATATCTTTAAAGAATACACTAATCGACATTAAATTAGTGGCGAAGATTGAGGATGTTGTCGAACAACTATTCGGATAATTAATACAGTTACTTTTTCGCATCATCCAATGAGAGCCACCAAACAAAAAATAGTTTTAGCTTTAAAAATTGCACTCGTGGTTCTGGTGTTGGCTGTTGGATTGCTTTTCGTTTTCCGTAATAGTCTATTGCAAAAAGCCATTGCAAAAATTCAAACGAAATTAGCTACCGAATACCAATGTCAGTTCTCCGTTAAAAAAGCATCTTTTGAAGGAATCACGGGAGTTGTATTGGAAGATATTTTGTTACTTCCAAAAAATGCCGACACGCTTTTGTCCGTAAAAAAAATCAAAACCAATTACAGTTTTTTTCAACTACTAACCGGCGACATTCAATTGAATAATTTAGAAATGAATGACGGCTATATTCGATTGGTTAAAAATAAGAAAGGTCGAAACTTCGATGCGTTCCTTAAAAGAAATCCAAAAGAAGTGAAAACAACCGGCAAAAGAGATTATGCAGAAACTGCGAATCGTTTACTGACCAAAGTATTCAATCTGGTTCCCGCCGAAATGAATCTTTCCAATCTATCCCTGAAAGTGGATGACATGGGCCGAAAAGTCAACCTCCGTTTAAACACATTAACTTTGGATGACCACCAATTGCAAACCGCAATCAATGTCACCACCCAAACATTCAGTCAGAATTGGAAAGTCAGCGGAATGGCGAATCCTCGAAAAAAAATAGCTGATTTAAAATTATCCTCCGCAGATTCAACCAATATACATTTGCCGTATATCGATGAACGAATAGGTATGATTACTACTTTTTCCGACATTCACATTACTTTGGATCAACTGGAAATGGATGGAGGTGAATTACATATTGATGGAAAAGCAGCGATTGATGATCTAACTGTGAATCACCCAAAAATTGCGTCGAAAGATGTGGTCATTGAAAAAGCGGAATTCGATTACCGCTTGGTTATTGGAAGTGATTTTTTAGCAGTGGACAGTACCTCAATTGCCAAATTGAACCAAATAAGCGTACATCCGTTTGCCAAATACATTACCGAAAAAGACACCGTTTACACCTTGAAAGTAGGCATTCCGAAAATGAAAGCACAGGATTTTATCAACTCATTGCCCAAAGGTTTGTTTTCTAATTTTGAAGGCATGCAAGTTCAAGGCACTTTTGATTATCAATTGGACTTTGAATTTAATAAAAACAATTCGGATGCTTTGGTTTTTGAAAGTAAATTGAATAAAGAAAACTTGAAAATTATCAAATACGGAGAAGCTGATTTGTCAAAATTGAATGGCGAATTTGTTTATAATGCCATTGAAAATGGTCGCAGACAGCGGTCGGTTTTGGTTGGAGCCGGAAATCCCTATTTTACTCCGTTAACAGAGATTTCTCCGTTTATACAAAAAGCAATATTGACCTTTGAAGACCCACAATTTTACAATCACTCCGGATTTAGTACCGAAGCTTTTAAACAATCCATTACGAAGAATATTAAAACCAAAAGGTTTTCACGCGGTGCCAGTACGATTAGTATGCAATTAGTGAAAAACGTATTTCTGACACGTGAAAAAACTCTTTCCCGAAAGTTGGAGGAAATCCTGTTAGTATATTTACTGGAAAACAACCGATTGGTTTCAAAATCCAGAATGTTAGAAGTCTATTTCAACGTGATTGAATGGGGTCCAAATGTCTACGGAATCGGCGAATCTGCTCAGTTTTATTTTGAGAAAAAACCAATGGATTTAACGCTAAATGAATCGTTGTTTTTAGCCTCCATTGTTCCAAGTCCCAAAAAATTCATGTGGCTCTTTGACGACCAAGGCAATCAAAGACCGTACGCCGTTAGCAAACAAAAAATGTACAAAAACATCATGTTGAACCGCGGTTTAATTGAAGCTCAAGACAGTATTACCGCAGCCATCCCGGTGCAAATTAAAGGAAGCTCTCGCTCGTATTTGCGTTTAAAAATTGAACAGGATTCAAGGGCGTTGGATTCGATTGAAATCGATGTGTTGGATTAAAAACCATTTAAAAATTTTCATAGAAATCTCAATCTCTGTTTATAAATAGTTTCTTTTTATTTCTCTTAGTATCTTTCATAAAGTAAATTATTGTTTACTTTGATATGCTTGGCTTGGATGATTTACCATATCTGAATGTAAAAACTTTAATTTATCTTTCTCTATCAAAGATTTCATATATTTTCTACTTAAATAATTATCTCCTTTTCCTAAGATACAACCCAATTCAGCTAATTTAAATGGCCTAATGCTACAAATTTCCAATATTATTTCTTCCATTATTTCAGTTGACTCTCTCTCCTTCAATTTGTATATTTTACCTTGCAGTCTAATTGGCAATTCTTCTATTAACTCCTTTTTATTAAATTCTCTAGCTTCTGTACTTAGACCTTCATCTAATATTTGAATTTGTTGATAATCAACTACATTGATGTTTTCAACTTCTGTACTTGGAGATTTATGTTCTGTACTAACGTTTTTAGGTTCTGTACTAGGTTCTGTACTATAATTAGAATTAGTCCTAAGAAAATCATTTTCAATATATGTCTCATTTAATAAATCACCAGCTTTATAGTAAGTACCTTTTCCCTTTCCAAATAATACTAACAAATTTGATTTTCTTAGTGCTCTTAAATCTGTAGTTGCTCTTATTGCATCACAGTCAGCCATTTGTCTGTAAGTAAGATTATCAATAGCACCAACTTCCCTAACAAAAATTAATGCTTGCTTTTGAGAATCATTCAAATTATACGTTTCAAATCTTTTTAACCAAATTAAATCCTTTTTATCAAGAAAATGATGTAATAGTAGTCTAGTTGTAAATTCATTATCTTCCCTACTAGACTCAAAAGTAGGAGGAGCTAATTTTGCATCAATCATTAATCGCCTCATTGCTCTAATCCCAGACCCTTTTGTTTCTGCTAAGTTAGTCTCATGAAATACTGCAGCAATAAAAGAATTTCGGGTTTCAGAACCTGGAGAGCCGAGTTTGTCTTCAGATTTTAAAGAAAATCCAGGGTTAATAATTTCTATTCTATTATCATAACGAATTATTTGCGTAGGTTTATGTTCACGATAAGAACGATGCATTAATGCATTTACAATCGCTTCTCTAAGTGCTAATATTGGAAGACCTGTAGTTTGGGCTTGTACTTGATCTTTATCCATTAGGAACCCTTTGGGTAAATCAGAATTTATTGCATCAATCAATTTATAAACATTAACTAATAAAGGCCCCCTCATATCAATCGAATTAAATCTCGATTCTGGATCTTGAACCCAAACATTTCCTGGAACTCTAATATAATCAACTCTTAACATTGGAAATGTTCTCCTTTGTGCAGATGGGGTTCCAAACAACAATAATCCCGCTAAGTTTAGCTCTCCTTTATCGGTATTTAAACATCCGAGTGCTATCAATAATTCTTCATCAGAATATGATAATTCTTCAGCGGTGGGTAAAACATTTTCTCTTAACTTTCTGTATCTTGATAGTGCAACAGAATCAATATCTTTTATACTTGTCCCGGCTACAACAGTTTGATCATAACTTTTTCCTAAGTTATTGTAAAAGACTTGCATATCATCTTCCGTACAATGTAAATCAGAAGAGCCAATTCTACGAAATGCCCCAAAAGGTAATCCTTGCTTTTTAAAGAACGCCGGCTTTTGTAAATAATCTAATTCTTTTACACGTACCACAATAACGCTTTTACCTTGCAAAGGTTCCACAGAAATATTTGGTCTAATAGGAATATTAAATAGTGTTGCTGATTGAGTTGCAATCTCCTGTTGTATCTTATCTGGATTTTCAACTCCTACTATTTGATACTCTGGGAAAAGCGATTCTTGCATTCTTGTTACACCAATCAAAATATAACCTTCAATTAACCCTGGTTCATTACTAAACGAATTTATAGTTTCCATTAAGGATTTTCCAACTTCACTACTCAACTTTGCTTCAATCCAAGGTGTTTCATCTAAAGCATTTAATTGTTCGAAAAGTTCTATCGCAGTTTTCATAATTCAAATTTTAATAAATGTAAAAATAACAAATTAGGGAAATAATAAAGTAAACGAATTGAATAAGGATAATTACAAATATTAGAATAAAATAAATTTCAATATCTAATTGTTATTAATAAACTACCTCACCTAAACCTCTTCAAAAACTCTTCTTTATAATTCGGTGAAATTTCAACCTCAGCCAAATCAAACAAAGTGACATAACCTCCCGTTCCTTTGTGATACGCTTTCACAAAATTCAAATTAATAATGTGCGACTTATGTACCCGCATAAACGGAAAATCAAGCATTTCATCAAAGTGTTTCAAAAAACGACAGACCATTTTTTTGGAACCATCAGCTAGATGAATATCGGTAAAGTTGCCATTGCCACGCAAACGAACAATATCTTCCATTTTTACCACTTCAAAACCTTCTATCGTGGGTAAAATAACCTGTTGCTTCTCGATTTTTGGTTCGCGGAAATTTTGTACGATAATCTGATTTCGGTTAAACAGTTCCTGCTTCATCAATTGTTGTTGTACTTTGTTTACCGCCAAAATCAACTCTTCAATGCTGATGGGTTTCAACAAATAATAAGCGGCACTTTGATTCAACGCTTTCAACGAATATTCCGAAAAAGCCGTGACAAAAATCGTTTCAAAATGCAAATCCTTACAACCTTCTAACACGTCAAATGCATTGCCAAAAGGCATTTCTACATCCAAAAAAACGAGTTGTGGTTGTAATTCATGCAACAACGGAATCGCTTCCCGGCTGTTTTGTGCTTCGCCAATGATCTCGATTTGCGGACAATATTTTGCCAAATAATTTTTCAACGCTTCGCGAGCAGCCGACTCGTCTTCGACAATGACACTTTTTATTTTTTGAAAATCGTTCATGTGAGTTTGGTGGTTTTAGAAAAATAAAGTGTGACCAACGTGCCGTTTCCGTCTGTTCCCGTCGAAATGGTATAGGAAATCTGCTGGTGATACAAATCGTTCAACAACTTAATCCGTTCTTCTACATTGTTCAATCCTCTGGATTCGTGGACTTTTTGGTTTTGTGTTTTCAGTTCCTTGCTTTTTTCAACGCCAATGCCGTCGTCTTCAATCGAGACTTTAATTAATTGATTTTCTTCTGCAAAGGTGACTTTCAAAGTTCCTTTGGTTTCCCGGTAACGCAATCCGTGCCAAATAGCGTTTTCCAAATGCGGTTGAATCAACATATTTGGGACTAGAATCGCATCGGAATCTAACTTTTCATCTACCACAATTTCATACTCAAATTTGTCCTGAAAACGCAAATGTTCCAAATCCAAATACTTTTTAATTTGCTCTAGTTCATTGGATAACGAAATAAAATCTTTGTTCGAGGTTTCCATCATATTTCGCATCAAATTGGAATACGAAGTCAAATATTTATTGGCTTCCAACTCGTTATTTTGAGCAATAAATTGGTTCACACTATTCAAACTATTAAAAATGAAATGGGGATTCATTTCCCGTCTGAGCGATTGCAACGCAATTTTTTTGTTCTTGGTTTTGATGGAAAATAACGCTTTTGCAATCAATCCCAACAAAATCAACATCAAAATCACGGAACCAATCAATACATAATTGAATTTATTTTTCTTCGTTATCAATTCATCTTTCAACGCCCGTTCCTTTTCCAATTGCTTGATTTTTTCTTCCGTTACCTGAAAGATTTTCGAATCTACTAATGTACTGTCTGCTTGCACCATTCGATCAAAATCGTTTAGAAATTTGTCGTACAATTCAATCGCTTTTGTTTGATTGCCTTGTTTTCTGTAATAATCCGAAAGAGCCAACATGGCTTTCTTCGCATCAAAAGTGCGTCCGTTTTTCAACGCTAAATCATAGGTTTCTTCCAGTAAAACAATCGCATCGTCTTGATTTTCATTTTTAAAATACAAAGTGGCTAACGACTGTTGCTGCTCAATTTGTTGCGAAACACTACCTAATTTCTCCGCATCAGCAATGGTGTTTTTAGTAATTTCAATGGCTTTATCTAAGTTGTTTTCCGATTCATAAACTTTCGAAATTTCACTTTTCAACTTTAACACTTCTTCCGGTTTGTCTTTCGATACTGCAATGGCCTTTTCATAACTTTCAATCGCCATTTCCTTATTATCGGCTTTTAAATCTACCTCCGCTTTTTGTTTATAGACTTCGGCGGCATCTTCCATTTTTCCTTCCTTTTCTAAAATTTTAATGTTGGAATCCAAATAGTCTGCTTGCATTTTCGGACTCGCATTTTTTAAACGGCTCGCATCATTGGAATTGACTTTTGAAAAACCTGCATCAACCGCTTCTTCACTAGCCGATTCATAATTTAAAATAGCTTGGTTAAACTTTTTTTGCTTCTCTTGAACTTGAGCAAGTTGACGTTTAGTGGAAGCTATTTTATCTTTGTCTTTTTGCTTTTGATAAAGAGTTAAAGCTCTTTTTAAATAATCTTCGGCTTTAACATACTCCTCTTTTTTATCCAATTCATTGGCCAGTTCTACATACTTGTCGGCGGTTGCAATAGGATTACTTTCTGACAAGGTTTCTTTCAGTTCAATGGCTTTCTTGCTCACGGATGTTTTGCTCATCTTCGTCTTCGTTGTGTCCTGAGCCACAACAACCAACGGGAAAAGCAAAGCAAATAATAAAATTTTCAGTCGAAAATACATAGGCAAAATATAATAGTGTAAAGTACGAAAATAAAATTGGCTTTAAAAAACAGTTTCACCAAGTCAAAAACGGGTTTCACCAAGTCTGGAAAAAACGAATGACGAAACCTTCTAATTTTATCAGAAAATCAAAAAAAACCATCAATTATGAAAGCAAAAATCATTTGGGGATTGTCAGCTCTAACAAGTTGCATCCCGTTAATTTATGTTTGGAATACCAATCCAAAAACCGAACCAAAAATGGCTACTCCTTCAAAAGAACTTGCCATTCAGGAAACTGAAATCGCTGAAGAAGAAGAGTTACCTTGTGTATTTATGACGCTAATGGGCGAACAACCGTCCGAAGGATATGCTACCGTCAAAACAGCAGAGAAATTTCAAGCAACCATCTCAAAAGGCGAATTGTGGTTGGTAGAAGCACAAAATACCGACGGTGGTTGGGGTGCCGGTTCGCAAAGCAAACAAAAAGAAAGAAATCCGCATGCAGTATCCTCCGATCCTGCAACAACCGCCATGTCTGCAATGGCATTGTACCGATGCGGTTATACTATGGAATCGGGAAAAAATAAAGAGACCTTAGAAAAAGCAGTACTATTTCTTTTAAGTGAAATTGATAAAAATTCGAATAGCGAATTCATCACTTCCATCAGAGGTACACAAATTCAAGGGAAATTGGGTCAACACATCGATGCGATTCTGACCCTTCAATTTTTTAACCAATTGCTTCCCACATTGAAAAATGAAGCCATGAAAGAGCGAGTTAAAAACGCCATTCAGGTTTGTGTAGATAAAATTGAAAAATCAATGGATGGTTCCGGCAAAGTGGGCGGTTCCGGTTGGGCAGGTGTTTTACAATCTTCTTTTGCGAATTCAAGTTTAGAAATGGCAGCCAAAAATGACGGTATCAAAGTCGAT
>NZ_JBIKJL010000105.1:0-3315 GCF_044361015.1 Flavobacterium sp.
TAAAATTGAAAAATCAATGGATGGTTCCGGCAAAGTGGGCGGTTCCGGTTGGGCAGGTGTTTTACAATCTTCTTTT
This sequence comes from Flavobacterium sp., assembly GCF_044361015.1. Taxonomy (GTDB): domain Bacteria; phylum Bacteroidota; class Bacteroidia; order Flavobacteriales; family Flavobacteriaceae; genus Flavobacterium. Next base: position 77 of record NZ_JBIKJL010000105.1, read on the forward strand.
GCGAATTCAAGTTTAGAAATGGCAGCCAAAAATGACGGTATCAAAGTCGATAAAGAAAAAATTAAAAAAGCAAGAGATTATCAAAAAAGCAACTACAATCCGGCAAATGCTTCTGCCAAAACCGACGATGGTGCAGGTATAATGTTGTACGCCGTCAGTAGTTCCGTTCGTGGAAGTGCCGAAGAAGCTAAGGATGCCGATAGAATTTTCAAAAAAGCAAAAGAAGAAGGTCGCATTGAAAAAGATGCCGTATTAAACGAAACAAATTTAAAACGAATTGGCGTTTCCGACGAAAAAGCAAAATCATATGACGTTGCCGATAAAGTGTATAAATCAGCCAAAGTAACAGCGATGAATGAAGATGTTTTAGCCGGATTTGGAAACAATGGAGGTGAAGAATTCTTAAGCTTTTTACAAACAGGTGAATCCATGATTGTCAACCAAGACGACGAATGGAAAAAATGGTACGACAATATTGGCGGACGAATGATGCAGATACAAAACTCAGACGGTAGTTGGAGCGGTCATCATTGTATTACCAGTCCTTCCTTTTGCACCGCCACTTGTTTGATGATTCTTTCGGTAGAAAACGACATCACAAAACTTCAAAAATAATTTTAAAAAATAGTATTATGAAAAATATAATTGCAACCCTCGCTTTGTTAACTTCAACGCTATTGTTTAGCTGCGAGAAGAAAAACAACCTTGTTGAAACACCTGTTCGTTTAGCAGCAACCAACCAACCTTTAATTGCCGCAGAAGAATCGGACGGAAAAATTCAAGTCGCTATTTTATTGGATACTTCCAACAGTATGGACGGACTAATCGAACAGGCAAAATCTCGATTATGGAACATTATCAATACGTTGACTACCCTAAAATTTGAAGGTAAAACGCCGGATATTGAAATTGCTTTATATGAATATGGAAATGACGGGTTGAACAAAAACACAGATTATATCAGACAAGTTGCCCCTTTAACGACCGATTTAGACTTAATTTCTGAAAAATTGTTTTCATTACGAACAAATGGTGGAAGTGAATATTGTGGAGCGGTAATTCAAGATGCTTCTCAAAAACTAACTTGGAATGACGGATTGCAAAACATGAAACTCCTTTACATTGCCGGAAATGAACCCTTTAATCAAGGAAGCATCAATTACAAAGAAGCGATTGCTGATGCGTTGAAAAAAGGAATTTATGTCAGCACTATTCATTGCGGTAGCTATGAAGAAGGCATTCGTGGATTATGGAAAGACGGGGCCGATGTGGGACAAGGCAAATATTTCAACATCGATTCCAATGCAAAAGTTCGTTACATCGTCACTCCTTATGATGATCAAATTTCAAAATGCAATTTGCGATTGAATACTACTTACATTGGGTATGGTTCGAAAGGTGTGGAGAAAAAAATGGCTCAAGAAGTGCAAGATGCCAATGCCCAGTCAATTTCCGTTGCTAATTATGCTGAACGAGCAGTAAGTAAATCAAAAACCGTGTATAAAAATGAAAGCTGGGATTTGGTTGATAAAGCCAAAACGGATGCCAAAGCATTGGACAACCTTAAAAAAGAAGAACTTCCGGCGGAATTAAAAAACAAATCAAAAGAAGAAATTAAAGTTATTGTGACTCAAAAAACAAAAGAACGCGAAACCATTCAAAAAGAAATGGAAGAACTTTCTAAAAAACGCCAAGCATTTATTGATGAAGAATCGAAAAAGACCAAAACAAAAGACGATTTAGGTCAAGCCATCACCACTTCTATTCACAGTGTTGCTAAAACAAAAGGCTATGTAGTAGTAAATTAATTTTGGTTGGATTGTAGTTGAACCGCCTTGAAGAAATTTGGAGCGGTTTTTTTTTGTAACCTGTTAATAATGAAAACTATTTAAAAAAAATTACTAAATTTACCTCCATCCAAAACAAAAATACTATGAAAAAACTATTGCAATTTTGTGTTTTACTATTCACCATGTCATCCTTTTCGCAAACCATCGGGTTGCAAACCTTTGCTACTGGTTTTTCGAGTCCGGTGGCCATTGTCAATGCCGGTGACTCTCGCTTATTTGTGGTACAGCGAGGTGGTTTAATTCGTGTCCTTAATCCGAACGGCACCATCAACACAACCCCATTCCTATCGCTTTCTTCCATCATTACAGCAGGTGGAGAAAGAGGTTTACTTGGCTTGGCTTTTCACCCTGATTATGCCACAAACGGACGTTTTTATGTGAATTATACCCGTTCTGGTGACGGAGCCACAGTAATTGCAAAATATACCGTGAGTACTACCGATTCAAACGTTGCCAACCCTGCCAGTGCGGAAATTCTATTGACTATTGCTCAACCGTTTTCCAATCACAATGGCGGTTCGCTCAATTTTGGGCCGGATGGTTATTTATACATCGGAATGGGTGACGGCGGAAGTGGTGGCGATCCGAATAATTACGGTCAAAACCTCAATTCTCTCTTAGGTAAAATGCTTCGAATTGATGTGGGTGGCGAAACCGGCTATGCCATTCCCTCAGACAACCCATATGTGGGCATTACCGGCGAAGATGAAATATGGGCAGTGGGTGTGCGAAACCCTTGGAAATTCTCTTTCGACAGAATAACAGGTGATTTATGGATAGCCGATGTAGGTCAAAATGCCATTGAAGAAATCAATAAAGCAGCTTCAACAGAGGCGGGTTTAAATTATGGATGGCGTTGTTATGAAGGAAATGCTGTATATAACAATACCGGCTGTGGATCGTCATCTAATTATACATTTCCCGTTGCTCAATATACACATGCTGCTACCGGAGGTTGCTCGTTAACAGGCGGTTATGTGTACACCGGAACAACGTTTCCGAATTTACAAAACAAATACCTATTTTCAGATTATTGCAACAACCGCATTGGTTATATTGCCTCCAATGGCGGTACGATTACATGGACACCAAATTCATTTTCAGGGAATATTGTATCGTTCGGAGAAGATGTAAATGGTGAGTTGTATGTGGCCGGAATTTCCAATGGTATTATTTCTAAAGTTATTGATACCAGTTTGAATACGAATGATTTTCTGCGTAATGGGTTGAGTTTATCACCTAACCCAGCAAGTAATATGTTTACGATAAGAAATACTAATTTATTAAATTTAAATGAATTGTCTATTTATGATTCCATGGGAAAGAGAGTGGCTAATCAAACAATGGATGGTTTAGAATTAACTAATGTATCCATTGATAACCTTACTC
>NZ_JBIKJL010000038.1:0-26088 GCF_044361015.1 Flavobacterium sp.
CTTTAGATTCGTAGTTTAATACCTCTAAAGTAACCGGAACTTGATTTATAGTCTTGCCTTCGATGATATATAATTTGGCAGCACCTTCTTTGATATTACTTTTACTAAAATCGACCTCACCATAAGTCAACGTGTTTTTGATGTCTACCGTATCAATCCAACTTTCCGCTAAAACTTTTGATGATTTTTCAGAATAGAAAAAAGGCTTACTTCTAATTTCTTTTAAAACCCTACAATTGGGCAAATAACAAAAAGTCACCCCTCTGGATTTTGCTTTAGCTCCTAAAAAATAAATCAAGAAAATGATTCCAATTAATAATCCGAAAAGAAAAAAAGCGAAACGTTGGTAGAACTTCATTAGGAAAGAATTTTAACGGTGCAAAAGTACGAACAAAACCCTAAAACACAATCAAATTGATATCACTATTTGGTAAATCAAACCAATCACCAATGGATTTATTGGTTAAAATACCATGGTAAAAATATAAACCGTTTTTCAAGCCACGATTACATCGAATCGCACTTTCTACTCCACCATCTTCAGCAATTTGGATTAAATAGGGCGTTAAAATATTGCTTATTGATAAAGAAGCTGTTTTAGAATAACGTGAGGGAATATTCGGAACACAATAATGCACTACATTATTTTTGATAAAGGTAGGTTTTTCATGGGTAGTTATTTCAGAAGTCTCGAAACATCCACCGGTATCGATACTTACGTCAACAATTACGGCACCTTTTTTCATGTGTTCCACCATAGTTTCAGTAACCACAACAGGTGTTCTGTTTTGTCCTCGAATAGCACCAATTGCAACATCACAACGACGAAGAGCTTTTAATAAGGATTTTGGTTGTATGGTTGAAGTAAAAATCGGTTGTTTTAAATTATTTTGTAAACGTCTCAATTTTGTAATTGAATTATCAAAAACTTTGACATTTGCCCCTAATCCAATGGCCGTTTTAGCAGCAAATTCACCCACAGTACCCGCTCCAATTATCACAACATCGGTAGGAGCAACCCCAGTAATATTTCCAAAAAGTAACCCTTTTCCAAATTGATTGTTAATCATTAACTCGGCAGCAATTAAGACGGCAGCAGTACCGGCAATTTCACTTAAAGATTTTACAGCAGGGTAGGAACCATCATCATCTTTAATGAATTCAAAAGCAAAAGCTGTGATTTTTTTTTTGGCTAATTTTTCGAAATATTCCTTTTTTCTAGTTTTTAATTGTATAGCTGAAATGACAATAGTATTCATATTTATCATTTCTATTTCTGCGGAAGTAAGAGGTTCGACTTTAAGAATCATCGGACAGCTGAAAACTTTTTTTGGGTCTTGCGTAATTTCAGCACCGGCATCACTGTATTCTTTATCAGAATAACTGGCACTTTCTCCGGCTCCGGCTTCTAATAGAACACGATGTCCATGAGAAACTAATGAATTTACGGCATCAGGAGTCAAACAAATTCTGCGTTCTTGGTAGGAGGTTTCTTTTGGAATGCCAATAAACAATTCACTTTTATGTCGGGCAATTTCCAACTTTTCTTCCTGCGGAAGTAATTGTTGCTTGGAGAAGGGAGTCAGAGGCATAAATTAGGTTTGAAATAATGTTCTAATTTAGGAAAAATTTTGGAATTAAAAAGAGTTATTTTTTATTGAATAATAATTTTTTAAAAAAATAGTAGTCATATAAGTTCTTCTTATCAAAAAAGTTGAATCAAAAAAAGCACATGGCTTTATGGTAAAAAACAAAAATTAGTCTAAAATTAATTTTCTATTACCGTAATCCAAAATTTCTATAGTAATGACATTGTGTTTCTCCGGTATAAGATTTGGTATTTTTTCTGCCCATTCGATAAAACACCAATTACCAGAATAAAGATAATCTTCAATTCCAAAATCGAGTGCTTCCATTTCATTTTTTAAACGATAAACATCAAAATGGTACACCAAACCCTCTTTTGCTTGGTATTCATTTACTAAGGAAAAAGTGGGACTTGAAGTTGGATTTTCAACACCCAGTCTTTTTGATAAAGCTTTGATAAAAGTTGTTTTTCCAACGCCCATTAAACCGTTAAAAAGAATGACTTTTTGAGGATTTTGATCAATTACTTGTTGAGCAATTGTTTCAATTTCGTTCAAATTATAAATAAATTCCATTATATTATTCCAAATTAAAATAGTCTGCAAAATAGTAATTTGCTTTTAAAATATATCACCTTGCCAACGGTAAAACGAAAATAGCCAACTTATTTAGGATTAAAAACCAAAAATGGCACAATCATCTCTTCCAAAGAAATCCCTCCATGTTGATAGGAATTTCTGTAATAACTCACATAATGATTGTAATTATTGACATAAGCTAAGAACAAATCATTTTTTGCAAAAATAAACGAACTGCTCATATTAATGGTTGGTAAACCTATTTTTTTTGGGTCTTTTACAGCATAAACATCTTTTTCTTCATAAGTTAAACTTCTACCGGTTTTGTATCGAAGGTTTAAACTTGTGTTTTTGTCACCAATTACTTTCGAAGGATTTTTTACATTAATTGTTCCGTGGTCAGTAGTCAAAATCAATTTGAAACCCATTTGTTGTGCTAATTGAATCATTTCGAGTAAAGGAGAATTTTTAAACCAACTTAAAGTCAAGGAACGATAGGCTTTGTCGTTTGAGGCCAATTCTTTTACAACATCCATTTCAGTTTTAGCATGTGAAAGCATGTCTACAAAATTGTATACAATGGTTGTTAAATCATTATTTTTTAAACCTTTAAAATTGTCGACTAGTTTTTTTCCGTCTCTGGAATTTGTAATTTTGTAATATTCACTTTTTATATTCAAACCTAATCGTTTCAATTGAGCGGCTAAAAATTCACCTTCAAACAAATTTTTACCACCATCATCAACGTCATTAAGCCAATATTGTGGAAATTGTTTTTCCATTTCTAGAGGTGTTAATCCAGAGAAAATAGCATTTCTGGCATATTGAGTTGCGGTAGGAAGCATAGCAAAATAAGCCATTTCTTTTTCTAATTTATAATGGTTGTTCACAACACTTTCAAAGGCCTTCCATTGGTCATATCGAAGGTTGTCAATCACTACAAAAAGAATAGGCTTGTCTTTTTTAACGAGTTCAGGAACAACACCTTCTCTGAATAATTTGTGAGACAAAATCGGCTTATCGGCTTTATCTTCAAAACATTTTTCATAATTTTTCTCAATAAATTTACCAAATTGACTATTGGCTTCTGTTTTTTGTGATTCTAATATAGAAATCAGTCCTTGGTCTTCAATGTTTTCTAATTCAATTTCCCAAAAAATCAATTTTTTATATAATTCGATCCAATCTTCAAATGAATTTACCATGGCTAAATCCATGGCTATTTTCCTAAACTCTTTTTGGTAGTCTAAAGTAGTTTTTTCAGAGATTAGTCTGGAATGGTCTAAGTTTTTCTTTAAAGCCAACAAAATTTGATTTGGATTCACCGGTTTTATTAAATAATCGGCAATTTTAGAACCGATGGCTTCTTCCATTATGCTTTCTTCTTCACTTTTAGTAATCATAATAATAGGAACGGCTGATTTTTTTTCTTTCATTTCTGAAAGGGTTTCCAATCCACTCATTCCGGGCATATTTTCATCTAAAAAAACGATATCAAATTGATTTTCTTCAAAATTATCTATAGCATCCCGACCATTATTGCAGGTTGTAACAGCGTAGTTTTTAGTTTCTAAAAAAAGAATATGAGGTTTGAGCAAATCAATTTCATCGTCGACCCAAAGAATTTTTATTTTGTCCATAAAATGGTTTTTTTTTAAAGGTGCAATTTAACAATTATCGAACGCAGGAAGTATTAAAGTTATTGTAAATGTTTAGTGAATTTCACAATCTTAAAATTCAGTATATTTGTTGTCTTAATTGTTATCTAAGTGAGCCAAACGAATAAACTAAAAATTTTTAACGACCCCATTTACGGTTTTATCACCATTCCAAATGAATTGGTTTTTGATTTGATTCAGCATCCTTATTTTCAACGATTACGGCGAATCACTCAAATGGGATTGTCCTATTTAGTTTACCCGGGAGCAAATCATACACGTTTTCACCATGCTTTAGGTGCGATGCATTTGATGCAAAAAGCGGTAGAAGTTTTGCGGTTTAAAGAAATTTTAATTTCTAAAGAGGAAGAAAATGCTCTTTATGTAGCCATTTTGCTTCATGATATAGGCCATGGCCCCTTTTCCCATGCGATGGAGCAAAGTATTGTAGAAAATGTGCACCATGAAGAAATTTCATTGCTTTTTATGAATCAATTGAATAGAGCCTTTGATGGAAAATTAAGTTTAGCAATCCAAATTTTTAAAGGAGAATATCATCGTAAATTTATGTTGCAACTTATTTCCAGTCAATTAGATATGGATAGAATGGACTATTTGAAACGCGATAGCTTTTATTCAGGAGTGGCGGAAGGAAATATCAATTCTGATCGTTTGATTCAAATGCTTCATGTGGTTGATGATGTTTTAGTAATGGAAGAAAAAGCTATTTATTCTATCGAAAAGTTTCTGATGGCCAGACGATTAATGTATTGGCAGGCTTATTTACATAAAACCAGTTTGGTTGCAGAACTCATTCTGACCAGAACATTAAAAAGAGCGAAAGAACTCACACAGAAAGGAACGGTTTTAGTATGTAGTGAACCATTCCAGTTTTTTTTACAAAATAAAGTTGATTTTGCTGATTTTGATGCCATAATTTTAGATAAATTCGCTCAGTTAGACGATTTTGATATAGTGAGTGCTTTGAAGGCTTGGCAATATCAACCTGATTTTATATTAAGTTCATTAAGTAAAATGATTATTAATCGTGATTTACTCAAAATTAAAGTGAGTAATGAAAAATTTGATAAAGAAGAAATTAAGCTTTACAAACATAAACTTTTGGAATATTATCCTATTTCATTAGCAGAAACAGACTATTTTGTATTTAAAGGTAAAATAAAAACGTTAGGATACAACAAAGTAATTGAACCGATTCAGATTTTAAAAAAGGATAAAACGGTGGAAGATGTTGTAGAATCATCAGATCAATTAAATTCCAGAGCATTTTCAAAACCTGTAACCAAATACTATAGCTGTTTTCCAAAAGTACTCATAGAAAAATAACAAATAATAGGTAGTTTTTTATATTTTTGTCGGAATGAAATTTACTGCAACTCAAATAGCATCCATTTTAGAAGGCGAAGTCGTTGGAAATCCCAATGTTGAAGTCAATAAATTATCCAAAATTGAAGAAGGATCTGCCGGTTCTCTTACTTTTTTAGCCAATCCAAAGTATGTTAACTTCATTTATTCTACACAAGCTTCTATTGCTATTGTAAATAAATCATTTGAACCTGAATTTGAAATTTCCGCCACCTTAATCAAAGTGGAGGATGCTTATAAATCATTTTCAAAATTATTGGAATACTATAATCAGGTAAAATTAATGAAATCAGGCATAGAACAACCTTCTGTAATTTCTGATGGTGTGACTTATGGTGAGGGATTATATTTAGGAAGTTTTTGTTACATTGGTAAAAATGTAAAAATCGGAAACAATGTAAAAATTTACCCGAACAGTTTTATTGGTGACAATGTTTCTATTGGTGATAATTGTGTATTTTTTGCAGGAGCCAGAATATATTCTGAAACTGAAATCGGCAATAATTGCACGATTCATTCAGGAACAATTGTAGGTTCTGATGGTTTTGGTTTTGCTCCTCAAGAAGACGGGACCTATGAAAAAGTGCCACAAATTGGAAATGTAATTATTGAAGATAATGTCGAAATAGGTTCTTGTTCTACCATAGACAGAGCTACGTTAGGTTCAACAATAATTAGAAAAGGAGTAAAATTAGATAACCAAATTCAAGTTGCTCATAATGTAGAAATTGGAGAAAATACCGTTATTGCTGCTCAAACAGGAATTGCAGGTTCTACAAAAATTGGAAAAAATTGTATGATCGGCGGACAAGTTGGAATTGTAGGCCATCTCATTATTGGTGATGGTGTCCGAATTCAAGCCCAATCCGGTATTGGAAAAAGCTTAAAAGATGGAGAAACAGTTCAAGGCTCACCCTCTTTTAATTATGGTGATTTTAGTAAATCCTACGTACATTTTAAAAATTTGCCAAAAATAGTTAATGAAATAGAAGAACTTAAAAAAACGATATTCAAATAAATATGTCACAATCGGTTAAACAAAAAACCATAAAAAGCGAGGTAATTTTAAAAGGAGTTGGATTACACACCGGTCAGGAAGTTATCATGACTTTTAAGCCGGCTCCCGTAAATAATGGGTTTACCTTTGTTCGTTTAGATTTAGAAGGTCATCCCATCATTGAAGCTGATGCAAATTATGTGGTAAATACGCAAAGAGGAACTAATTTAGAGAAGAATGCAGTAAAAATTCAAACTTCTGAACATGTTTTGGCCGCTTGTGTAGGATGTGATATTGACAACCTAATTATAGAATTAAATGCCTCTGAGCCACCTATTATGGATGGTTCATCTAAATATTTTGTGGAAGCTTTAGAAAAAGCAGAAGTAGTTGAACAAGATGCCGATCGAAAAGTATATGTCGTCAAAGAAGTTATTTCATATACAGATGAATCAACCGGAAGTGAAATTTTAGTAATGCCTTGTGATTCCTATCAAGTTACCACAATGGTTGATTTTGGAACGAAAGTATTAGGAACTCAAAATGCCACTTTAAAATCTATGTCAGATTTTAAAAAGGAAATTGCTGATGCCAGAACGTTTAGTTTTTTACATGAGTTAGAATCTCTTTTAAACAATGGTTTGATTAAAGGAGGAGATTTGAATAATGCCATTGTGTATGTTGATAAAGAAATCTCTCCCGAAACAATGGATAACTTGAGAGTTGCATTTGGTAAAGATAAAATTTCAGTAAAACCAAACGGTATTTTAGATAATTTGACTTTACATTATCCTAATGAAGCCGCACGTCACAAATTATTAGATGTTGTTGGTGATTTGGCTTTGATTGGAACTCGAATACAAGGAAAAGTAATTGCCAATAAACCCGGTCATTTTGTAAATACGCAGTTTGCCAAAAAAATAGCAAAAATCATAAAAATAGAGCAACGTAATCAGGTTCCTACATACGATTTGCATCAAGAACCATTGATGGATATTCACAAAATCATGGCTATGTTGCCTCACCGTCCGCCATTTTTATTGGTTGACAAAATTTTTGAGTTATCGGATCATCATGTAGTTGGTTTAAAAAATGTAACCATGAACGAACCGTTTTTCATTGGTCACTTTCCAGATGCACCGGTAATGCCGGGTGTTTTAATTGTGGAAGCAATGGCTCAAACAGGGGGAATTTTAGTGCTAAGTACCGTTCCTGATCCTGAAAATTACCTGACTTATTTTATGAAAATTGATAATGTAAAGTTCAAACACAAAGTGTTACCGGGCGATACGTTAATTTTTAAATGTGATTTAATTTCTCCAATAAGAAGAGGAATTTGTCACATGCAAGCCAATGCGTATGCAAACGGAAAATTGGTTGCAGAAGCCGAGCTAATGGCTCAAATAGCAAAAAAGAACTAATACATTAAGTATGAATCAACCTTTAGCATACGTACACCCTGGAGCAAAAATTGCACGCAATGTAGTTATTGACCCGTTTACAACCATTCATAATAATGTAGTTATTGGAGAAGGAACTTGGATTGGTTCCAACGTAACTATTATGGAAGGTGCCCGAATTGGAAAAAATTGTAATATTTTTCCGGGAGCTGTAATTTCAGCTGTTCCACAAGATTTAAAATTTGGTGGAGAAGATTCATTGGCAATTATTGGTGATAATTCTACTATTCGTGAATGTGTAACAATTAATAGAGGAACCATTGCTTCCGGTCAAACAACAATTGGAAAAAATTGTCTAATTATGGCAACCGCACACGTAGCACATGATTGTCATATTGGAGATAATGCCATTATTGTTAATGGTGTTGCCTTAGCAGGTCACGTGACTGTGGGTAATTTTGCTATTATTGGAGGTTTAGCAGCTGTTCATCAATTTATCAATATTGGTGATCACGCCATGATTTCCGGAGGTTCATTGGTCAGAAAAGACGTTCCACCTTATACAAAAGCGGCAAAAGAACCATTATCTTATGTCGGAATTAATTCAGTTGGATTAAGAAGAAGAGGATTTACCACAGAAAAAATCAGAGAAATTCAAGAAATATACAGAATTCTTTACCAAAAAAATTATAACACTTCGCAAGCAGTCAGCATTATTGAAGCTGAAATGTCTGCTTCACCGGAGCGAGATGAAATATTACAATTTATAAGAAATTCTTCTCGAGGTGTAATGAAAGGTTACACAGGAGTATATTAAGATAATTATAGAACAAACAATAGAAATAAACAAACAAAACGAGAATGGCAAGTACGGCAGATATTAGAAACGGATTATGTATTAAGCACAACCACGACATCTACAAAATTATTGAATTTCTTCATGTAAAACCGGGTAAAGGTCCCGCTTTTGTGAGAACAAAATTAAAAAGTTTGACAAACGGAAAAGTATTAGATAATACTTTCTCTGCAGGACACAAAATTGATGTAGTTCGGGTTGAAACACACACTTACCAATTTTTATATTCAGAGGGAAGTGAATTTTATTTTATGAATACCGAAAGTTTCGAACAAATTACTTTAAATAGAGATATTTTAGATGCTCCTGATTTATTAAAAGAAGGGACTCTTGTGATGGTTCAAATTAATACTGAAACTGATTTACCTTTATCGGTAGATATGCCGGCTTCTATTGTTTTAGAAGTGACTTATACCGAACCTGGTGTAAAAGGAAACACGGCTACCAACGCTACAAAACCGGCCAAAGTAGAAACTGGAGCTTCAGTAAACGTTCCTTTGTTCATTAACGAAGGTGATAAAATTAAAATTGATACAGCTACCGGAAATTACATGGAGCGTGTGAAAGAATAATTTCAAAAATCAATTTCAAAAATTAAAAGTCAATATCAATAATAAGTTTCAAAATTTATGAAATTTTCAAAAACTCATTCGCTCAAAGAAATAGCTCAAATTATTGGAAGTGAATTTGTGGGAAATGAAAATTTTCCGGTTCAGGGTATGAATGAAATTCATGTGGTTGAGCACGGAGATATTGTTTTTGTAGATCACCCCAAATATTATGATAAAGCTCTACTATCGGCTGCAACAATTGTTTTAATTAATAAATCAGTAGAATGTCCGGAAGGAAAAGCATTGTTGATTTCTGATGATCCGTTTCGTGATTTTAATAAATTGATAAATCATTTTAGACCGTTTACTTTTTCAAATGTTTCGATTGCTCCAACGGCTCAAATTGGTGAAGGTACCATAATTCAACCCAATTGCTTTATTGGAAATCATGTAAAAATTGGAAAAAATTGTCTGCTTCATGCTAATGTATCAATTTATGACCATTGTGTACTAGGTGATAATGTCATTATTCAGGCCGGAACAATTATAGGTGCCGATGCTTTTTATTATAAAAAAAGACCGGAGGGTTTTGATCAATTAATATCCTGTGGCCGAGTAATTATTGAAGATAATGTAGGGATTGGAGCTTTGTGTACTATCGACAGAGGTGTTACAGGAGATACAACGATTGGATCCGGAACTAAAATTGACAACCAAGTTCATGTGGGACATGATACAGTAATCGGAAAAAAATGCTTAATCGCTGCACAAACCGGAATTGCCGGTTGTGTAGTAATTGAAGATGAAGTAACAATGTGGGGGCAAGTAGGAACAACAAGTGGAATAACTATTGGAACTAAAGCGGTTGTAATGGGACAAACCGGAGTTACAAAATCTATTGAAGGTGGTAAAACTTATTTTGGAACTCCAATTGAAGAGTCACGAGAAAAATTAAAACAATTGGCATATATTAAACGAATTCCTGAAATTTTAGAAAAATTAAAATAAAATGAAAGCAAAAGAGCTGGTTTTAGATTTTTATAATTCCGATGCTTTGTATAACAAAAATACAATGGATGTTTTTTTACATCCTGATTTTTCGTTAGAGTGGAATAGTAGTAAAGGCTTGATTAGAAAAGACAGAGAAGGGATACTTCAATTGGCAGAAGAATTGAAAGTGGGATATGAAGCATTTGTGGTTCAAATTCACCAAATTCTGGCTGAGGATAATTTAGTGTCGGTTCATTATACCCATTTTGGGACTACTATTGAAAATCCGGGGCAAATTAACCGTTTAGCGTATTTCTTTGTGATATGGGAAATTCAAGAAGGCAAATTATTTCGTGGTTATCAAATGAGTCAATTACCATAATTACCTTAAATTATTATATTAATTTAGCAACTTTATTTAAAAAACGATAAAAAAAGTAAGCTATATTTTTTCTAAAGAATTACTTTTGTAATACAAAAATTAAAAACAAACAAACACAATCATGAGCGTTTTAGTCAATAAAGATTCAAAAATAATAGTACAAGGATTTACCGGAAGCGAAGGAACTTTTCACGCTTCACAAATGATTGAATATGGTACAAATGTAGTAGGTGGCGTAACTCCTGGAAAAGGAGGAACAACGCACTTAGACCGTCCGGTTTTTAACACTGTGAAAGATGCTGTTGAACAAGCCGGTGCTGATACGACCATTATTTTTGTTCCACCCGCTTTTGCTGCCGATGCCATTATGGAAGCCGCCGATGCCGGAATTAAAGTAATTATTACCATTACAGAAGGTATTCCTGTGGCAGATATGATTAAAGCATACGCTTATATTAAAACTAAAAACTGTCGATTAATTGGTCCAAACTGTCCGGGTGTAATCACTCCAGAAGAAGCGAAAGTGGGTATTATGCCGGGCTTCGTTTTCAAAAAAGGAAATGTTGGAATCGTTTCAAAATCAGGAACGTTAACGTATGAAGCGGCTGACCAAGTGGTAAAACAAGGATTAGGAATTACAACTGCAATCGGAATCGGTGGAGATCCAATCATCGGAACTACAACCAAAGAAGCAGTAGAATTGTTGATGAATGACCCGGAAACACATTGCATCGTAATGATTGGTGAAATCGGAGGTCAATTGGAAGCCGATGCTGCCAAATGGATTAAAGCCGACGGAAACCGCAAACCGGTTGTTGGTTTTATCGCCGGTGAAACAGCTCCAAAAGGAAGAACAATGGGTCACGCAGGTGCAATTGTTGGTGGTGCCGATGACACAGCCGAAGCGAAGAAAAGAATTATGAGAGAAAGCGGAATCCACGTTGTTGATTCGCCGGCTGAGATTGGTAAAAAAGTGAAAGAAGTTTTAGGATAATCATCCAAAAATAGAAAGATATAATAAGCCTTGATTAGTCAGGGCTTATTTTTTTAAAATATAAAATAGAAGCATAAAAATGTATAAAGAAGTAAGCAAATTTAAAAATAGTGGAAGTTTTCAATTTTCATCAAACGATGACTTGGAATTAGTTTGTAATGCACCAAATGAGGCCAGTGGCGTTTTTTTGGTATATGCTATTCGAGAAGAAAATAAAACATTAATTATGGTCGGTTCAACCGGAACGGTTCAAAATGATGGAACATTAAAAGCCAAAAATGGTGGCTTATTTGACAAAATTGTAAACGGACATCAATTTGCTAAAACTGCTCGAAAATATTCTTGGAAAACGCAATTACAACTAGAAAAAATAGAAGCTGTGAAAGTGTTTTGGTATGAAACCTATAACGACAAAACTAAAGTAATTCCAACTTTTGTTGAAGGGCAAATTTTGCAATTATTTTTAAAAGAGAATGGGAAGTTGCCGAGATGGAATGTGGCTTTTTAATTGGCTTTTGTAATTATGTAAAAAGGTTTTCTTGTGATGGGGGAACCTTTTTTGATTATTTATCATTATAATGACCCATCGCAGAAATTACTTCTACAAGCACTAAATTTTCATTAACGGAGTATATTAATCTATCTTTTTGATTAATTCTTCTACTCCAAAATCCACTTAATTGATGTTTTAAGGCTTCAGGATTTCCAACACCTTCAAAAGGATGATTTTCTAAATCTTTAAAAATTTTATTAAGTTTTGAAATGGTTGATTTATTTCCTGCTTTTTTATGTTTTTGTAATTGTTCTTTGGCTAAGTCAGTCAATTCGATTAAATACTTTCCCATAAATTTTTTGATGTAACTCGAGTTCTGTTTTTACTGGCATGAGCTTTTTTGATTTTTTCAACAAACTCTTTATTATAAGGACTTTCAACTTCTTCAATAAGTTCTATCTCTTTTGAGTTTTCAAAAAAAGCACGAGCCATCTCTAAAAAAGCCTTTCCTTTTTTAGTTTTTTCATTTATTTTTAAGGTTATTGTAGTCATAATCAATTATTTTAATCAAAGTTACAATTTTTTTCAATTCAATAAATAATTTCAAATTCTTTTGAGTAAGATTTGGTATGTGATAGGTACCAAAAGTTTGGTTAATGATTATTGATAAAAATAGGTTATTTTTGGAATATTTAATGAGAATTCTGTTCGACTACCATACTTTTCGGATGTTAATGTACTTTGTTTTACAAAATTTCAACTCCCAAATAAAACAATTCCTCAAAAAATCAAAATCAACCCCAATGAAACACCTCGCACTTCTCCGTGGCATCAACGTATCCGGTCACAACATGATTAAAATGGATACTTTAAAAACCATCCTTGAAAATGCTGGATTTCAAAATGTGGAAACCTATGTTCAATCCGGAAATGTGTTTTTAGAAACGGAAGATGAAAATCCACAAAGTGTTGGTTTTACCATCAAACAGGAAATAGCTAAGCACCTTGGTTTTGATGTTCCGGTTATTGTAATTAGTAAAACTGACTTAGAAAAATGCCTTACTAACAATCCTTTTTTCAAGGAAAAAGAGGTTGATACTAAAAAACTATATGTAGCCTTTATTTCAAAAGAATTAAACAATTCGGCGATAAACGAATTAAAAATAAGTCAATTCAAACCCGATGAAGCCTTTATCGATAGAAACAGAATCTACATGAAATTAGAAACCGGTGCTGGAAATACAAAATTGACTCAAAAATACATCGAAAAAAAATTAAATGTAATTGCCACAACCCGAAATTGGAATACGGAGAATAAGTTGATTGAGATGTTTTAGGAAGAGGTTAAAAGTTTAAAGGTTTAAGAGTTTAAAAGGGGATGAGGTTTAGGTTGTGAGAATTTCGGTTGATGGATTTTATCAACCTTACAGTTATTGAAATAAAATTTTTATTTTTTTTTATTTCATAAATTTTCTTTTCTTTAACTTAAAGATGTCAAACATCGATTTAATAATAGAACGACGCAACCGCTATTGTTGTATTTTCCATTAAAAAGGATCCGACCATTTTGGATTTGTATAAACATCCGACCCCGATAAGGTTTTCAAGAAAGCGATAACAGCATTGACTTCTTGGGCATTTAAATTTAGATGTTGTCCAAAACCATTAGGGCGTAATTTGGGATCTAAATTTGTATTTCCCGGAGCTAAATTAATTGTCCCATAATGACCAATCGCAGTTTGTAATGTTGTTATTACTCCAGTGTGCATCATTGGTCCGTTAGGTGTTCCGTCCAATTTAACTAAATCGCGTAAGGATGGGGCACGCGTATTTGTAATGTCAATACCTGTTGCATTAATTGTTCCTATAATTCCATTATTTCCGGAATTGGGGTCTATGTCAAATTCCGGAGCTCGATGACAACCGGCACAACCTAATCCACCTCCGGTTCGACTGCCAGTTGCATCAAAAATTGGAGGAGAAAGAAATAGATTTTTTCCTTGATTTTCTTGTGCTGAAAAATTGGTAAAAGGTTGAACATCATTTGTAGCTAAAGCTCTTCCGGCGTCATATTTTGAATCAAAGGATTGAATACTTCGAATGAATTGAGCTAGTGCTATTTGCAATTTACTTTCAGTGATTTCTTCAGAACCATAAGCAAATTGAAATAATTCTTTATAATAGTCAAGTTCACTGAGTTTCGTAATTAATCCTGAAAAGGGTAAATCACCATTAGTACCACTGAAACCCATCTCTCCATGATCTTTTATGGGCATTGTCGTTTGCGTTTCTAAGTTCAACGCCCTTTCGTCCCAGAAAAATTTAGTTTCTGCGGCAAATCGAGTGTTTATTAATCGCATGGAATGTCGACCGGTAGTTCCGTTTACACCCGAACTGGAAACAGAAGTGTCGCTAAAGGCATTTATCTGCTGATGGCAACTTGAACAAGAAATGGTATTGTTAGAAGATAGATTTTTATCATAAAATAAAACCCGTCCTAATGTGGCAACTTTATCAGAGATAGTGTTTCCGTTAGTATTATCCTTTAGGATATAGGAGGGAACAGGTTGATTTGCATAATTTGCTAAATTAGTTAAATCAATTGTATTCCCGAAAGCTGCTAAAACGGCAGGATAAGTATCGACTTCCTGAATTGTTGTATCTGAATCATTTTGGCAAGAAAGAAAGGAAAATAATACGAGAAAGGAGAAAATGTTTTTATTCATAGTCTATAGTATTGTTTGGTCTTACTACGACTATAGAATTTAATTAAGGTTTAATTTAGAATTATATTTTTTCCTTTTTTTATGAAATTATTGCCTATTTCTTTATGAATTCTTTAAAAAGTGTAATACAAGGATTGTTTTAGCCTTTTTTTTTTGAAATAGTTTAAATGTCCTCTAATTTTTTTCAAAGATTAAAATATTGTTATCTTTGGCTTTTATATAATTGAACAAAATTTACAAATTCAACTATGAAATTATTAGAACGAAAAGTAGCCATTATCACCGGAGCCAGTCGCGGAATTGGTAGCGGGATTGCGAAAGTTTTTGCTCAACACGGAGCTAATGTTGCATTTACCTACAGTTCATCTGCTGAATCTGCAATAGTATTAGAAAATGAATTAAACGCTTTAGGAATTAAAGCCAAAGGATATAAATCAAATGCAGCCGATTTCAATGAAGCTCAAAAATTAGCCGATGATGTGTTGGCAGAATTCGGTACTATCGATATTTTAATCAACAATGCCGGAATCACGAAAGACAACCTTTTAATGAGAATGTCTGAAGAAGATTTTGATAAAGTCATTGAAATAAACCTTAAATCGGTTTTCAATATGACCAAAGCTGTTCAGAAAATCATGTTGAAAAACAGAAAAGGTTCTATAATAAACATGAGTTCAGTTGTTGGAGTAAAAGGAAATGCCGGACAAGCGAATTATGCTGCCTCTAAAGCCGGTATGATTGGTTTTACCAAGTCAATTGCGTTAGAATTAGGTTCACGAAACATCCGTTGCAACGCCATCGCACCTGGATTCATCGAAACCGAAATGACCGGAAAATTAAACGAAGAAGTGGTACAAGGCTGGAGAGATTCTATTCCACTAAAACGTGGCGGAACACCGGAAGATGTGGCCAATGCTTGTCTTTTCCTAGCTTCCGACTTGAGTGCTTATGTAACCGGACAAGTGATGAATGTTGATGGGGGAATGTTGACATAATAGGTTTATAAGTTTAAGGGTTTAAAGGTTTAAAAGGTACTACTTATGAGAACATTCAGTTTTGAAAAGCTTATTGCTTGGCAAAAGGGAAGAGAATTGGCTCTTTTAATTTATAAAACAACAAAACAATTTCCGAAAGAAAAAATATTTGGTTTAACAAGTCAAATGAGACGTTGTTCCATTTCCATCGCATCAAATTTAGCTGAAGGTTCTGGAAGACAATCTTTAAATGAAAAAGCTAGATTTTCTGAAATAGCCTATAGTTCATCATTAGAATTATTAAATCAAGTCATTTTTCTAACGATTTTGAATACATCAATGAAAATGATTATTTAAGTTTAAGAGAAAAAATAGCTGACGTTAATATGTTGATTGATGGTTTATACAAATCACAAATTAAAAATTTGGAACACTAATTTAACCTCAATCCCTTTTAACCTTTTAAACCTTTAACCTCTTAAACCTTTAACCTCTTAAACTTTAGCAATAAATGACTACAACTACTGTGCTTTTACTCTTACTTTCAGTATTATTAGCCGGAGGAGTATCATTTTTTCAATATTTCTATAAAGCCAAAACCAATTCAAAAATCAACTGGTTGTTGGCTTTTTTACGTTTTAGTTCAATTTTCGGATTATTGTTGTTACTAATTAATCCAATTTTAACTAGAAAATCATTCGAAACCATCAAAATTCCTTTACCGATTGTAGTTGATAATTCATCTTCTGTAGCTGAATTTAAAGCAAAAGATATTGCTTTAGAGGTTTACAAAAAAATAATTTCAAACGCTGAGTTAAAAGAAAAATTTGACATTCAGTCTTATCAATTTTCTGCTGATTTGGAGGCTTCTGATACATTTGACTTTAAAGGGACTCAGACTAGAATAGATGCAGTAGGAAAAGGGCTGAAAAGCATCCACAAAAGTGTCAATCATCCCACCGTTATCATCTCCGACGGAAATCAAACCCAAGGAAGCGATTACATTTATTCATTCGACGAAAATAAAGCTGTTTATCCTGTTGTTTTGGGCGATACGACTTCGGTTTTAGATTTAAAAATCAGTCAGCTTAACGTCAATAAATACGCTTTTCTTAAAAACAAATTTCCCGTTGAAGTTTTTGTAAATTATTCCGGAAAGAAAAATGTGAATGCTATTTTTTCTATCTCACAAGGAAATTCAGTTTTGAGCAAGCAAAATGTGAGCTTTTCATCCAGTCAAAAATCGCTATTAATCACCATTTTATTACCTGCTGAAAAAGTGGGTGTTCAGGTTTTTAAAGCAACGATTTCATCTCTTGAAATTGAAAAAAATAAATACAACAATTCCAAGAATTTTGCGGTAGAAGTCATTGATCAAAAATCGGAAATTGCTATTATTTCCTCAATCAATCATCCTGATATTGGAGCTTTAAAAAGAGCTATTGAAACTAATCAACAACGTAAAGTGACTATTGTTAAGCCAAATCAAATCAATTCATTACAAGATTTTAATGTATTGATTTTGTACCAGCCTACTTCTGACTTTAAAACTGTTTTCGAAAAAAACGTTGTAGCTAACTTGAATACATGGATTATTACAGGAACTAAAACCGATTTTACTTTTTTAAATCAACAGCAAGACGCTTTTTCTTTTAAAATGAGTTCACAACAAGAGGATTATTTGGCTACTTTTTCCTCACAATTTAATCTCTTTGCATCGGAAAATATAGGTTTTGAAAATTTTCCACCCTTGCAAAATGCTTTTGGGACCATTACGCCAAAAATAAAAATGGAAACATTATTAACGGCTCGAATTTTAAATGTTGAACTTAATACACCATTATTGAGTTATATAGATATTCAAGGAAAAAGAACTTGTTTTCTTTTTGGTGAAAATAGTTGGAAATGGCGTTTGCAAAGCCACATCGACCAGCAAAGTTTTGAAAAATTTGATGTGTTTATCGATAAAACAATTCAGTTTTTAGCTTCCAACAACGCTAGAAAATCATTGGTAGTCACACACGAAAATTTCTATAATTCAGGCGATGCCATCGAAATTAATGCTCAATTTTTCAATAAAAATTATGAGTTTGATGACAAGGCCCGTTTATCCATTACGGTAAAAAACAAAGCAACCAATCAAACCAAATCGTATGATTTATTGAAATCAACCAATTCATATAAAGTAAATTTAGATGGTTTGCCGGCCGGAAATTATTCTTTTACCGTAACAGAAAATAATTCTAAAGCTTCCCATGCCGGTTTTTTTGAAGTGTTGGATTTTGATATCGAAAAACAATTTGTTAATCCTGATTATGTAAAATTAAATCAATTGGCAACACAAACCAATGGGAAAACGTTTCTAACAAATCAAGTAGAGAAGTTAATTAAATCGCTCATCACCAATGATAACTATAAACCTATTCAAAAAGAAATGATAAAAAAAACACCTATTATTGATTGGATTTGGTTATTGGTTTTGATTGCATTGTCTTTAGCGGCTGAATGGTTTATTCGCAAGTACAATGGATTGTTGTAACTTAAGATTCGCTTAATTAATTTTAATCATTCAAAATCTTACTCTCTTTTCCGTTAATTTTACATAAAAATTTATCGGATGAAAAAAGTTTTGTTTCTTTTGTTCCTTTTCAGCAATACGATTTTATTGGCACAAAATTGGCAAACTAGTTTTGAGGAGGCAAAATCCAAAGCCATTAAAGAAAATAAAAATATAGTATTGGTTTTTTCCGGTTCTGATTGGTTTGCTCCTTGTATGAAATTTGAAAAAAATGTGTTTAATTCTAATGTTTTCCAAACTGAGGCTGAAAAAAATTGGGTAATTTACAAAGCTGATTTTCCTGAGAAAAAAGCAAATCAATTAAATCCGGAACTTACCGAACAAAACAAAAAATTAGCTGAAAAATATAATCAAAACGGAAGTTTTCCATTAGTTCTTTTATTAGATAAAAATGGAAAAGCGTGAGGAATGACCGGCTTTAAAAATGTTTCAGCGGAAGAATATGTCAATTTAATTAAGTCGTTTCAAAAATAATGACTGTTTTCAATAGATGTTTTACGGATATTTCATTTTTATGTTCTTTTGATTATGATTTGTTTGTCAATAAAATTCTAATAGCATGAAACATTTTTCATTAGTATTTATTTTTTTAAACGTCATTTTGATGCAAGGCCAAAATGTCGTCAGAAGAAAGACAATGATGCTCGGAAGCCCGTTTGAAATGACTGTTGTAGCTAAGGATTCCTTGCAAGGTAATCTTTATATTGACCAAGCTATTGCTGAAGTTAAACGTATTGAAAATTTGATTTCAGATTGGATTCCAACCACACAAATTTCTACAGTCAATCAAAAGGCTTGAATTGAACCCGTAAAAGTTGATCGTGAAGTTTTTGAATTAGTGGAAAGAGCTATTAAAATCTCTCAATTAACAAGCGGAGCTTTTGATATATCCTATGCTTCTATGGATAAAATTTGGAAATTTGATAGCAGTATGACAGCAATGCCAAGTGAAGAGGCAATCAAGAATTCAGTTGCAAAAGTTGGTTATCAAAACATCATCTTAAACGAAAAAGAATCTACTCTTTTTGAAAGAAAAATTATTATTGCTCAATATCAACCCAACTCAAGTAGAACGCGGAAATTTCACATCAGTCATTACTGTTTTCGCACCAATTTCCGGTGATTTTACAGTAATGAATGCAACTGTCGGAATGTTTATGGCTCCGGCAGATGTAATTTTGGAGATTGTGGACACCAATCATTTGCAAGTAGATCTTGCCGTTTTTGAAAAAGATATTTTGCAAGTTAAACAAGGGCAGACCATTCGCTTTAAAGTCCCCGAAGCATCAGAAGAAACTTTTACTGCAAACATAGTTTTAGTAGGGAAGTCAATTGAAGGAAACGACAGAACCATCAAAGTGTATGGAAAATTAGATCCAAAAGTGAAACACTTTTTATTAACGGGTATGTTTGTAGAAGCAGAAATTATCGTGAATTCAAAAAAGGGATTTGCAGTTCCAAAGGATGCTTTAATTACTGAAGGGGAATCCACTTTTCTGTTGGTTTTAGTGAATGAACAGAACGGGTTTGTTTTTGATAAAGTAGCTGTAACCGTTGGAGAAAAATCGGAGCAGTTTGTAGAAATCATGCCAAATAAATGGATCACACCAAGTTCAAAAATTTTAATCAAAGGGGTTTTTGACGTAGCTAATTAAACAATCTTAAACCTTTAAACAATTTTAAACCTTTAAACAATACTATTATGAACGACGCCCATTTACACTTAGTGGTTAACCACTTTCCAATTATCGGGACGATTTTTGGACTAGGCATTTTAATTGCCGGATTAATTTTTAAAAATCAAACATTAAAAAACACGGCATTTGTACTTTTTATAATTGCAGCTGCATTTGGATTTGCTTCAATGAATACAGGAGAAGGAGCAGAGGAAATTGCTGAAAAGCTTCCCGGAGTTACTGATCAATTAATTGAAACGCATGAAGAATTGGCTGAAACATTTAGCTTATTTTTATATGCTACAGGTTTAATGTCATTGATATCATTGTTTTTAGCATACAAAAAGAGTGCTATTGCAAAATTCACAACTTTAGCCACTGTTGGTGTTGCAATTGTGGCAGTTTTCTTTGCACAACAAACCGGTACCAGTGGTGGCGAAATAAGACATACAGAAATTAGAGCCAATGCAACCACACCTTCAGAAGGTGCAATAAATAAGGAAAATGATTTAAATGCAGATGATCATTAAATCGAATTTTAAAGATTGATTTTCCTTTTGTATCTTTATCAAAATCAAAAAAAATACAATGAACAAAGCATTCAATTTCAAACTTATTCCGTTAATTATCGGTTTAATAATTCTTATCATTATTCTATTTAAATCAACGATAACTATTGAATCCGGTCAAGCTGGTGTACTTTACAGAACATTTGGCGGTGGTGTAGAAACAAAGAAACCTCCACTAGGCGAAGGTTTTCATATGGTTGCACCTTGGAATGACGTATTTATTTACGAAGTTCGCCAGCAAGAGCTTTCGGAGGAAATGCAAGTGTTATCATCCAATGGTTTGGAAATAAAATTAGATGCAACGGCTTGGTTTCATCCACAATATGAAAACACCGGAAAGTTACATCAGGAAAAGGGAGAAAATTACATCGAACGGGTGATTCGGCCTGCCATTCGTTCCGCAGCCAGAAGTGTGGTTGGACGATATACTCCGGAACAACTCTATTCTACCAAAAGAGATGCCATTCAAGATGAGATTTTTACGGAAACACAAAAAATATTAGCCAATCAATTTATTCAGTTGAATGAGATTTTGGTTCGCGATGTCACTTTACCTGCCACCATTAAAACGGCTATTGAAACCAAATTGAAGCAAGAACAGGAAAGCTTAGAATACGAATTTCGGTTAGAGAAAGCTCAAAAAGAAGCCGAACGGCAACGAATTGAAGCAGAAGGAAAAGCCAATGCTAACCGAATTTTAAGTGCATCGCTAACAGATAAAATTTTACAGGAAAAAGGCATTCAGGCAACCATCGAATTGTCTAAATCTGCTAATTCCAAAGTAATTGTCATTGGTTCCGGTAAAGACGGTATGCCCATTATTTTAGGGAATCAGTAATTTTTTCGTTTAGTTATTTAAAACACTTTAGAAGTCCATTCTGAGGTGTTTTTAATTACCTTGACGAAATTTAAAACC
The DNA here is from genome assembly GCF_044361015.1 of Flavobacterium sp. Classification (GTDB taxonomy): domain Bacteria; phylum Bacteroidota; class Bacteroidia; order Flavobacteriales; family Flavobacteriaceae; genus Flavobacterium. The sequence goes on from NZ_JBIKJL010000038.1 coordinate 21,312, forward strand.
AATACCCAAAATACAAATAGAAAATCCATTCTCGATTCGCTTGCGTAGATTTGGCTGCTAAAACCTGTAACGGTCCAATCGGAGATTTATAGGCGTAACCACCGCCAAATCCGTCAATGTATTGAAATTCTCGCCATTCATCTGAATTCACCGCGGGTAAAGTAGCGAATGTACCGATATTGCCGATGGCTTTCAAATGTTGATTGGGCAAAAACTCCCAGTGTACTTCTGCAGAAACACTCCCCAATCCGTCGCCAATAAGTTCCATGCGATTATAGCCGTAAAAAGGTTGCATATTCAAAGGATAATCCAATCCCCAACTTCCTGCGAAGGTTTTGTTTGGAAACAAAGCTTCGTCTGTTAATAATCCACCCGAATATACCGAATAGAGCATTCCAAGTTTACTTACCGGTTTGAAACCCTGTGTAAAGCGGAATTGGTAATATACAAAAGGATTGTCTGTTTCAAAATTGTTCAGGTCCCAAGTGCTGCTAACTTCGGCTTCAAAACTCATGCCTTTGGTAGCAAAATATTGCGATCGGAACGTACTCCATTTATAAAATATAAATCCGTTCATCAAACTAATGCTTCTGCCGGATTCGCCAATTAAAGTAAATAAGTCACCGTCTACTTTAGTGTCTTGATACGAAATTCCTATACCTATTTTGGAATTTATGTTAATATTACTTAAACCGTAAACTTTTGCCAAAAGTGTTTTAAATTTATAGGTGGAAATTTCAATCTGATCTTCATAAAAAGGCTGCTCAAAATTAAAATAGGTAAGATCAATTGCAGGTCTAAATTCTCTTCCAATCGAACGTCGGTATTTTAAACTGATTAACGGACTCTCAGAAATAATCAAATCGGTTGACAATTTATAACCCGGATATAAAAAATTGCGATAGGTGTAATTCAAAAGAAGTGCTGCTTTAAAATCTGATGTGTAATTCAGACTCAAATTGAGCGATTGGTCATTTTTTTTTGGAGTTAATTTTAAAAAAAATTCTTTTCCATCCCCTAAACTGTCTTTGTTAATACGATAGGAAATTGCATCATAGTCTCCGGTTCCATATAAATAAGTGGCCAATTCCATGTAATTTTTAGGTTCAACTTTCCCTATAAAAAAAGTAGTTAGTTTTTGACGGTCTTTACTGTCAATGGATCCTTTTGGTGCATCAATAGTTAGTTTAGTAATTTTTCGAGGCCCTACAGGTAGCGGATTTTTGAAAGTACGCTGTTCAATTCGCAACGAATCGGCTAAGAATTTTAAACGATTTATTTGTTTTCTAGCGGTATGTTCACCAATTTTTACAATCGTATCTGCCATTGCAAAATCAGCTGAAGAAATAGTACCAAGTTCCGGCACAATTAAAACATTACATAGTTTTCGATTGGTTTCGTTGTATCGTGTGTTCACATAACTTCCTGATTGCAATAAAACATCCAACATATTCAACTCAGCATCCGGATTGTTCTCAATTTGGGGAAAATCAACACCTATGATAAAATCAACCTCATGGTTTTGTTTCATGCGTTCCACCGGAAAATTGTTCACCCAACCGCCGTCAATCAAAACTTTGTCACCAATGCGAATAGGTGTAAAAAAACTGGGAATCGACATACTGGCTCGCATGGCATCCGGTAAAAAACCGGAGTTAATCATCACTTCTTCGCCGGTATAATAATCCGCTGCAATACAATAAAACTTTCTGGGAAGCTTATTAAAATCATGCACATCATGGAAGTCTTCTGATAAATTGCACAACAAGTGGTATACCTTCGAACCATTGCTAAAACCACTAGGGAGCGTAATTCCTTTTTTGGTAATAGGTAATTTAAGTAGATACCGCGTATACATTTCCCAATTTTGTATAGGCTCGGTTTTTGGGTTGGGTTGCTGACTCAAAATATCCGTCCAATCAATGTTTGCTACTTGTTCTTCCATGGTTTTTGCATCGTAACCCATTGCGTATAATCCACCAATGATGGAACCCATGCTTGTGCCACCAACGACTTCAACGTCAAACCCGGCTTCTTCCAAAACTTTGATAACTCCTATGTGTGCCAAGCCTTTGGCCCCTCCACCGGCAAGTACTAACCCCACTTTTGGTTTTTGTTCTTGTGCAAAACCTAACACATTTAGAAATAATAACAAGGCAACAATAAAATATGTTTTCATGGAATAAAGTTCGTATTTGTGAATGAAGAAATCAAAGTAAAATTAACTAAAAAATACCTAAAGAATGGACACCATCACATAAAAATCATACTAATAATGGTGGTTGTTTTTAAAGAATATTTATTGAGTAGATTTTATTTAAAACTAAAAATAAAATGTAATTTTTTTGTAAATTTAGCACGTATAAAATACAACTCTTATGATTCGCAAGATCTTTTTTCTAACAAGTAGCTTACTACTTATTTCATCCCTTTCCTGTCAACAAAAAAACATGCAAGCACAGACGCAAACCAATGATTCAACTGCAACAAAAAAAGTAGTTGTTTATCAAGTATTTACTCGTTTATTCGGCAATCAAAATACAACCAACAAGCCCTGGGGAACTATGGCAGAAAACGGTGTGGGTAAGTTCAACGACTTTACTGATAAAGCTCTTCAGGAAATCAAAGATTTGGGTGTAACGCATATTTGGTATACGGGAGTGCCTCATCATGCATTGGTCAATGATTATACAAAGTACGGTATATCCAATGACGACCCGGATGTAGTAAAAGGTCGTGCGGGTTCTCCTTATGCAGTGAAAGATTATTACAATGTGAATCCTGATTTAGCAGTGAATCCAGCCAAGCGATTAGAAGAATTTGAAGCTTTGATTGCACGCACACACAAAAATGGGTTAAAAGTAGTAATAGATATTGTTCCCAATCATGTTGCTCGTAAGTATGAAGGGAAAACAAACCCGAAAGGCGTGAGAGACTTTGGTGCAGATGACGACAAAACCGTCGAATATAAACGCGATAACAACTTCTATTACATTCCGAATTCTAAATTTGAAGTCCCAACCGATGCCAATTATCAACCACTTGGAGGGAAAAAGCATCCATTAGCGGATGGAAAATTTGATGAAGTTCCCGCAAAATGGACCGGTAATGGTTCTCGCTTAGCTAAACCGGACATTAACGATTGGTATGAAACCGTGAAAATTAATTATGGAATTAAACCGGATGGCTCAAAAGATTTTCCAACATTGCCTGATGGTTTTGATCAAAAGGATTTCAAAGCACACGCTGCTTTTTGGAAAGGGAAAGACGTACCGGATTCTTGGAATAAATTCCGCGATATTGCCTTGTATTGGATGGATAAAGGAGTGGATGGCTTCCGTTTTGATATGGCCGAAATGGTGCCTGTAGAATTTTGGAGTTATATGAATTCATCCATTAAAATGAAGAATCCGAACGCTTTTTTACTGGCAGAAGTGTATAATCCAAATGAGTATAGAAACTATCTTCGATTGGGTAAAATGGATTATTTGTATGACAAGGTCCAAATGTATGATACCTTGAAAAACATTGTGCAAGGCAGAGGTTTACCTAAACATATTACTGGTATTAGCGAAGACTTGAAAGACATTGAACACCATATGTTACACTTTTTAGACAATCACGACGAGCAGCGTTTGGCAAGTCCACAATTTGCAGGTGACCCAAAAAAAGGGAAACCTTTAATGGTGGTTTCGGCAACTATCAGTTCGTCACCCACCATGATTTATTTTGGTCAGGAAGTTGGTGAACCGGGTGTTATTGATGCCGGATTTGGGAAAAATTCGCGGACTTCTATTTTTGATTATGTAGGAGTGCCCCACCACCAGCGATGGATGAACGGAGGAAAATTTGATGGCGGTCAGTTAAAGCCCGAAGAGAAAGAGCTGCGGGACTTTTATAAACGTCTATTGAACTTTACGATTAAGAGCGATGCCTTGATGGGTGAGTTTCTATCGCTTCAGGAGGAGAACCTGGGGGCAAACTTGGGGTATGATTTCGGGTTGTACTCGTTTGTGCGTTGGAATGAAAAGGAAAAATTGGTTATCATAACTAACTTTAATCAAAACACGGCAGTGAATTGTGAGGTGATTGTGCCGGCAGACGTGGTGAAAAAGATGAATTTAAAGGATGGCACTTTTGTTTTGAAAGACCAACTGTATGGAAGCAGCCAATCGGAACTGAAAATCAGTAACGGGGTTGGAAAATTTAAGCTTTCCATTCAACCGGGAGAGAGCTTTATTTATAAATTATAAAGAAACCTAACGATAAGAAGAACCTGCCACTGTGCAGGTTTTTTGTTTTTTAGGATAAAAACAAAATGAAAACCTAGCTGTGGCGAATGATTATTTCAACTAAAACATTTTAATAATAGTAACCAAACATTTCTATAACATACCGTGATTATGTTTGTAAAAACTTATTTTGAAAAAAAAGAGAGAAATTCCTTTGGTCGTAATAAGTGATGTACATTTAGGAACGTATGGTTGTCAGGCTATAGAATTAGTACACTACTTAAAATCCATCAATCCTAAAACGCTTGTATTGAATGGTGACATCATCGACATGTGGAACTTTAGTAAAAGCTATTTTCCGGCTTCCCACATGAACGTGCTTAGACAAATCTTGAAGATGTCTAATATGGAAACCCGAGTAGTATATATTACTGGAAATCATGATGAAACCTTGCGTAAATACTCAGATTTAATATTAGGAAATTTCGAATTGGTTGACAAGTTAATCCTTGAATTAGATGGAAAAAAAATATGGATTTTCCATG
>NZ_JBIKJL010000073.1:0-8602 GCF_044361015.1 Flavobacterium sp.
CGCTTTTTTATGCTTCAGGCACATTACAGAAGTATTTTAGATTTTTCTAATGAGGCTATTTTGGGTTCTGAAAAAGGATTCAATCGATTAATGGAAGGAATGGAATTGCTTAAAAATTTAGCTGCAAGTTCTAGTTCAACCTTGGACATTTCCGCTTGGAAAAAAAGTTGTTATGATGCCATGAATGACGATTTTAATACACCTATATTAATTGCACAATTATTTGAAGGCATTCGCTTTGTCAATTTGGTAAATGATGGAAAAGAATCGTTAACCGCCACTGATATTCAAAATTTGACTTCCTCTCTTCATACCTTTGTTTATGATGTATTAGGTATTTCAGACGAAAAAAGTTGTAATGATAACATTGACAAGCTTGAAGGTGTTGTGAATTTAATGATTCAAATGCGAATGGAAGCTCGTGCCAATAAAAACTTTGCTTTATCTGATCAAATTCGAGATCAATTGTTAGCCATTGGTATTCAGTTGAAAGATGGTAAAGAAGGAACTAGTTTTAGCGTAAATTAATAAACCTCCCCCCAACCCCCTCCAAAGGAGGGGGAGACGAGATGTTGAAAATTTATGCTAAATTTGAATAGTGCAAACCATTATAATTCGAAGAAATCAATATAATCCAAAAAATCTGTTTGCTATTCAGTACATATATCATAAAACATGTAAATCAATGTTTAAAAAAATAATTCGTTTCCCTTTTATTTTTTTGATTCGTTTTTATCAAGTAGTCATTTCACCCTTAACTCCGGCAACTTGTCGTTTTGAACCTACTTGTTCCAGTTATTCTCACGAAGCAATTGTTAAACATGGAGTAATAAAAGGAATTTGGCTTGCTGTAAAACGCATTTCAAAATGTCATCCGTGGGGAAAAAGTGGTTATGACCCTGTACCTTAACTCCTACTTTTAAGAATATATTAGCGTATTCAAATTGCAATTTGTAATTTATTCGTTTACATTTACATTAAATATTATATCTATATGGTAACCCAATTTTTAAGTTTTGTTTGGAATCCTTCGGAAGGTTTTGAAATCGGTTCGTTTACAGTTCGTTTTTACAGTTTAATGTTCGTGATTGCTTTTGGCCTAGGTTGGTATATTATGAAATATATTTTCGTCAGAGAAAATGAATCCTTAGAAAAATTAGACAGTCTATTTATATATACCGTTATTGCTACATTAATTGGTGCTCGATTAGGGCATGTTATTTTTTATCAGCCCGAATTATTCAGAGAAGACCCATTAAGCATTTTTCTACCTATCCGGACAAAACCAAGTTTTGAATTTACCGGATTTTCAGGATTAGCCAGTCATGGTGCAGCCATTGCAATCATTCTTTTCATGGTTTACTTCAGTAAAAAAATCATGCATAAATCCCTACTTTGGGTTTTAGACAGAGTTGTTATTCCGGTTGCCAGTGGAGCAGTTTTTGTTAGATTAGGAAATTTTTTCAATTCTGAAATTGTAGGTCATGAAACAACTTCTTCTTTTGGAATTAAATTTGTTCAGGATTTTTATTCTAAAAGACAAGCGGTAGAAAATACACAAATTGCTAATCCGAAAGAAGCCTACAAAGCCATTGCTGAAAACCCACAATTTTCAAATTTATTGGAGGCTGTTCCTGCTAAACATCCATCCCAATTATACGAAGCCATCTTTTATATTATTGTTTTTCTAATCTTATTTTTCATGTATTGGAAAACAGAAGCCCGTAAGAAAGAAGGACTTATTTTCGGAACCTTTATGGTATTACTTTGGTCCGTTCGTTTTGGGGTAGAATATTTAAAAGAAAGTCAAGGCGGTTTTGAATCTTATCCCCTTTTTAATGCCTTAACAACCGGTCAATGGCTTAGTATACCGTTTATATTGATAGGTTTCTATTTTATTTTTAGACCTAAGAAAGTGTAATCTTTTTTATTTATATTTTAAACTAACCGACTTTAATGAGTCGGTTTTTTTATTGGTAACAGTGACACAAAGCATTAGTAGAACTCCAAATAAAAATGGAAGATGTTTTCAATGTTGAAAGATCAGTTAGTCATAACTGACAGGTTACAAAACCTATCAGGTTCAAAACGGAATAAAGGCTATTATTCTATTATTACTTTACTACTATCCCTAATCATAAAGATATAAAACAAGCTATTTTAATTCCAATATAGTTGAAAATGATATCTATAAAAAAACCCGACTTAAGCCGGGTTTTGAATTAGTTATAAAAAAATAATTATTTCTTTTCTTCTCCTTTAAATGCGGCTTTTCTAGCATCTTGTTTGTTAATCGTATCAGCCATAACCGGAGTTGCAATAAACAAAGAAGAATAGGTTCCCACTAAGATACCCACTAAGATTGCAAATACGAATCCACGAATGGTTTCTCCTCCTAAAATAAAGATAGCAAACAATACAATTAATGTTGTTAAAGAGGTATTCACCGTTCTACTTAACGTTGTATTTAATGCTTTATTTACAACATCATTAAAAGTACCTCTTTCATCTTTACCTAAATATTCACGCACACGGTCAAATACAATTACAGTATCATTTAATGAGTAACCGATTACGGTTAGAATTGCTGCAATAAAGGCTTGGTCAATTTCCATGTTAAAGGGCAATACTTTCCAAAATAGTGAGAATACACCCAATACAATAATAACGTCATGAAAAACAGCTAAAACAGCTCCTAAAGAGAACTGCCATTTTCTAAAACTAATCAATAAATAAAGAAATACAATAAACAACGAACCTAATACTGCCCAATATGAATTTGTTTTAATATCTTCTGCAACTGTTGGACCCACTTTAGATGATTGTAATATTCCAAATTCTTTTCCTTCTGAGTTTGTTACAAATTCTTCATAACTAGTTTTTGGAAAATACGATTTTAAACCCTCAAATAATTTTTCATTTACTTCTTTATCTACGCCTTCACTCTCTTCATTAACTTTATACTTAGTAGTGATTTTTAACTGATTACCGGTTCCGAAAGTTTTAGCTTCAACATTAGTACCAAAAGTTTTAGTTAAAGTAGCACTCACTTCACTTGCTACTACTTCTTTTTCAAAACGAACTTGGAATGTTCGACCTCCAACAAAGTCAACTCCTTGATTTAATCCATTTACAAAAAATAAAGATACTAATGAAATAATAACCAAAACACTTGAAATACCATAGGCTAGTTTCTTTTTTGCTAAGAAATCAACATTCATATTTTTAAACCAATTATGCGACATTGATGTAGTAAAGGTTAGATTCTGCTTTTTATTTAAACTCCAGTCTAATAAAATTCTTGTGATAAAAATAGAGGTAAATAAAGAGGTTCCAATACCGATTAATAAAGTAGTTGCAAATCCTTTAATAGGACCTGTACCAAAAACCAATAAGATTAAAGCAGTTAATGCGGTAGTGATGTTCGCATCAAAAATAGAAGACATGGCCCCTTTCCAAGTGAAAGAATAATTAATAGCTTCTTCCAATGTTTTGCCCTCATCTAATTCTTCTTTTGCCCGTTCAAAGATGATTACGTTAGCATCCACGGCCATACCAATGGTTAACACGATACCGGCAATACCAGGCAATGTCAACACAGCCCCTAAACTGGCTAAAATTCCGAATATGAAAAGAATATTTACTAACAATGAAATATTTGCATAAATACCTGCTTTTCCGTAGTATAAAATCATCCATACAACTACAGCTAGCATACCGATAAGAAATGACAACATACCGTTATCAATTGCTTCTTGACCTAAGGAAGGTCCAACCACATCAGATTGAACGATATCAGCCTTAGCTGGCAGCTTACCTGCTCTTAAAACGTTTGATAAATCTTTGGTTTCATCAATAGTGAAATTACCTGAAATTTCAGAACGTCCACCTGCAATTGGTCCTGTTGAAACCCCAGGAGCAGAATAAACGATGTTATCTAATACAATAGCAATATTACTTTTTTGAGTAAAAGCTTTTCCTGTCAATTCTTCCCATTGTTTAGCTCCTTTTCCGTTCATTTGCATTGTTACAGAAGGTTTTCCGAATTGGTCAAAAGAATCACGAGCATCAATTACAACTCCACCACTTATTGGAGCTTGGTTTGTACGGTCAGTTTTTAAAGCATATAATTCAACTGCTTCTACTTTTTCTTTCTTCTCGTTATCAATTGTTGTTGGTTTTCCCCAAACAAAACGAGCATAACGCAATTCAGGAGTCAACAACGCTTTGCTGCTGTCTCTTTTTAAATAACCATTAATTTTAGCTGTATCTTTTGGTGCAAAATAGCCTAAAACCGGACCACCACCATACGACAACATTTTATCAAATAATGGATTATTACCTTTTGTATTGGCTAATGAATCTTTGGCAGTATCTGTTAATAAAGAGTCAATTCCTGTAGAAGTTTTCTCTTTTACATCAACTTTAACTTCAGTTGCTTTTAAGGCTTCATTTACAGAACCCAAATATTGACCAACTTCATCAAATTTGAACGTTTCCCAAAATTCTAATTGAGCTGTACTTTGTAATAATTTTTTAATACGATCAACGTCTTTCGCTCCCGGCAATTCAACAAGAATTCTTCCTGACTCCCCAAGTTGCTGTATATTTGGTTGAGTAACCCCAAATTTATCAATACGTTTTCTAAGTACTTCAAAAGCACTTAAGACCGATTCATTTACTTTTCTTTTGATAACAGCTTTTACTTCATTATCAGTCATTTTCAAATTAATTTCACCATCTAAATTCTTATTAAAGAAAATATCAGGAGAAGATAATTTTACTTTTCCTTTCGATTCTGCATCAAAAGCTTCGAAAAAAGCATCCAAATAGGTTTGGTTTCCTTTTTGATTTCTTGTTGCATCAGCTAAAGCTTTGTTAAAAGTTGGATCTTGCGAGTTATTTGCTAATCCATTCAAAATATCTTTAACAGAAATTTGAAGAATTACGTTAATTCCCCCTTCAAGGTCAAGCCCTTTATTGATTTGTTTGTCTTTAACTTCATTATAGGTATAGTCTGCAAATCCTAAGCTAAATACTTTTTCTCTACCTATAGAGTCTAAATATTTTACTTCTTTCAAAACATCAACCCCTGCAAATGCTTTTGCATCATCTTTAACTTTATTGGCTACAAACGTGAATGAAAGTTGGTAAATACATACCAATGCAAATAAAATTGCGAAAAATTTAATAAGTCCTTTACTCTGCATTATTACTTGAATTAATTAATTTTTGTTGGTTATGGTTTTGATTTACAATACAAAAGAAAACAAGGCAGTTCTTTCGATTTTATAAAACGTGCAAATATATAATTATGAATAGGATTAACCAATTAATTTGTGCATTAATCTCAAAAAAAAAGACTGCAAAAATGCAGTCTCTTTAAATCTATGTTTAAAAAGTTAGGCTAAAACAGATTTTAAATCACCATTCATTGCTCTAACTGCGTCTGCACTTTTAGCAAATTTAGCTTTTTCATCCTCGTTTAGTTTAATATCAACGATTTTTTCAACTCCATTTTTACCTATAATACAAGGTACTCCGATACAAATATCGTTTTGACCATATTCTCCTTCTAAAAATACGGAACAAGGTATCATTTTCTTTTGGTCGTTTAATATACTATCAACTAAATAAGCAACAGAAGCTCCCGGTGCATACCACGCTGATGTTCCTAAAAGAGCTGTTAACGTTGCTCCTCCTACCATTGTATCGGCTGCAACTTTTGTTAATTCATCTGCAGATAAAAATTCTGAAACCGGTACTCCGTTATAAGTAGCCAAACGAGTTAACGGAATCATAGTTGTATCGCCATGTCCACCAATAACCATTCCGGATACATCATTTGCAGGTTTGTTCAAAGCTTGAGATAAATAGCATTTGAAACGTGAACCATCTAAAGCTCCTCCCATTCCGATTATTCTATTTTTAGGTATGCCTGTTGCTTTTAACGTTAAATAAGTCATTGTATCCATTGGGTTCGAAACTACCACAACAATTGCATTAGGTGAATGTTGTAGTAAACTTTCTGCAACAGATTTTACGATTCCTGCATTGATTCCGATTAATTCTTCACGAGTCATACCCGGTTTACGTGGAATTCCTGAAGTAATCACAACTACATCACTTCCCGCAGTTTTTGAATAATCATTTGTACTTCCGGATACTTTTGTATTAAACCCCAAAGTTGTTTGCGTTTGCATAATATCTAACGCTTTTCCTTCAGCAAAACCTTCTCTGATGTCTAATAAAACAATTTCACTGGCAATTCTTCTGTAAGCAATTGCATCGGCACATGTTGCACCTACATTCCCTGCTCCTACAATGGTAACTTTCATTTTTTTAATTTTTAAATAGTTATGATTTAAGCATCGATTTTTGCATAAATAGCATTTTTTTCAATAAATTCTCTTCTAGGCGGAACCTCATCTCCCATTAACATTGAGAAGATTCTATCCGCTTCCGCTAAACTGTCTATAGTTATTTGACGTAAAGTTCTGAAGTTAGGATTCAAAGTAGTGTCCCAAAGTTGCTCCGCATTCATTTCTCCTAAACCTTTATAGCGTTGTATGGCAGCAGACCCACCTAATTTCAAATTAATCATATCACGCTGATCATCATTCCACGCATATTCCTTTTTAGTTCCTTTTTTCACTAAATACAAAGGTGGAGTTGCAATATAAACATGTCCTTGTTCAATCAACTCTTTCATAAATCGGAAGAAGAAGGTTAATATTAAGGTCGAAATGTGACTACCATCCACATCGGCATCACACATGATGACTACTTTGTGGTATCTTAACTTTTCTAAGTTTAATGCTTTTGAATCTTCCGCGGTTCCAATCGTGACACCTAAAGCAGTAAATATATTTCGAATCTCTTCATTTTCAAACACTTTGTGATGCATGGCTTTCTCTACGTTCAAAATCTTACCACGAAGCGGTAAAATGGCCTGAAATGCACGGTCACGACCTTGTTTAGCGGTTCCACCTGCCGAATCTCCCTCAACCAAGAAAATCTCACACTTTTCAGGATCTTGTTCAGAACAATCGGAAAGTTTTCCCGGTAATCCACCGCCGCCTAAAACAGTTTTACGTTGCACCATTTCACGAGCTTTTTTTGCTGCGTGACGAGCTTGGGCTGCCAAGATTACTTTTTGAACAATAATTCTGGCATCATTTGGATTTTCTTCCAAGTAATTCTCCAACATTTCTGCTACCGACTGACTTACCGGTGAAACAACTTCACGGTTCCCCAATTTGGTTTTGGTTTGTCCTTCAAACTGAGGTTCTTGAACTTTTACCGAAATAATGGCGGTTAAACCTTCACGGAAGTCATCTCCGGAAATTTCAAATTTTAATTTGTCTAATAAACCTGAACTGTCGGCATATTTCTTCAACGTACGCGTTAATCCCATACGGAAACCTTGCAAGTGCGTTCCTCCTTCGTGGGTATTGATGTTGTTTACATATGAGAAGATATTCTCCGAATAACTGGTGTTGTAAACCAAAGCCACTTCCACCGGTATCTCCCCTTTTTCATTATCCATGCTAATAACATGTGAAATGATTGGTTCGCGATTTCCATCTAAAAAACGAACAAATTCCTTTAATCCTTCTTTTGAATGGAAAGTTTCGGTTACCAATTCACCTTTGTCATCCAAATGTCTTTTGTCGCACATCGTAATGGTAATTCCTTTATTCAAAAAGGAAAGTTCACGCATACGAGCGGCCAACGTATCATATGAAAATTCGATTGTTTGTGTAAAAATAGAAGTGTCCGGTTTGAAAGTAACCATCGTTCCACGTTTGGTGGTTTCACCAATTTGCTTCACGGGATACATTGCTTTTCCACGTTCGTATTCTTGTTCGTATATTTTTCCATCTCTGAAAACTGTAGCACGTAAATGATCAGAAAGTGCATTCACACAGGATACACCTACTCCGTGTAAACCTCCGGAAACTTTATAAGAATCCTTGTCAAATTTACCTCCGGCACCAATTTTGGTCATTACCACCTCTAAAGCAGAAACACCTTCTTTCTTGTGCATATCAACAGGAATACCCCTACCATTATCTTCTACAGAAACTGAATTATCTTCATTTATAAAAACTGTAATAGTATCACAATGTCCTGCTAACGCCTCATCGATGGAGTTATCTACTACTTCATAAACCAAGTGGTGTAAACCTCTAACTCCTGTATCGCCAATGTACATGGAAGGACGCATTCTCACATGCTCCATACCTTCTAAGGCTTGAATACTATCTGCTGAATAACTATTCTTTTTTATTTCTTCGCTCATATAAATTTAATGCTAAAATGTATTTTTTGTATAACACGCAAATATACGGATTGGCAAGGGATTTTATATAAAAACACATTGGTAAAGTGGATAAGTTATTAACAATATGTTGATTTTTTGGCAAAGCAATCTTCAATTTAGTAATTAGGATTGATCTTATTTTTGCTCGCTAGTAATTAAACAAAAAACACAACCATTTAGTAAGAAAAGTAGTGGTTACTATTGTTTTAAAACGACCGCAATTTCGCAAATTAATTGGATTGTATCATTTGCGAATTTGTGGTTAATAAAAATATT
>NZ_JBIKJL010000039.1:0-24767 GCF_044361015.1 Flavobacterium sp.
ATTTTATTGAATTTTGGTGTGGCTTTGATTTGATTGTACAAAGCTGTTTTGGCTTTGGTTGGTCCAAAAAGCACCACTTCGTCGTAGTCTTTGATGAGATTGATCAAATCTTTAAAATAGGCCTGATCGGCTTTATTTTCTTTGTTATGAAGCAAACTCTCACTGTGCAACTTTGAACCTTGATTCACAGGCATGGAAAAGTTGGATTCCATGGATGTCAGCAGAAATTTGCCACTTGCATTTTCGTAAATCTGTGCACTGGTGTAGTCCATCCAGATACCAATTCTTTTTTTCGCTTTCATGAGTTCTTTTCTTAAGTTTATTTAATAGTATAGCATGACAATAAGAATACTAATATCTAAAGTTACGAAATTTTGCAAAAAAAAGGTTGGGTTTAGGGTTTAATTAACGTAATTTTTAACGCTAAAAGGCAAACGATTTTTATTCCTTCCAACAAAAACAAATAACTTGCACACTTCCTTTCTAAATCCTACTTTTATCTCATGCAAGTCAAAACCAAAGCCATTGTTATATCGGCATTGAAATACCAGGAAAAATCGCTGATAGTTAAGTGTTTTACCCAATCTGACGGGTTGAAAAGTTACTTTGTAGCCAATGCTTTTTCATCCAGAAAAAATCAACAGAGGATTGGCTATTTTCAACCCTTGACAATTTTAGAAATTGAAGCAACACATAAAAACAAAGGAACTTTGGAATATTTTAAAGAAATTCGCATGGAATATCCTTATGTTTCCATCTATAATGATATTGTAAAAAGTTCCATCGTTTTGTTTTTGTCGGAAGTATTGCATCATTCTATTCAAGAAGAAGAAAAAAATGAAGGGTTTTATACTTATTTAGAATCGGCTTTGCATTGGTTAGATGAACATGATGAGGCTGTTAATTTTCATTTAATTTTGTTATTAGGCATGACTCGTTTTTTTGGATTTTATCCCGATGTTTCGAAAATGGAAGCTCCTTTTTTTGAAATTACAGAAGGTGTTTTTACTACTTATCATGGTGTGAGTTGTCTGAGTGAAAATGAAACTGTTTTATTCAAAGAACTGATTGAACTTAGATTTGATAGTGAATCAAAATTCTTTGTTGCCGCAGAACGTCAGATTTTGCTAAAAATCATGATGGATTATTATGCTGTGCATTTAGATGGATTCAGAAGGCCAAAATCGTTGGAGGTTCTTGGTGAGGTTTTTTCTTAAAGAGTTGTTGAGGTAATGAGATGATAATTAACCTGAAACCTAAGATTCTATGATCAATTTTGCCTCTTTAAGTCTAATTAATTAATCTTTCAACCGTTACTATATTTATTCAAAAATCCTTACTTTCGCAAATTGATTTTTAGCACCCTAAAACATGAGCACGAAATTCACGGAATACAAAGAACTTGACTTGCCTGTAGTGGCATCGGAAGTATTGGCGTATTGGAAGAAAAACCACATTTTTGAACAAAGCGTTACCTCTCGGGAGGGGAATCCGCCGTATGTTTTTTTTGAAGGACCGCCTTCAGCAAATGGTTTGCCGGGAATTCATCACGTGATGGCTCGTGCGATTAAAGATATTTTTTGCCGATATAAAACACAAAAAGGATTTCAAGTTAAGCGTAAAGCCGGTTGGGACACGCACGGTTTACCGATCGAATTAGGAACAGAGAAAGAACTAGGGATTACGAAAGAAGATATTGGAAAAACAATTTCCATTGAAGAATATAACGAAGCGTGTAAAAAAACCGTTATGCGTTACACCGATGTGTGGAATGATCTTACTGAAAAAATGGGTTATTGGGTTGATATGGAAGATCCATATGTGACTTATAAATCCAAATACATGGAAACGGTTTGGTGGTTATTAAAACAAATTTATAACAAAGATTTATTATACAAAGGCTATACGATTCAACCGTATTCTCCTAAAGCAGGAACCGGTTTGAGTTCGCATGAAGTAAATCAACCGGGCAGTTACCGCGATGTGACCGATACTACTGTGGTGGCTCAGTTTAAAACGAAAAGCGAAACATTACCGAGTTTTTTACAAGGTTTTGGCGATGTTCATATTTTAGCTTGGACGACAACACCTTGGACGCTGCCTAGTAATACAGCTTTAACTGTTGGACCAAAAATTGATTATGTTTTAGTAAAAACATTCAATCAATATACGTTTGAACCGATACAAGTGGTATTAGCCAAAAACTTGGTTGGCAAACAATTTGCCGGTAAATATGTATTAGCAGCAAGTGAGGATGATTTTACCAATTACAAAGTAGATGATAAAAAAATACCTTACCACATTTTAGCGGAATGCAAAGGAGCTGATTTGGTGGGTATTCGCTACGAACAATTATTGCCATGGGCTTTGCCGTATCAACATCCGGAACATGCGTTTATAGTAATTTCAGGTGATTTTGTTACAACAGAAGACGGAACAGGAGTTGTTCACACCGCTCCTACTTTCGGTGCGGATGACGCAAAAGTAGCGAAAGAAGCATCGCCTGAAGTACCACCGATGCTAGTACTCGATGAAGCAGGAAACCCCGTTCCATTAGTTGATTTACAAGGAAAATTTATTGAAGGATTAGGCGGTTTTTCAAGCAAATACGTGAAAAATGAATATTACAATGACGGCGAAGCACCTGAACGGTCAGCCGATGTTGAAATTGCTATTCAATTAAAAGAGGAAAACAAAGCGTTCAAAGTTGAAAAGTACGTGCACAGTTACCCACATTGTTGGCGAACAGACAAACCTATTTTATATTATCCCTTAGATTCGTGGTTTATCAAAGTAACGGAGATTAAGGACCGAATGTTTGATTTGAACGAAACCATCAATTGGAAGCCTAAAGCTACCGGCGAAGGGCGTTTTGGGAATTGGTTGAAAAATGCCAACGATTGGAATTTGTCGCGTTCAAGATATTGGGGAATTCCGTTGCCGATTTGGCGGACGGAGGATAAATCGGAAGAAGTATTGATCGGGTCTGTAGAAGAATTATATCATGCGATTGAAAAATCGATTGCCGCCGGTTTCCAGCAGGAAAATCCGTTTAAAGGATTTGAAATCGGAAACATGAGTGAGGAAAATTATGATTTAGTTGATTTACATAAAAATGTTGTGGATGACATAGTATTGGTTTCCCCTTCGGGTCAACCAATGAAACGCGAATCAGATTTGATTGACGTATGGTTTGACAGTGGAGCGATGCCTTATGCACAATGGCATTATCCGTTTGAAAACAAAGAATTAATAGATGATCATTTAGCTTTTCCGGCTGATTTTATAGCGGAAGGAGTTGATCAAACGCGGGGTTGGTTTTATACCTTGCATGCTATCGGCACGTTAGTTTTTGATAAAATTGCTTATAAAAATGTGGTTTCGAACGGATTAGTGTTGGATAAAAACGGCCAAAAAATGTCGAAACGATTGGGGAATGCGGTCGATCCGTTCAAGACTTTGGATCAGTACGGTCCGGATGCTACCCGCTGGTATATGATTGCGAATGCGAATCCGTGGGACAATTTGAAATTTGATATTGAAGGAGTAGCTGAGGTAAGACGAAAATTCTTCGGGACGCTTTACAATACCTATTCGTTCTTTGCGTTGTATGCCAACATTGATGGGTTTACTTTTAAAGAAGCGGAAGTTCCTTTGACAGAAAGACCGGAGATAGACCGTTGGATTTTATCAGAGCTGCAAACGTTAGTGCAGTTCGTAGATGAAAGCTATGGCGATTATGAACCGA
Source organism: Flavobacterium sp. (assembly GCF_044361015.1). Lineage (GTDB taxonomy): Bacteria > Bacteroidota > Bacteroidia > Flavobacteriales > Flavobacteriaceae > Flavobacterium. The sequence continues at coordinate 3,749 of NZ_JBIKJL010000039.1, forward strand.
CCAAAGCAGCCCGAGCGATTTCAGACTTTGTTCAAGAGCATTTGAGTAACTGGTATGTGCGCTTGTGCAGAAGAAGATTTTGGAAAGGGGAATACGGCACCGATAAAATAGCGGCCTATCAAACGCTTTACACCTGTTTAGTGACCGTTGCTAAATTGTCGGCACCAATAGCTCCTTTCTTTATGGATAGGCTTTACCGAGATTTAACACAAGCGACACATTCAGAAAAATTTGACAGTGTACATTTGGCTGATTTTCCAAAGTATGTTGAAAAATATGTTGATAAATCGTTGGAGAGCAAAATGATGAAAGCACAGACGGTTTCCTCGTTGGTTTTATCGCTTCGTAAGAAGGAGATGATTAAGGTGCGTCAACCGTTGCAAAAGGTAATGATTCCGATACTTGACAAGAAACAGCGAGCAGAGATTGAAGCCGTTTCTGACCTGATAAAAGCGGAAGTAAACGTGAAAGAAGTTGTGTTGTTGGATGATGCTTCGGGCGTTTTGGTGAAGCAGATTAAGCCTAATTTCAAGACGTTAGGACCCCGATTTGGTAAAGATATGGGATTGATAGCCAAAGAGATACAAGGTTTTACGCAAGAGCAAATTAATGAATTAGACCGAAACGGAAGCTACACGCTTGTACTTTCGGGAAAATCAATAACTTTAGCACAAGATGATGTAGAGATTTCTTCACAGGATATTCCGGGTTGGTTAGTGGCAAATGCGAATGGAATTACGGTTGCCTTAGACATAACGATAACGGAGGATTTGAGAAAGGAAGGAATTGCCAGAGAGTTGGTCAATCGGATTCAGAACCTGCGAAAAGACAGCGGATTTGAAGTAACGGATAAAATTAAAGTTCAGTTAGAAAAAAACGGGAATTTAGAGGAAGCGATAACCGCTAATTTAGACTATGTTCAGTCGGAAACCTTAACTAAATTGCTTTTTTTTGAAGACAAAATAGAAAATGGTACAGAAATTGAGTTTGATGACATTAAAACAAAAATAATAATTTCAAAATAGATTAGATTATGACAGATGAAGTAGTAAAGTTCTCAGAAGCCGATTTGGCAGAGTTCAAAGAAATTATCTTAAAAAAAATAGAGAAAGCCCAAAATGATTTGGAACTTATCAAAAGTGCTTATATGAATGATTTAAATAACGGAACGGATGATACGTCACCCACCTTTAAAGCATTTGAAGAAGGCAGTGAAACGATGAGTAAAGAGGCCAACTCTCAATTAGCCATTCGTCAGGAAAAATTTATCCGCGATTTGAGAAATGCTCTTTTCAGAGTAGAGAACAAAACGTATGGTGTTTGTAAAGTGACTGGTAAATTGATTTCAAAAGAACGTTTGAAATTAGTACCGCATGCTACTATGAGCATCGAGGCGAAGAACATGCAGCGTTAATGTGTCTTTAAATAGTTGAAGAGGCCTCGCTCATGCGGGGCTTTTTTTATGGGTAAAAAAGCAAAATAGATTTCATAAAAAAAGAGGCTGGTATGCCTCTTTTTTAGTATAAATGGGTAAAACTAAAAGTTCACCACGCTAATTTGTTCTAAGGAATGATTTTCTCCATAATTGTATTGGATGATTTTATTGTTGCCCACCGCGATGAGGTGAGAGTTTAAAGCAATAACATCTTGCACACCATCCGAGTAGGTGTTTTGAAGGGTTAATTCAGCCGAGTTTGTTGCATTGAATACGTTTAAGTTTCCGGCGGCACACACATATAAGACATTATCTTTTATTCCCAATCCACGCGGATCACTTAATAAATACGTTGAAATTAAGGTTGGGTTTTCGATGTTTGTGATGTCAATCACATTCACTTGGTCTTCTATCGCACCGCATGTAGAACCGCCTCTTACTGTAATGTAAGCTGTATTGGCAAACACCACTACCGGATCACACGCCGTAGCATGCGAGAAACTAGATACGAAATAAGGATTAAACTCATCTAGGGCATTCACAATATACATTCCGTTGGTAGCACCTACAAATAAGAATTCTTTTTGTTTGAAGAGGGTTTCAAATTGACCACCGCCCAGCCATTCTGTCATATATACTGCTTTATCAAAAAAAGCTTGAGTTGGGTCACTGATGTTAAATACATTCAGTTCATAACTTTCTACTGCATAAAGCGCATTGTTGTTAATTTGAAATTTTGCATAAGAGCCACCTATTCCAACAGAACCCGCAGCAGAACTTTCAAATACGGCCAACGCATCGTTGGCGAAAATTAAATCTTCACCTTGTGGTCTGCTTCGGTTCTCAATACGATACCCCACAATAATTTCATTAGCAGTAGGATTAACATCAAAGGCATAAAATTCAGCTCCTTCCGGATAGGAAGGATAAAAATCAAAGGCATTTTCAACGGTTTGAATAACGGTAATATTGGAAAGGTTAGAAAGATCAAAAACAACCAAGTCAATAAAATTATCGGCATAAAGAAAATTTCCTTTGACAGCAATGTCGTGAACGCCTTCTAAGTTTATGAACGCTGTATTTTGTGGACTTATAGGGTTTGAATTGTCAAAGATGTGAATACCTGATTCTTGAGCAACATAAAATAAGAGATTTTCAGCAACATAGACTTTCCCGTCTGCATTTGTTGCTTGAGCGGAAGTTACGTTTATACTACTGCGAATAGTCGCTAATGATTTGATTTCAGGAACGGCGAATTTTGCCATTTCACTGTTGTCATCCTCGTTGTTACAAGAAGAAAAAAAGCTAAGAATAAAAGCAATAACAATAAATTTTACTGTTTTCATTATTTATTAAATTAGGTTTAACAAAATTAATGACTTTTTTAATACAATTGTTATAAATTGTAGATACAATTGAGGCAAAAAAGTTGCGTGAAAGATTAAAAAAAACCTAAAATTTGAGACAAGCCAAGGAGAATGTATTTTTTGATGGATAATATTCCTATTTTTGCACGATAAAATTTTAAAAATGACATTAAAAAAGGCCTATCTGATTGTGTTTCTGATTCTTTTAGCTGATCAGGTCTCTAAATTATATATAAAAACCCATTTTATTTTAGGGGGAGAAATAAAAGTGTTCGATTGGTTTCGGATACATTTTATTGAGAATGAAGGAATGGCTTGGGGAACTGAAATCCCGGGTGATTATGGCAAATTAATTTTAACTCTTTTCCGAATTGTTGCTGTTTTTTGTATTGGTTATTGGTTGTGGGATTGTGTTCGAAAAGCAAGCTCAACCTATTTAATTGTTGCTGTTTCCTTAATATTGGCAGGAGCTTTTGGAAATATTATAGATAGTGTTTTTTATGGGGTGATTTTCAACGATAGTTATAATGCACCCGCTGTATTGTTTTCAGAACAACCTTATGGAACTTGGTTTCACGGGAAAGTAGTGGACATGCTTTATTTTCCAATTTGGAAAGGAACTTTACCAGAGTGGCTTCCTCTTATAGGGGGTAAATATTTTACTTTTTTTAATGCCATTTTCAATATTGCAGATATGGCCATTTCAACCGGAGTTGGAATATTAATTGTTTTTAATAAAAAAGCATTTGGAACTACTGATAAAACAGAAGAATCAAAAGAAGCTTTGGCTTAAATAAAATGATTCACTTTTAAGGGAGTTACAACATAATCTAACAAAACATCAGATTCATTAATTCCTTCAATAGTTTCTTCGGCTTCAAAAAAAGATAATCCTATTTTAATGGTTTCCGGATAACAAGCTGATAAAAAGCAATCATAAAACCCTTTGCCATAGCCCACCCGATGACCGTTTATATCAAAAGCTAAAAGCGGCACAAAAACCACGTCAATCTTAGTAGTAGGCACTTCTAAACCATCAACCGGTTCCGGAATTCCGTAGTCGTTTTCAACGATCTTCGTATTATCTGTCAATAAAAAGTGAATCATTTTTCCGGTTTTAAAATCACTTTTCGAGATGACAATTTCTTTATCTTTTCCAGCTAAAATTTGAAGTATGTACTCCGTATTTATCTCTTTTTGTTTTTTAATAGAAAGAAATAAATGATAATAGGTTTTTTGCCAAATGGCCAATTTCAGAAGTTGATTGGCAATTGCCAAACTTTTCTCCTCTAATTCTTCAGCAGAAAGCAGACTTCTTAAATCTTTATATTTTTTGCGTATTTCTTTTTTATTCATTTGGTAAATGTAAAAAAGTTAAAAGAAAACAATGTTTGTTTGGTGTCTTTTTTAAAGTTAAATTTGTTTTGAAAATTCAGCAGATTAACTTTTTGAACCGCTGCTAAACCGTAAAATGAATAACCCAACTTTAGAGCTTCAACTTCAAACACTACCTGACAATCCGGGAGTTTATCAGTATTATGACAAAGAAGGCAAAATTTTATATGTGGGAAAAGCCAAGAATTTAAAAAAACGGGTTTTGTCTTATTTTACTAAATCGCATGATAATAATAAAACTGCGGTTTTAGTAAAAAAGATTGTGGAGATAAAACACATTGTTGTTTCTACTGAACAAGATGCTCTTTTGCTGGAAAATAATTTAATTAAAAAATTACAGCCCCGGTATAATGTACTGTTGCGGGATGATAAAACATACCCGTGGATTTGCATTAAAAAAGAACCTTTTTCCCGTATTTTTTCAACCCGAAAAATGATTAAAGACGGTTCAGAGTATTTTGGACCTTATACCAGTTTTAAAACGGTTCACACGTTGTTGGATTTAATAAAAGAGTTGTATCCATTGCGAACCTGTCACTATGATTTGAGTGAAGCCAATATTAAAAGCAATAAATACAAGGTTTGTTTAGAATACCACATCGGTAATTGTAAAGGACCTTGTGAAGGTTTTGAACTGTTAGAAAATTATCAGAAACAAGTGGATGCCATTCGGCAAATTCTGAAAGGTAATTTTAAAGAAAGTTTAAAAGAGTTTAAACTTAAAATGCATGAGTTGGCCGCCACCATGCAATTTGAAGAAGCCCAAAAAATGAAGGAAAAGATAGGAGTTTTAGAAAACTATCAAGCCAAATCAACCATTTTGAATCCGAAGATTTCCAACATTGATGTTTTTTCCATTGTGTCAGATGAAACGATGGCCTATGTTAATTTTCTTCAAATTGCTCATGGAGCGATTATCCGTTCGTATACCTTGGAGTTGAAAAAGAAACTCGACGAAACGGATGAGGAGTTATTAGAATTGGCTGTTGTTGAATTACGCGAGCGATTTCATTTAACTTCCAAGGAACTTATTTTGCCTTTTGCCTTGGATTTTGGTGATAAGATAAACGTCACTGTTCCGCAAGTAGGCGATAAAAAGCAGATACTTGAGCTTTCTCAACGCAATGCCAAATACCACCGTTTGGAGCAACTTAAGCAAATTCAAATCGTAGACCCTGAGCGACATACCAACCGAATCATGGCTCAAATGCAAAAGGATTTACGCCTTTCTGTAGAACCTCGACATATTGAATGTTTTGACAATTCAAATATTCAAGGAACAAATCCCGTCGCGGCTTGTGTCGTTTTTAAAGACGGTAAACCCAGTAAAAAAGATTATCGTCATTTCAACATCAAAACGGTGGTGGGGCCGGATGATTTTGCATCAATGGAAGAAATAGTTTATCGCCGTTACAAACGTATGTTAGACGAAAACCAACCGTTGCCGCAACTTATCATCATAGATGGCGGAAAAGGCCAGTTGTCATCAGCTTTAAAAAGTTTAGATGATTTAGGCTTACGTGGAAAAATTGCTATTATCGGAATAGCCAAACGATTAGAAGAATTGTTTTATCCCGGTGATACTGTTCCGCTGTATTTGGATAAAAAATCGGAAACTTTGAAGATTATCCAACAACTGCGAAATGAAGCACACCGATTTGGTATTACTCATCATCGTGATAAACGGAGTAAATCTGCTTTGGAAACTTCTATAGAAACGATTCCGGGTATTGGTGAAAAAACCATGGTTACGTTAATTAAACATTTCAAAAGTGTTAAAAGAATAGCACTGGCAAGTGAAAATGAAATTTCAACGGTCGTTGGAGTAGCAAAAGCCAAAAAAATTTACGAATTTTACAAGGCAATAAATAAATAACTTATTTTGAAGCTAGACGTTCGGGCCTTTTTGGTTGCTATTTTAACGCTTTTCCCTTTCTCTTTTTTGAGCATTCCCACTCGAATCAGACCAATTGGATTATGTTTATTATTGCTAATTCTATTCCTATTTCCTCTTACCTGTTGTTTTTCGCAAGACACTCTTCCACGACCCAAAATCGGTCTTGTGCTTAGTGGAGGCGGCGCAAAAGGATTGGCCCATATTGGGGTTTTAAAAAAAATAGACGAAGCCGGAATAAAAATAGATTATATTGGCGGGACCAGTATGGGAGCAGTAGTGGGGGGCTTGTATGCTTCAGGCTACACCGGTATACAAATAGACAGTATTTTTAAAGCAGCCGATTATGATGCGATTATACAAGATTACACTCCTAGAGTTTCTAAAGATTACTACGAACGCGAAAACAATGATCGTTATGCGTTGACATTGCCCTTTCAAAAATTCAAATTAGGGGTGCCGATTGCCCTTTCCAGGGGTTTGTATAATTATAATTTAATGACACGGTTAATGGATCATGTTCGTCATGAGCGGGATTTTAAAAAATTACCCATTCCATTTTTGTGTATGGCAACGGATATAGAAACAGGACATGAAGTTTTGTTAGATCATGGTTTTTTATCTCAAGCAATTGTGGCCAGTGGTGCGTTACCAACATTGTATGCTCCGGTAATTATTGACGGTAAGTTTTTAATAGATGGCGGGGTATTAAATAATTTTCCGGTGGTAGAAGTCAAGAATATGGGAGCCGACATCATCATCGGTATCGATGTTCAATATGAATTGAAAGAAAGAGAAGAACTAACGGAAGCAACAAAATTATTGGTGCAAATATCGAATTTACAAATGATAAAGAAGATGGAAGAAAAAAAACATCTTATCGATATTTACATCAAGCCAAGCATCAATGAATTTACGGTTGTCTCTTTTGATAAAGGGCCTGAAATTATAAAAATTGGAGAAGATGTTGCCATGGAATATATGGAAGCTTTTAAAAAATTGAGCACTAATTATAAAAGACCAACTACGGTGTTCCCGAAAAAGGAAACGGATAGTTTATACATCAGTTCAATCAAAATCAACCCACTTGATAATTACACAAAATATTATGTTCAAAGTAAATTGAGATTTAAACCCGGTCAAAAAATTAGTTATGCCGACTTAGTTAGGGGTATCGATTATTTAAATACTACACAAAACTTCAGTTCGTTAAGTTATACGTTAGAAAAAGAAGAAGGAGGTGATCAATTGAATCTTTTTTTAATTGAAAATCCCACTAAAACGTATTTAAAATTAGGACTTCATTACGACGGGTTGTTTAAAAGCGGCATTTTAGTAAACTATACCAAGAAAAAATTATTATTCAAAAATGATGTTTTTTCCGCAGATATAGTTTTAGGGGATAATTTTAGGTATTTCTTAGATTATAATGTTGACATTGGTTATAATTTGAGTGTTGGTTTTAATTCTAAATTTTATCAATTTAATCGAAATGTGAACACAAATTTTAGTGCATGGGATGTTTTAAGAGAAGCCGGTACCAATTCCATAAATGTTGATTATAGAGATTTTACGAACCAATTATATATCCAAACGCTTTTTGTGCAAAAATTCAGTGCAAAAATTGGTGTGGAGCTGATGAATCTTAAAATCCACTCAGAAACTTTTTCTAATTCAACGGCTATTTTTGACAATGGCGATTATTTATCCGCTTTTGGAAATATAAATTTTGATTCGTTTGATAATAAGTATTTTCCCAAAAAAGGATGGTATTTTAATGGAGATGTTCAGTCATTTTTATATTCTTCCAGATTTGAAGATATTTTTTTAATGCACACTATTTTCAAAGCAGAAGCTGCCTATGCTCAAAAATTATTTAGAAAAGGCTCATTTGTTTTAAAATCAGAAGGAGGGTTTACGGTTGGAGAGCAAAGTATTCCTATTTTAAACTTTTTTATTGGAGGGTATGGTTATAAGCCGTTTAACAATTTCAGTCATTTTTATGGATACGATTTTGTTGGTTTGACCGGAAATAGTTATGTGATGGGCAGCTTAAGTTTTGATTATGAAATCTTCAAAAAAAATCACTTAAATGCAACTGCGAATTATGCCAATATGGGGAATGATATTTTTGTGAATGATGGTTGGTTAAAATTACCGACTTATTCAGGTTATTCCGTCGGCTATGGTTTGGAAACCATTTTTGGCCCCGTTGAAATTAAACAAAGTTGGTCCCCTGAAACCAAAGATTCATTCACTTGGTTTGGCGTAGGTTTTTGGTTTTAATTTTACATATTATTTAATATTTTTTACGATATTTGTATATTATATAAAAAAAACAGCGTAATGGTTATAATTCTAGGGTTGTTATTGGCTTTTGCATTAGGAATTATTGTGGGAATTAATATCAAGAAAAACAACTGAAATAATATCATTCTTCATGAATAAATCATTTTGGCGAGGGATGTTAGACTACCTCCATTTTCTTCAAAAGAGAAATCCGGAGTGATACTTTTGTTGAATCAGTTCACGAACTAATTCAATTATCCGTTTTTTTATTAATTATCTAATTTTAAAACTATGCCATTTTATCATAAACTTGGAAATATTCCACCCAAACGTCATACACAATTTCGTAAACCAAATGGGGATTTGTATTATGAACAACTTTTCGGCACGGTAGGTTTTGACGGCATGTCGACTAATTCTTATCACGAACAACGACCTACCCAAGTAAAAGAAATTCGATCACAATACAGCATCGCTCCCATAATTGCTAAATCTAACAATATTCAGTCCTACAAATTGAGCGGTTTTGATGTGGCACCTCAAGACGATTATTTGGAAAGCAGAAAAATTGTACTTACCAATTCAGATTGTCACATCGTGTTAGCTGCTCCCAGAAAATCAACTACGGATTATTTTTATAAAAATACAGATTCCGACGAAATGATTTTCGTTCACAAAGGTTCCGGTAAATTGAGAACAATTTATGGAAATCTTGATTTTAAATATGGAGATTACCTTATCGTTCCCCGCGGTATTATATACAAAATAGATTTTGATACCGAGGATAACCGCTTGTTTATTGTAGAATCGCACGCTCCAATTTATACTCCAAAACAATATCGTAATTGGTTTGGACAATTGTTAGAGCATTCTCCTTATTGCGAACGCGATATCCGCCGTCCTTATGAATTAGAAACGAATGATGAAAAAGGAGATTTTATCATCAAAGTAAAAAAGAAAGACGAAATTTTTGAAATGGTTTATGCTTCTCACCCTTTTGATGTTGTAGGGTATGATGGATACAATTATCCATATGCTTTTTCCATTCATGATTTTGAACCAATTACCGGTAGAATTCATCTTCCACCGCCAATACATCAAACTTTTGAAACAACGGCATTTGTTGTCTGTTCATTTGTGCCCAGACTATATGATTATCATCCATTAGCTATACCGGCACCTTATAACCACAGTAATATTGATTCAGATGAAGTTTTGTATTATGTTGATGGTGATTTTATGAGTAGAAACGACATAAAACAAGGAAACATTTCCTTGCATCCAGCCGGAATTCCTCATGGGCCTCATCCGGGAGCTGCCGAAAGAAGTATAGGAAAAAAAGAAACACTTGAGTTAGCCGTAATGGTTGACACGTTCAAACCTTTAATGGTAACAGAAGAAGCGATGAAAATTGCTGATGATAACTATTTTCAAAGCTGGTTGTAGTAATTAACAATAAAAACCCTGCTAGGGTTAAAAATATTTTAAAAATGAGTAAAGAAGTAAAATCCGTTGAATACGGACTGGAAAAAATATTTGAAGGAGCAAAAGACTTCCTTCCACTTTTAGGAACAGATTATGTTGAGTTTTATGTAGGTAACGCAAAACAATCGGCACATTATTACAAAACCGCATTTGGTTATCAATCATACGCCTATCGCGGATTAGAAACAGGATCAAAAGATTCCGTTAGTTATGTATTAAAACAGGATAAAATAAGATTGGTATTGACAACGCCATTAACAAGTAGTTCACCTATCAATGAACAGCTTGCTAAACATGGAGATGGAGTGAAAGTGATAGCTCTTTGGGTGGAAGATGCCCGTTCAGCTTGGGAAGAAACCACTAAGCGAGGGGCTAAATCATTTATGAAACCAACCGTTGAAAAAGATGATCACGGCGAAGTTGTCCGTTCTGGAATACATACTTATGGTGAAACGGTTCACATATTTGTAGAAAGAAAAAATTACAACGGAGCATTTTTACCTGGTTTTGTAGAATGGAAATCAGAATATAATCCGGAGCCACTTGGATTGAAATATGTAGACCACATGGTAGGCAATGTCGGTTGGGGCGAAATGAACCAATGGGTCAAATGGTATGAAGATGTGATGGGATTTGAAAATTTCCTTTCATTTGATGACACACAAATTCACACCGAGTATTCTGCCTTGATGAGTAAAGTAATGAGTAATGGTAATGGAAGAATAAAATTCCCAATTAATGAACCTGCAAAAGGGAACAAAAGATCTCAAATTGAAGAATATATCGATTTTTATGAAGGGTCAGGAGTTCAACATTTAGCTGTTGCCACTGATGACATTATTAAAACCGTTGCTGGATTAAAATCCCGTGGAGTAGAATTCCTCCCGCCGCCTCCACAAGCTTACTATGATGATATTCCCCGTCGCTTAGGTGTTCACATGGACATGATGAAAGAGGATATTAAAGAATTACAAAAACTTTCCATATTAGTAGATGCGGATGAAGACGGTTATTTATTACAGATTTTTACGAAGCCCGTTGAAGACCGACCCACGTTGTTTTATGAAATTATTCAACGAATGGGAGCTAAAGGATTTGGAGCAGGTAACTTTAAAGCGTTATTTGAAAGCATAGAAAGAGAGCAAGCTTTAAGAGGAACGTTATAAAACCATCTGAAAATTACAGATAATGAAATTTTTGACCTATAAATTGCTGTTTTTTTACAAACATTTAGTTAAAGTTGAATTTTAATTAAAAATAATACAAATAACAGATTACCTTTGCTCTCGCAAAAGAGGGAGTGGTTACCTTCTTAGTGTAATATAAATTTTTCATAATTTATAGTTTTTTGGTTAGTTAATAGCATACAACCCAATCGGTAACGGTTGGGTTTTGTGTTTTATATCGCGAAACTTCAGCATTGGTTGAGCATTTCTCCTTCTTTTTTCCAACTCTTAAAAAAATATTAAAGTCCTTCCTTTTTTTGAGGTCTTTTTTAGTTTTAGTACATTTGGAACAGAAATTGATTTATCTGAAGAAAATCAAGCACTACTATGAAAAAGTTATTTTTATTTATTATATTCTTTTCGACTGTCAGTTTCGATTCTTCTCCAACGTTACAACCAAAAAAAGAAGATGCTTTTGAAGTTGGGGAATGGTTTAAGTTTCGTATCCATTACGGCTTAATCAATGCCGGTTATGCAGAATTAGAAGTAAAAGAAGCAGTTAGAAACAATAAAAAGGTTTTTCATGCCAAGGGACGGGGTTATACCGTTGGTATGACCAAGTTCTTCTTTGAAGTGGAGGATGATTACCAAACTTATTTTGACAAAGAATCAGGGAATCCCTATCAATTTGTACGAAAAATAGATGAGGGCGGTTATACAAAAAATCAGGAAGGGTTTTTTAATCATAAAAACAAAACCATTTTAGTAAAGGATTACAAGAAAAAAACTGAAAAAACCTTTGAAATTCCTGATAATACCCAAGACATTTTATCTACCTTTTACTATTTAAGAAACCACCCTAATGTTGACAAACTGAAAGTGGGAGAATCAATTAATGTCGATATGTTTTTTGATGATGAAACGACTAAATTTAAGTTGAAATTTATTGGTCTTGAAGATTTAAAAACTAAATTTGGGGTAATTTCAACAAAGATATTCAGACCATATGTTCAGGCCGGTCGTGTTTTTAAAGAGCAAGAGAGCTTAACCGTTTGGATATCAGATGATGACAATAAATTACCCGTTCGAATTAAAGCCAGTTTAGCTGTAGGTTCAATAAAAGCAGATTTGGAACAATTCAAGGGTTTAAAACATACATTTACCGTTAAAGCAAAACCGTAATGAATTCAACAGCACACAAAGAAATTTTAGAACAGATAGAACAAAAATTTCAGGCTATAAATCAAAAAACAGAGACACATTTAGAAGGACTTTTGTGGGCAAAACCAATAACCTATTGGGATTATATCCAAACGGATGCCTTGCTTAATCTTCAAACCCAACGAACAACTTTACCAGATGAAATGGTATTTATCATGTACCATCAAGTCAATGAATTATTGTTTAAAATGATTCTTTGGGAAATTGAACAACTCTGCCAAACCGAGCAACCTGAATCAGCTTATTTCACCGAAAAATTAATGAGAATCAGTCGTTATTTCGATATGTTGACAACTTCTTTTACCATTATGAAAGAAGGAATGGACGTTGAACAATACATGAAATTCAGAAATACGTTAACACCTGCCAGTGGTTTTCAAAGTGCTCAATACCGATTTATTGAATTTTCATCAACTGATTTGATTAACTTGATTGATTACCGTTTTAGAGCAACGATAGATAGAGATACGCCCTATGAACATGCGTTTGAACATTTGTATTGGCAAGCAGCAGGAAAAGATTATCAAACCGGTGAAAAATCTTTTTTAATTTTAGAGTTTGAACGAAAATATAAAAAGGAATTTTTGCGTTTTATGGAAGATTATAACACCACTAATTTGTGGCGGAAATTCAAACAATTACCTGAAAACGACCAAAAAAACGAAGCTTTAGTTAATGCGATGCGACATTATGATTATACCGTCAACATAACTTGGGTAATGGGTCATTATCATGCAGCAAAAAAATATATTGAAAGCGGACACGGAACCGGAGAAGCAACAGGAGGCAGTGATTGGAAAAAATACATGTTGCCCAAATACCAACGAAGAATTTTCTTCCCTGAACTATGGACAGCTCAGGAATTGGCCAATTGGGGAGAAAAAGAAAGTATATAATTGATTTAAAGAAAAGACATTGAAATTTAAAATAATAACAATAACCCTAATCACTTTACTCTTATTCGCCTGCGAAGAAAAAGATAAAAAAGTTGTTCCTAAAGAAGTTATTAAAGAAGAGCCAATTATTGTGGAGTTTGGGTTTACGTACAATGATTATTTAGTAGTTCAAGATACAGTTCAAAGCGGAGACACCTTCGGTAAATTATTGGAAGAAAACAATATCGGCACTTTTAAAGTGCATGATGTCACAGAAATGGTAAAAGACAGTTTTAATCTTCGGGATATTAGAATTGGCAAACCTTTTACGCTTTTAAAATCAAAAAAAGCCCCTCACCAATTACAGGTTTTTATTTATCAGAAAGATAATATCCATTACAGTGTTGTTGATTTCAGAGATACTTTGGTAGTCGCTTATAATAAACAAAAACCCATTACTATAAAACGAAGAACTATTGCTACATCAATTAGTGGTTCACTGTCTGAAACATTAAGCAAAAACGAGGTTGATGCTTCAATGGCTAATAATCTAGCTAAGATATATGAGTACTCCATCGACTTTTTTAAAATTCAGAAAGATGATAAATTTGCGGTAACGTTTTATGAAAAATATATCAACGATACTATTTATGCCGGTGTAGAAAGAATGGAAAGTTCTTTTTTTGAACATAAAGGCAAAAAAATCTACGCTTTTCCATACAAATTAGACAGTTTTTCCAAAAAAGAGGATTATTATGACGAAGAAGGAAAAGGATTGAAAACCATGTTTTTGAAGGCTCCGTTGGATTATTTTAGAATATCCTCTCGTTTTTCACCTAAACGTTTTCATCCTGTCCAAATGACTTGGAAAGCTCATAAAGGAACAGATTATGCAGCGGCACAAGGAACTCCCATTAAAACAACAGCTTCCGGAGTAGTTGAAAAAACAGGATATACAGCCGGAAATGGGAACTTTGTAAAAGTCAAACACAATGGAACTTATTCCACTCAATATTTACACATGTCCAAAATTTTAGTACGAAAAGGGCAACGTGTCGAACAAGGTCAGGTGATTGGAAAAGTGGGAAGTACCGGTTTAGCCACAGGTCCACACGTGTGTTATCGCTTTTGGAAAAATGGTATTCAAGTTGATCCTTTATCACAAAAATTACCAAACACTGAACCGATGAATGAAAAACACCGCAAAAATTATTTAGCATATATAGCTCCTTTAAAAAGGGAGTTAGACAGCATTGCAACACTACAGTTTAAAAAATAAAATTGATATCATGGCTTTAAAAAGTACCAATCCTTCAGAAACAGCAGCTTGGCAAAATTTGAAAAAACATTTTGAAGAAATGCAACATGTTTCTATGCAAGAACTCTTTGCTAAGGATGCTAAAAGAGCAGAAAAATTTCATATTCAATGGAACGATTTTTTAGTTGATTATTCAAAAAATATTCTTACTGAAGAAACAAAACAATATCTTTTGACTTTAGCGAATGAAGTTGATTTAAAAGATGCTATATCGAAATATTTTGCCGGTGATTTAATTAACCAAACAGAGAACAGAGCTGTATTACATACTGCATTAAGAGCTTCTTCTAATGCAAGTATTTTGGTTGATGGGGTAAATGTGATGCCAGAAGTAGTTGCTGTAAAAAATAAAATCAAAAACTTCACGGAAGAAGTTGTTAATGGTGAACGAAAAGGTTTTACCGGAAAGCCTTTTACGGATGTGGTAAACATTGGTATTGGCGGTTCTGATTTGGGCCCCGCAATGGTGGTTGAAGCCCTTCAGTTTTATAAAAATCAACTGAATGTCCATTTTGTTTCAAATGTGGATGGTGATCATGTGAACGAAGTTATAAAAAAAGTGAACCCAGAAACAACTTTATTTGTTATTGTTTCTAAAACGTTCATTACTCAAGAAACTTTATCCAATTCCGAAACAATTCGCCATTGGTTTTTAAAATCAGCTAAGCAAGAAGATGTCGCCAAGCATTTTGTAGCCGTTTCTACTAATATTCAAAAAGTGACAGAATTTGGAATTCATCCCGATAACATTTTCCCAATGTGGGATTGGGTAGGCGGTCGATTTTCACTTTGGAGTGCGGTTGGATTATCCATTAGCTTAGCGGTTGGTTATGAAAATTTTGACAAGTTATTGATTGGAGCTCACGACATGGATGAGCATTTTAGAACAACACCGTTTGAAAAAAACATTCCGGTTATTTTAGCCTTATTGAGTATTTGGTATAATAATTTCTTTGGTGCAGAAAGTGAAGCGTTGATTCCATATACCCAATATCTTCAAAAATTAGCTCCTTATCTTCAACAAGGAATAATGGAGAGTAACGGAAAGAGTATTGACCGAGAAGGGAACCCGTTGAATTATCAAACCGGAACAATAATTTGGGGAGAACCGGGAACAAATTCTCAACATGCTTTTTTTCAATTAATTCATCAAGGGACAAAATTGATTCCAACTGATTTTATTGGATTTGTAAATTCACTCTATGGAAATCAAGACCATCATGATAAGCTAATGTCCAACTTTTTTGCACAAACCGAGGCTTTATTAAATGGGAAACCCGCAGAACAAGTCATGGCTGAATTTGAAAAACAAGGAGTTTCTGGAAAAAAGGCAGATTTTTTATTGCCGTTTAAAATATTTTCCGGGAATCGGCCAACTAATACTTTTTTAATTACCAGTTTAACTCCGGAGACATTAGGTTCTTTAGTTGCTTTATATGAACACAAAATATTTGTACAAGGTGTTATCTGGAATATTTTCAGTTATGACCAATGGGGTGTGGAACTCGGCAAACAATTAGCCAATTCTATTTTAGCGGAAATTACTTCCGGTAAAATCAAAAACCACGACAGTTCAACCAACTTTTTATTGACACATTTTTTAAACCAAAAATAAAAATCGAAACCCTATCCGTTTGATAAAGTTTGGATTTTTACTATATTTGTTTTTCATAAAAAAAATACCTATGTACGAATTATTACAAAAATTGCATTCTTGGTGGGCTTATTTAGCGGTTTTAGTTCTTCTAATTGCCGTTGTCAATGCATTGATGGGTTATACCTCCAAAAGATATTTTGTGTCCAAAGACTTGCGTATTTCATTGTTTGCGTTAATTTTTTCTCATATTCAGTTATTGTTAGGTTTAGCAGTATATTTTGTTTCAGAAAAAGGGTTCAAAGCTTTGGGTATTGATGGAGCTATGAAAAATTCGGAATTACGATTAACAATGTTAGAACACCCTCTGATTAACATCATTGCTATAGTATTAATTACAATAGGTTGGTCTAAACACAAAAAAGCTGAAGGGACCCTAAAATTCAGAAAAATACTTTTCTTTTACGGAATCGGTTTGCTGCTTATTTTAAGTAGAATTCCTTGGAGTTCTTGGTTAGGATAAAAGTATAAAACCACTTTTTTTCTTGGTTTTCTTATTTTGGAATACTATTTGTTAATGATAACGCACTAAAAATCTGGATTATGAAACATAAAACTGAGCTAATTGTGTTTGGGCTGTTTGCCTTATTGTTTTTCAGTAGTTTTTCTTTTGAAACAAAGCATTTCGAAAAACCATCATTAAATAGAATTATCCATAGAGATACTACTAAAAATGATAAAACCGCCATAGATAGCATTGCAACAGAAGGTAATTTTACCTTTAAATTGTATAAAAAAAGAGCTCATGCCTCTTATTATGCGGATAAATTTACAGGGAAAAGAACTGCAAGCGGACAAGTTTTTGATAATCAAAAGCACACAGCTGCACACCGGAAATTTCCATTCGGAACAAAAGTTCGTGTAACGAATGAAGCGAACGGAAAATCAACAATAGTTACCGTAAATGACCGTGGACCTTTTACAAAAGGAAGAGAAATTGATTTGTCAAAAAGAGCTTTTCATGACATAGTTCAACACAAAGGGCATGGTTCGATGAAAGTTACGATAGAATTAGTTGAAGAAATAAAGGCTACTATAAATTGAATCAGCTCCAGTTTTTAAAAGGATTTCTGCTTAAATAAGCATTGTAATAACGTTCGTCGTTGGTTACTTCTTCTCCCAACCAAGAAGGTTTTTTGAAAACTTCTCCTTCTGATTCTAATTCTATTTCAGCCATAATTAATCCATCATTTTCACCGGAGAAAACATCGACTTCAACGATATGATTACCTACTTTGATATCGTAACGAACTTTGTCGATAATTCCTGTTTCACAAAGTTTTAAAAGTTTTTCTGCCTCAGCTACTGAAATTTCTTTTTCCCATTCCAAACGAGTTAAGCCCGTTTCATTTCCAATGCCTTTGATGGTTATGAAAGCTTTATTTCCTTTGATTCGAATACGAACAGTACGTTCAGGATGTGAATTTAAATAGCCTTGTACAATTCTCGATTCCTGAAAAGCTTCTTTTTTAAATTGTGGGGAAGTAACTAAAAATTTTCGTTCAATTTCTATCATAATATTTTCATATAATATGAATGCAAGGTAGATATAAATATTTTTGATTCGTATTTTTACAGAATAAATATACCAAATGGCTGTATCCTTTACTAAAAAGAAAAAAGTAACGACGATTGATGTTTTAACCGATTATTTCGACAATAATAAACGGTGGGAAGTAACAATTGACCCTTTAGAAATTCTAGTTAAAATTGTAGCTTCAATTCGGCCTAAAAATCTCAAAAAAACAAATGAAATAGACCTTACGGATTTACTACTGTTTTTGAAAAAAAACAAATCAATTACAAATCAATTTTCAAGTTATCTGAAGGGTTTGCTCTTTGAGAAAAAAATAAGTAGAATATTATCGGATGCTGCTATACTCCAGGATGTTGATTTTTTATTCGAAGTTAAAAAACGAATTTATGCCAAAGTTTTACCTTATCAACACGAAACGGATACCTTAGAATTTGTTTTGAATCAGGTTTTTTATGCAGATTATGACCCGATTTGGTTGTCAAAAATCCCAATTAATCAAATTGAAGAGTTATATGAATTAGTGGGGTTTACCTCGCTCTATGAATCAGCCGAACAAAATTCTGTTTTATCAGAACTAATGATGTCAATGTCATTAATTGCTCAACGAATGAGCGGACGAGCCTTAGAATCGGACGTGCTGAAAATGGTTCCGGAGTATTTTCATTTTGAAAGTCCTTTTGCGGCATTCGAAAAAGAACTTTTATTAATTCAAGACAAAATTAAAACAAAAGACAACAAGCATTTTACAACATCCGAGAGTTTGTACTATAAACAGCTTTTTATATTACATAAACAATGTGAAGAATATGTTGAAAAAGCATTTCAAAATTCTTCTAAATTTGGTATAACACTTCGGGTGAATCAAAGTTTACTCCGAATCAGGCAACAGCTATATCGATTAAAAATTCTTATTCCGCTTTTAGTAGTAGATGTTGAAACGGATAAGAAAAAAAATAGTATCCGATTGGCTTACAAATTAATTAAATACAATTGCACCCGAAATAACCTTCGAACATTTGTAAAAGAAAGTACACAATTACTTTCTTACGAAATTACGCAGCATACTGCTAAAACCGGAGAAAAATATATCACTCAATCCAGATCCGAATATTTTAAAATGTTCAATACAGCTTTGGGAGGTGGATTAATAGTCGGGATTTTATGTGTCATTAAAGTTTTGCTCTCAAAAGTGGAAACCAGTGATTTTGGCCATGCTTTTTTGTATAGTATGAATTATTCTTTTGGGTTTATTGCTATTTATGTTTTAGGATTTACATTGGCTACAAAACAGCCCGCAATGACCGCTTCCGCTTTAGTCAAAGTGCTGGAAGACGAAATAAAAGAAAACGGAAATTCGAACCAAAAACACCAAGGATTTGCTGTGTTTTTTGCGCGCGTTTTCCGTTCACAATTCATTGCCTTTGTTGGGAATGTCATCATGGCTTTCCCGATATCTTTATTGGGAATTTGGCTTATTGATTTGGCTTTTCACTATAATATTGCCGAAACAAAATGGAATACTTTAGTGACAGATTTAAGTCCGGTTCATTCGATGGCTATTTTTCATGCGGCTATTGCAGGTTGCTTTTTGTTTCTATCGGGAATCATTTCCGGTAGTGTGGCAAACCGGGATAAACATTATCAAATTTACCAACGAATTAAAGAACATCCATTTTTAAAACGCAGTTTTGGGAAAGAAAAAGCTGAAAAATTTGCTCACTGGTATGAAAAAAAATGGGCAGGTATTATTTCAAATTTTTGGCTTGGTATTTTTATGGGTTCCACCGCCTCAATAGGTGTCTTTTTCGGTTTAAATTTAGATATCAGACACATTACTTTTGCCAGTGGAAATCTAGCTCTTGGACTTTATGGCTCAAATTACACCTTGGATAATTGGATGTTGTTTTGGGGAATATTTGGCATCGGAATCATCGGGTTGGTTAACTTTATGGTTAGTTTCGGCTTATCTCTTGGTTTAGCTTTTCGATCAAGAGCTATTCCGCTTTCTGAATTTAAACCTATTTCCGCTTCTATTTGGAGACATTTTAAAAGTAAACCATTTTCTTTCTTTTTCCCAATAGGAACAATAGAAGTGCATCATGAAGGAGGAGATAAACTACCGTAAAATAATTCATGTAGACATGGATGCGTTCTATGCTTCTGTAGAGCAGCTTGATTTTCCGGAATTAAAAGGGAAACCTTTAGCTGTTGGAGGAAGTGAAATTCGGGGAGTTGTTTCTGCTGCCAGTTATGAGGCCAGAAAATTTGGTGTACGCAGTGCGATGAGTGGTGTGCAAGCCAAAAAGCAATGTCCGGATTTAATCTTTGTTAGACCTCGATTTAATCGATATACCGAAATTTCTAAAATTATCCGAAAAATATTTTACGAGTTTACGGACTTGGTTGAACCGCTATCACTAGACGAAGCTTATTTAGATGTTACTCAAAATAAAAAAGGTAATCCCAGTGCGACCTTGTTAGCTCATGAAATTCGGAAGCGTATTTTTGAAGAAACCGGCTTAACCGCTTCAGCGGGTATTTCTATCAATAAATTTGTTGCGAAAGTAGCTTCAGATTATAATAAGCCAAACGGGCAAAAAACGGTTAATCCGGATGAGGTGGAAGCTTTTTTGGAAGCGTTAGACATTCGTAAATTTTACGGCATCGGTAAAGTTACGGCCGAACGAATGTATCAATTGGGTATTTATTCCGGGAAAGATTTAAAAACCCGCAGTTTAGCCTTTTTAGAACAGCATTTTGGCAAGAGCGGCACACATTATTTCTATATTGTTCGAGGTATTCATAACAGTCCGGTAAAACCGAATCGTATTTCAAAATCGGTGGGAGCTGAACGTACGTTTAATGAAAACCTATCTTCTGAAGTTTTCATGGAAGATCGTTTAGAGAGTATTGCTAAAGAACTCGAACGCCGTTTGCAAAAACACAAAATTGCCGGAAAAACGGTGACCTTAAAAATTAAGTACTCTGATTTTTCTCAACAAACCCGTAGTAAAACCTTGCCTTATTTTATTTCAGATAAAGCATTATTGCTCGAAACGGCTAAAGAATTATTATACCAGGAAAAACTAAAAGAATCCGTTCGTTTGTTGGGGATTTCATTAAACAATTTGAATACTGAAGTGAAGAAAACCGTGGTGGTACAATTGAAGTTTGAGTTTTAAAAATAATGAGTGTTTATTGTATGTTCATCCCTTAAGGTTGCCAAATTCATATCTGCCTGACATTAAGAAATTTAATTAAAAATAAATTTGTGTTTTGTATTTCTTTTCTTATATTTGATTCATTAACTACAAACCAAAGTAATTTATGAAATCAACATTACCTCGCACCTCGCACCTCGCACCTCGCACCTCGCACCTCGC
>NZ_JBIKJL010000074.1:0-8214 GCF_044361015.1 Flavobacterium sp.
TAAACTCATTCAAAAAAAGATTAAAATTTTTATTGGCAAACTTGTTAATAACATTAGATACTTCTCTGTAAGGCATTTGTAATCGATTGGCAAAGGTAAACAAGTTTAAATCTTTGTCTTTATAAATTTTGGATTCGCTAACAAAGGAAATAATTTTATTATATTTTTCCTCATACTCTACAATGTTTATATCGTTTTGAAATGGAATATCTATTTCTTCAACTGAAGGATTTTCGTTAACAACTTTTTGGTCATTTTCTATTTCAATTTCTAATAGTAAATTCTTTTGGTTAATCCCATAAATGCTAATCCAATAAACAATAAAAGCAATAGCGATTGTCATTACCATCAAAGTATCTATATTATAAATTTTTTTAATCCTAATAATAGAACTTATAGTGTCCAACAAATACAAAAATATAGATATCCAATTTATAACATAAATCGAATTTAATCTACTTTCCTCATCGCTAGAGTAAAAGTTTTTAACCACCGGTTTATATTTTTTCAGTAAAATAATTGAAGCCAAAAGATATGATATGCTATATATTGGAATAAGAACTAAATAAGCGAAAACCCTATTTGGAAAGAAAATGTTTTGATAAAAAGGTCTTGCTAATTCTTCAGGGTAAAAAAACAATAGCATAAAAAAAACAAATTCTATAATGCCTGGTAAAAGATGCCAATAATCTTTTTTTTTC
The DNA here is from genome assembly GCF_044361015.1 of Flavobacterium sp. Taxonomy (GTDB): domain Bacteria; phylum Bacteroidota; class Bacteroidia; order Flavobacteriales; family Flavobacteriaceae; genus Flavobacterium. The sequence goes on from NZ_JBIKJL010000074.1 coordinate 702, forward strand.
AAAACACCCAACACGCTTCTTGTATAGAGATAAAATATAGTAGGTGATAAAAAAAAGAAATTTGTAGGAAACTCAAAAACTGCTTTAATGTTAAAATTATCAAGAAAAAAATGAAATCCGGGACCAACAAGGGTAAAAAGATAAATACCTAAAAGTATTAAAGACGTATTTCTCTTCTTATTCAATATAAAAATAAAACTGTATATAATGGCTTGCATTATAGCCAAGCAGGTGATAAGATTAAATAGATCTTTCATTTTCTAATAAAAATTTAATTTATTAATATAATGCTTAACATTTATTGTTTTTTGAAAATTAATCATAGTAAAATTTTTTAAGTAAATTACTTTTTTTGACTTGTGACAAAAGTAAAAAAATTGTTCCTTAATGATAGAAGATATATTAAGATCTTTATAAGTAGTATTTTCCAGAGCTAATTTTCGTTTTTGTTAATAACTAAAATTGATTTTCATCTCTTGAAAATGTATTTTTGAAAATGTAATTATTACTTATTTTTTCAGCTAATTACTAATCACTTTTCACTAATTACTTTCAAATGTATTTAATCTTCGACACCGAAACCACCGGATTGCCTAAACGTTGGGATGCACCCGTTACCGATACCGATAATTGGCCTCGCTGCATTCAAATTGCCTGGCAATTGCACGATGAGATGGGAAATTTGCTGGAAAATCAAGATTATTTGATACAACCTGACGGTTTCAATATTCCCTATGACGCGGAGCGAATTCACGGAATTTCAACGGAATTGGCTCAGCAAAACGGTGTCCCGTTAAAAGAAGTACTGCTAAAATTCAATACCGCTTTAGCCAAATCTAAATTTGTTGTTGGTCAGAATGTTGGTTTTGATGTCAATATTATGGGTTGTGAATTCCATCGCATGGGGGTTGAATCTCCTATGAGTTCAATGCCGGTTTTAGATACTTGTACTGAAGTCACTGCAAAATTACTCAAGCTTCCCGGAGGAAAAGGCGGTAGGTTCAAATTACCCACCTTAACTGAGTTACATCAATATCTTTTTGGAGTTCCCTTTGCAGAAGCCCATAATGCTACTGCCGATGTAGAAGCAACCACCCGATGTTTTCTTGAATTAATCAAAAGAGAGATTTTCACGAAGGAAGAGCTCGACGTTCCAGCGAGTTATTTCAGAGAATTTAATCAACACAATCCGAAGGAAATTCCGCTTGTCGGGTTGAAACATATCAACTTGAAAGAAGCTTCGGAAGCCATTCGAAAACAATTTCAAAAAGAGCAACCCAAGGAAACAATCAAAAAAGACGATTCCAAAAATCAAGCGGTTTTGGCAGAGGTTGATTTTGTACATCTGCATAATCACACACAGTTTTCGGTTTTGCAATCAACTATTTCGGTTGCAGATTTGGTTAAAGCTGCTGTAAATAATAAAATGCCTGCCGTTGCCATGACAGATATCGGCAATATGATGGGTGCTTTTCATTTTGTTCGTGATGTTTTATATCATAATAAATCGGCTGAAGCTAAAAATAAAGCCGCCGTTGAAGCCGGAGAAAATCCAACCGAAACCATTATCAAACCGATTGTAGGTTGCGAATTTTTTGTCTGCGAAAATCACAAAGATAAAACCAGAAAAGACAATGGTTACCAAGTGGTTTTGTTGGCTAAGAATAAAAAAGGGTATCATAATTTAGCTAAAATGTCTTCCATCGGATTCACAGAGGGTTTTTATTATGTGCCACGAATTGACAAAGAAGTCATTCAAAAATATAAAGAAGATATCATTGTATTGTCCGGAAGTTTAACCGGAGAAGTTTCCAATAAATTATTAAATATCGGTGAAAATCAAGCCGAAGAAGCCCTGCTTTGGTGGAAAACTGAATTTGGTGATGATTTTTACATCGAACTCATGAGGCATAACCAAGAAGATGAAAATCGAGTGAATGCTTCGTTGATTTCATTAGCCAAAAAGCATGACGTAAAAACGGTGGCTACCAACAATGTTTTTTATGTGGATAAAGAAAATGCGAATGCTCACGATATTTTGCTTTGTGTTCGCGACGGTGAAAAACAAGCCACGCCAATAGGAAGAGGTCGCGGTTATCGCTACGGTTTGCCGAACCAGGAATATTATTTCAAGTCGGGCGAGTTGATGAAAAAACTCTTTGCCGATTTACCGGAAGCCATTTTAAATATTAATGAAGTCGTCGATAAAATAGAAATTTTCGATTTGGCTCGTGGTGTTTTACTTCCAAAATTTGATATTCCACAAGATTTTTTAGTTGCAGAAGACGAAGAGGATGCTGGTAAAAGAGGTGAAAATTTATATTTGAGACATCTTACCTATGAAGGAGCAAAAAAACGCTACGGAACTATTACGTCTGAAATAGAGGAGAGATTGGATTTTGAATTAAAAACCATCGAAAATACGGGTTATCCCGGCTACTTTTTGATTGTTCAGGATTTTATTAGAGCAGCTCGTGAAATGGATGTTTCAGTAGGACCCGGACGTGGTTCAGCAGCCGGTTCAGTGGTAGCCTATTGTTTATGGATTACTAATATTGATCCTTTGGTATATGATTTGCTTTTTGAGCGTTTCCTAAATCCAGATCGCGTTTCCATGCCCGATATTGATATTGATTTTGATGATGAAGGTCGTGGTCGTGTGATACAATATGTGATTGATAGATACGGTTCAAATCAGGTGGCTCAAATTATTACTTATGGTAAAATGGCCACTAAATCATCGTTGAGAGATACTGCTCGTGTACTAGATTTACCTCTTTTTGAAGCCGATAAATTAGCTAAATTGATTCCGGGAATGATGCCTGGAAAATGGAGTTTAGCCCGATTTTTATCCGATTCGATTGAAGAAGTTAAAAAAGCGGTTCGTTCCGATGAGTTTGATAATATTAAAGAATTAATTGCGATTGCTAAAGAAGGAGAATTAGCCGGAGAAACCATTCAACAAGCAAAAGTTTTAGAAGGTTCGCTTAGAAATACCGGAATTCATGCTTGTGGTGTGATTATAACACCAAGCGATATTACCAATTTCGTTCCTGTTGCAACTGCCAAAGATTCTGAATTGTATGTTACTCAATTTGACAATTCTGTAGTGGAAAGTGCCGGTCTGTTGAAAATGGACTTCTTGGGTTTGAAAACCCTTACCTTAATCAAAGACACGGTTAAATTAGTTAAATACAGAACCGGAATTGAACTTGATCCGGATGCTTTTCCAATCGATGATGTCAAAACGTATGAGTTATTTCAACGTGGAGAAACAGTGGGTATTTTTCAATACGAATCGGTTGGAATGCAAAAATACCTTCGTGATTTAAAGCCTACGGTTTTTGGCGATTTAATTGCAATGAACGCATTATACCGTCCCGGGCCATTGGAATATATCCCCTCTTTTGTTCGCAGAAAAAACGGCGAAGAAGAAATAAAATATGATTTGGATGCTTGTGCAGAATATTTAGATGAAACCTACGGTATTACAGTTTATCAAGAGCAAGTAATGCTTTTGTCTCAATCTCTAGCCGATTTTTCAAAAGGTGATGCCGACGTTTTGCGTAAAGCCATGGGTAAAAAAGATCGTTCAACGTTGGATAAAATGAAACCAAAATTCATTGAACAAGCAGTATCTAAAGGTCATGATGCGACTATTTTAGAAAAAATTTGGAAAGATTGGGAAGCTTTTGCGAGTTATGCCTTTAATAAATCGCATTCCACTTGTTACGCTTGGATTGGTTATCAAACGGCTTATTTAAAAGCTCATTTCCCAGCAGAATACATGGCTGCAGTTCTATCCAACAACATGAACGATATCAAACAGGTTTCGTTTTTTATGGAAGAATGTAAACGGATGGGGTTAAAAGTATTAAGTCCGGATGTAAATGAATCGTTCTACAAGTTTACGGTAAACGACAATGGAGCCATTCGTTTTGGAATGGGAGCAATTAAAGGTGTGGGTGCCGCAGCTGTTGAAACAATCGTTCAAAACCGACTAAAAGACGGAAAATACAAATCCATTTTCGATTTAGGAAAGCGAATTGATTTGCGTGCTGCTAATAAAAAAGCATTTGAAAACTTAGCCTTAGCCGGAGGATTTGATGGATTTTCTGAAACACATCGGGCACAATATTTCCATAACGATGGAGATAATGTTACATTTTTAGAAAAGGCCATTCGATACGGAGCTAAATACCAAGAAAATGAAAATTCCGCTCAAGTAAGTTTATTTGGTGATGCCAGTGAAATTCAAATTGCCGAACCTGTCGTGCCGCCTTGTGAAGAGTGGAGCACGATGGAAAAACTAGCCAAAGAAAAAGAAGTGGTCGGGATTTATATTTCCGGGCATCCTCTGGATGATTACCGGTATGAAATGAAGTATTTCTGTAATTCTAAATTGGAATCGTTGAAACACTTGGAGCAACATGTCAATAAAAATCTCACTTTTGGAGGTATTATAACCAACGTGCAACATCGTGCAGCACAAAACGGAAAAGGTTGGGCTTCCTTTACATTAGAAGGGTATGATGAGAGTCATGAATTTCGAATTTATGGCGAAGAGTATTTAAAATTCAGACATTTCCTCATCCAGAATAATTTTACATTTATGAAGGTGATGGTTCGCGAAGGTTGGGCAAATGCAGAAACAGGAAAAAAAGGGGATCCGCGAATTCAGTTTCAAATGATACAATATTTACAAGATGTATTGACGCAGTTTGCAAAAAAACTAACGATTCAAATGAATATCATGGAATTGAAGCAAAATGTAATTGAAGAACTCGGAACTGTTTTTAAAAATTACAAAGGTGATAATACCGTTACTTTTGAGGTGATGGAATTGGAAAAAGTGACCAGAGAAATTGAAATTAAGCCTGTCGTTTTATCGGTTGAAGAAGATTTGGATGTTGAAAATTTAGAGGAAATTGAAATGGAACTGCAACCTCCAACGGAAGAGATTAAACTAGTTACTAAATTAACGATGCCAAGTCGAAAATTGAAAGTGCAGATATCGAAAGAACTTTTGTTTGAATTATCAAAGTTAGATGTAGATTTCAAATTGAATTAAAATACTTACATTTGAAGAAACTCATTTCCCACGAATGAAATTACTAAAAATAAAACCTTCTAAAAGTTTAAATAAAGCTTACTTTAAGCAATCACTTTCACGTGAACAAATGGAGCTTTTTAAAAAGGAATTGCAAAATACTTTTAATCATATTGATGAAAAGCAAGACGAAGAATACCATAAAAATGTTATTGCCGACTTGTTTAAAAACGTGTATTGCAAAGATAAATATCTTGTAAACGTTAATAAAAAAGAAGATTTAGTAATCCGTTTAGGTAACAATACTTCCGATGATGTTGGTGTTTTATTAGAATTTAAAAAACCAACCGAAAAACGCGATATGGTTTCGGCAGAAAATGCCAATGTAAAAGCATTGCAAGAACTCGTTTTATATTATTTACGTCAAACCGTTGATCACAACAATCATAAAATAACAAATCTTGTGGTGACCAATATTTATGAATGGTTTATTTTTGACGGGGTTTGGTTTGAAAAGAACATTTTCAGAAATACCAAACTTAAAAAAGACTATCTCGCCTATAAAACTTCCGGTCACGATACAAAATATTTTTACGAAAACATTGCCGCAAAATACCTAGCTGAATTTGCAGAGGAAATTCCGTGTACCTATTTTAATTTATTAGATTATAGAAAGAACATTGAAGACAGTAATCCAAAAAATGATGACGACTTAATTGATTTATACAAAATTCTGTCGCCCGAACATTTACTCAATAAAAAATTTGCCAACGATAGTAATTCTTTAAATACCGATTTCTATAACGAATTACTTTACATTATTGGTCTTGAAGAAAGTACAGCAACTGCCAAAAAAACCATTCGAAGAATTAACGAAGCCGAAAGAAATGCAGGGTCATTTATCGAAAACACGATTGCAATACTTAAAACCAATAAATATTTAGGGTATGATAAAAGTGACGAAATAGAAAACCAATATTACGAAACCGCTCTAGAATTATGCATTACTTGGCTCAACCGAATTTTGTTTTTAAAGTTATTAGAATCGCAGTTAATCAATTATCATAAAAATGCTAACGCTGATTATAGCTTTTTGTCTCCCTCAAAAATTTCAGAGTTTGATGAATTACAAGAATTGTTTTTTGATGTTTTAGCCGAAAAAATAAAAGACCGAAAACCAGAAGTAGTTCAAAAGTACGCAGCTATTCCTTATCTAAACAGCTCCTTATTTGAACAAACCGAGCTCGAAGCAAATGCAACTCGAATTAGCGGATTGAAAGACCGATTGGAAATTCCTGTTTACAAAAAATCAGTTTTAAAGAAAGGAACCAAAGAAGAAATTAAACCCAAAACCAGTTTAAAATACCTTTTAGAATTTCTCGATGCCTATAATTTTGCAAGTGAAAGTAATGCCAAAATTCAAGAAGAAAATAAATCAATTATAAACGCTTCGGTACTTGGATTGATATTTGAAAAAATTAATGGCTACAAAGACGGTTCGTTTTTTACTCCCGGTTTTATAACCATGTATATGTGTCGTGAAACCATACGCAAAGCTGTAGTAGAAAAATTTAAAACCAGTTTTCCAAAATGCGAAAGCATTCAAGAGTTTGACGAACTTAAAGACAAAGTAGATTATACTGATAAAATCCAAAGAGCAGAAGCCAACAAGCTCATTAACGACATAAAAATTGTAGACCCAGCCGTTGGTTCGGGACACTTTTTGGTTTCGGCATTGAACGAAATGATTGCCATTAAAAGTGATTTAAATATTTTGAGTTACACTAATGGAAATCGAGTTTTAGGATATAGCATTACTTTAGATAACGACGAACTCATCATTCAAAACCAAGAAACCGACAAGCTTTTTGAATACACATTAAACCAAAATAACAACATTATTCCCGAGTTACAAGAGCTACAAAGTTGCTTGTTTACTGAAAAACAAATCCTTATCGAAAATTGCCTTTTTGGTGTGGACATCAACCCAAAAAGTGTCATGATTTGTCAATTGCGTTTGTGGATTGAATTATTAAAAAACGCCTATTACACCAAAGAAAGCGAGTACAAAGAATTGCATACCTTACCCAATATTGACATCAACATCAAAACCGGAAACTCGCTAATTTCTAAATTTGCCATCAAAGACAACGTGTTTGAACGTATAACAGGATTTCAAAAGAAACTGCAAGAATATAAAAATTGGGTGCATATTTATAAAAAAACCAACGATAAGAAAGCAAAAGACGTTTTAAAAAAGAACTTACAACTCTTTAAAGACGAGTTCAAACTAGCCGATTTACGCATAACCAAACTGCAAAACGACTTGCGAAAACTAAACGCCGAATACTATGACAAATACCAAACCTACCAAGTTTTTGCTAGCGAATTAACAGATAAACAACTCAAAGCCAAAGAAAAACTAGAAAAAGAAATCAACGACAAACAAGTAGAAATACAACA
>NZ_JBIKJL010000075.1:0-8138 GCF_044361015.1 Flavobacterium sp.
TGAACATACTGTTTTTGGAAAAATCACAAAGGGTTTTGATGTTCTAGATGAAATTGCTTCCCAAAAAACAGATGAAGGAGAATATCCTCTTCTAAATATTAAAATAAAAGCCAAAATTATCAACTAATGTTTAACAAAGAAGAAGCACAAAAGATAAAACGTGAATTTTGGATAACTTTCGCACATGAATACCCAAGAAAATGGCTTTTATACAATACTAGAATAAAAGATTTTTCATTTAAATTTCACGTTGACAACAATAAAGCGATGGTTTCTTTAGACATTGAACCCAAAGATGAAGAACACCGAAAAATCTATTTCGAAAAAATAGAATCCTTAAAAGATATTTTAAAAGAAGAATACATTTACGATGTCATCTTCGAAAGAAACTACCAACTAGATAATGGAAAAATCATCAGCAGAATTTGGGTTGAAATCGAAAACATCAGCATCAACAACAAATCTACATGGCATAAAGTTTTTGAATTTTTTGATAAAAACATGACCTTTTTAGAACAATTCTTTTATGAATATGGAGATTATATAAAAGATTTAGAAATAAACACATAAATTCATTATGGTTTCTTTAGTTAGATTTAATGTGTATATTTGAAAAAACACAAATAAACAAATGAAAACAATGCAAAACTTATCTTCTAAAGATGTAATTCATTCTAATTTTTCATTGAAAAAAAGTCTTTTTTTTGTTTTTGTTTTATTTCAATTTTTCAATGTTTCCGCTCAAAAAAACTATGCTGAAATTTATGATGGTAGTACTTTTTTAGAAACTGGTATAAAGCTATATGACGAAGGAAAATATGATAATGCATTAGCTGAGTTTGAAAAAATTTTTAAAACTGATCCAAATTATTTAAAAGCTCAATACGAAAAAATAATGTGTTTGAGTGCTCTTGAAAAAAAGGATGAGCGAAGACTTTTATTGGAAAGACTTTTCAACGCCAAAGAAATGGATGAAGCTCCTGAACTTTTGGTTCAATACGGTATATTTTTAAGTGATAATAAAGAGTATGATTTGGCTGAAAAAATGTTGAAAGATGCTGAAAAATTTATGCCTAATTCGTCTATGGTTCAATTCAATCTTGGCGTACTTTATTTAAGAAAGGAAGAAAGACAAAAAAGCATTGATTATTTTAAAAAGAATATTACCGGAAATCCAAACCAAACTTCATCTCATTACTTTATAGGGCTTTTGGCCTATGAAGATGGTAAAATAGTGGAAGGATCATTAGCAATGTTAGGCTATTTAGTAAATGCTCCAACTGGAAGATACGCAAAAGATGCTGTATTAAAATTGAACACAAAAATGGGTCAAAACTTTTTAAATCCATCAAAATATAAGTTTTCTGAAACAGGTGATAATTTTTCTGAATTAGAAACTATTTTAAGAAATCAACTTCCTTTAAATCCAAAATATAAAATAAAATCAGTTATTGATGATGTTTACACACGGCAAGTCCAGGCAATTGTAGAATATACTGCAACACATAAAATTGAAGGTGGTTTTTTTGAAAATATTTACATTCCTTGGATTGCTGATATTGCTAATAAAAATCATACTGAAGCATTTTCCTATTACACATTAATTAGTTTAGAAGATATTCTCGGAAAAAAATTAACCTCACAAAAGAAAAAAATTCTTGATTTTTCAGATAATTACATTACTAAAAGTTTTTGGAATGTTTATGCTAGAAGAAAAATAGATCATTTTGGTAAACAAGAAGAAGTAATAATTTATTTAAGTGATGGAAATCCTTTCATGATTGGAAAAGTGGTCGATGGAAAAAATCAGGGAAAATTCAAGATTGTAAATCTTCATGGACAAATGATTAGCGAATTAAATTATGTTGATAATGAGTTAAATGGATTGCAACGTTATTTTTATGAAAGTGGTCAAGTTTCTGAAGAAACATATTACTCAAATGGTATAAAAGATGGCGAAACAAAAGAATTTTTAAAAAATGGAAACTTGCAAAGTGTAGGTAATTATAAAAGTGGAAAATTAAATGGCCCGTTTATAACATATCATGTAAACGGAGGAAAACAATGTGAACTAACATTCATAGATGACATTCGAGAGGGAAAAGTAATTTGCTATTACACAAACGGAAAAAAAAATAATGAACTAAATTATACAAAAGGAAAATTAAATGGAAAATTAGAAAATTACAATGAAGTTGGTGATTTAACTACGTCTTATAATTATGTAAATGATGAACTTGAAGGTGAAGGCATTAGTTATTATGATGGAAAAATTATTAAATCTAAAGCAAATTACAAAGCTGGAAAAGTAATGGGTTCATATAAAGAATTTTCAGAAAATCAAACTTTAACCAAAGAAATATTGTATGAAAACGGAAAGATAAAAAAGGAAAATGAATACTATGAAAACGGAACATTATCTACTGAAACTTTTTATGATGACAAAGAATTATTGGAAGCATATGTATACTATGATCATAACGGACAAAAATATTATGAAGAAAAATACAAAGCTGGTGAAATAAAAATGGGTTTCCAATATTTACCAAATAACCCAAAACCAATTGAAGTGCCTTTAAATAGTAACCCCTATAAAATTAAAACATTAAACGGAATAACATTAACAGAAGGTTATTTTGAAAAAGGTAAATTAGCTAAAGAATGGAAATATTTTTATCTAAATGGTAATTTGAGGGTAAAACAAAATTTTTCAGAAAACAAATCGAATGGTTTACGGACAGATTATAATAGAAACGGAGAGCTAACAGGCACTTATAATAATTTAGAAGGCAAAATGAGTGGAATGTATGAAGGGTTTCAAAATGGAAAATTACACCGAAGAATGTTTTATAATGGGGGTGATAGAAACGGACCATATCAATATTTTTATGAAAATGGTTTAGTCAATTATGAAGGTTATATCGTTGAAGATGATAAAGAATTTAATCAATTTAACTATTATCAAGACGGTAAATTAATGAAAATCTATACATACATCAGTAATATTTTGGTTACAGCAAAAGGATATAAAAAAGATGGAACTTTAGATTATGAATTCAATTACAACAATATAAATGGAGAGCATAAATTTGAAGACAATAATAGTTTAGTAGTTGTTTCAAATAATTACACTAATGGTATAAGAAATGGTAAAGGGGTTATTCTAGAAAAAAACGGAACAATGATTGCCGAAGTAAATTACCAAAATGATGAATTACATGGGGAATACAAAAGTTATAATCCTAATGGAAAAATAGCCTTAGAATCTTTTTATTATTCTGGAAAAACGCATGGATTTGAAAAATTGTACGATTTGGCAGGAAATTTACGTTTAACTAGAACATTGATTTTTGATAAAGAATTTGGACCTATTGTCAGATATTATCAAAATAAACAAAAAATTTACGAGTATGAATCGTTGGATGATGTTAAAGAAGGAGAACAAAAATTCTACAATATAAAAGGAGAAATTATAGCAGCAATTGGCTATCAATTAGGTTTTATAAAGTATTATAGAGTATTAGATTCAAATGGAATTTTGGGCAAACCGATTGAAGTGAAAGACGGAACTTTTGAAATAGATTCAAATTATCCAAATGGAAAAAAAGCATTTAAACTTTCGTTAGTTAAAGAAAGTTTTGATGGAAATATGGAAATTTATGGTTCAGACGGATTACCAAATTATATTTCAGGTTTCAAATTAGGAATGTTTCATGGTGAAAGAATAGAATATTATCACAATGGAAAAGTATATAAACACGAAAGATTGATTGATAACAATTATGAAGGTGTACAAGAATTCTTCCTAGAAGACGGAAAACCAATTCTTGTTGCAAATTATAAATATGATGACTTACACGGAGATTTTAAAATTTATGTAAACGGTGTTTTACAAAAAACAAAAAAATATGATTCAGATGAATTGGTTGAAATCAGTAAATAAAATCACTTTTCTTTTACTTGTAACTACGTTTGGAATTGCTCAAAATATCTCAGACTTTCAAAAAAAATATCCTGGATACAGCGAATTGATTTTGTCTGAAACGCAAACTTATGACTTTACAATTCAAAAAAACAAGTTACAAGTATTGCAAGACAATTATTATGAATCAATTATTTTATCCGATATTGGAATTCAAAACAATTCAGAATCATTTACTTATTCTGAACTAGTTCCACTAAAATCGTTTGATGCCTTCACAATCATCAATGACAACGGAAGAGATAAAAAAATTCCAATCAAACAAACAAATGATAAAAATGCTACACAAAACAGTATTTTTTTTAGTGATGTAAAAGAAAGAAAACTTACTTTTTCAAACTTAGAAATCGGTGCAAAAAAAGTGTATTCCTATCAATCTGAATTTTTGGATCCCTACCTTTTACATAAATATATTTTTGCCAATACAATTCCAATGGAAAAATCATCCTTAGAAATTAATACTGATGAAAATATTGAAATAGGATATAAAATTTTTAATGATCCTAACAACGAAATTACCTTTAATAAAACAACAAAAAAAGGCAAAATAAATTATAATTGGACATTAAATCAAGTTAATCCTCTGAAATATGAATCAAATAATCCAGGCTATTTATACATAGCTCCACACGTAATTGTCTACATAAAAAATTATAAAATAAATGATAAAAAAATTGACGTATTAGGAAATACAGACCAATTGTATGAATATTATAAAGGTTTTGTAAAAAATTTAAATACTACCGAAGACGAAAATCTGAAACAAATAACACTTGAATTAACTCAGAATCTTTTGAATGATGAAGAAAAAATTAAAGCTATATTTTATTGGGTAAAAGATAATATTAAATATGTTGCCTTTGAAAACGGTTATGAAGGTTTTATTCCAAGAGAAGCAAAATTAGTTAATGAAAGAAAGTTTGGTGATTGTAAAGATATGTCAAGCATCATAACCGAAATGGCAAAATATGCTAATATTCCAAATGTAAACATCTGTTGGATTGGCACAAGGAGGATTCCATACACCTACAAAGATATTTCGACTCCGGCCGTTGATGACCACATGATTGCCTCCTTCGAAAATAAAGATAAAATTATATTTTTAGATGCAACCGATAAAGAAACTCGATTTGGTTTACCTACCGGTTTTATACAAGGTAAAGATGCGTTGATAAGAAATGGGGATTACTATAAAATTGTGACAGTTCCAATTGTTAAAGCACAAGAAAACATGACGGAAGAAACGCTTAAACTTAAAATTAATCAAAATAAAATCGAAGGTTCTGGTAAACTGTCAATTAATGGCCTAACTAGAAGTCGCTATTTATCTAGTATTGGCGATGCTTCCAATAAAGCCCGTTTCGAAATGATTAAAAGTTTAGTATTAAAGGGTAATAACAAATTCAATTTAAAAGATTTCAAAGAAGAAAATATTTCAAATCGGGATTTATCATACAACATTGAATTTTATTTTGATTTAGATAATTATACAATTCAAGCAGGTAACGAATTATATGTAAATCTATTTTTAGACAAACCTTTTGAAAAAATTATTATAGAAAAAGATCGCAAATCAATGTATGAATTTGATGTATTAATCAAAAACAAATTTAATTTTGAACTCGAGATTCCAGCAGATAAAATAGTACAAACTATTCCTAAAAACTCAAGTTTAGATAATGAATTAATGAAATATTCCATTAATTATATTCATACTGATAAAAATGTAACGTTACAATTTGAAATTGAATTGAAAAAAATATTATTAGATGTTTCAGACTTCTATTCATGGAACGAATGCATTAAAAATTTAAAATCACATTACAACGACACGATTATATTAGTAAAAAAATAAATTCAACAAAATGAGAACACTTCTAAAAAAAACTACCCTTTTATTCTGCTTTATTTACAATGGAATTCAAGCTCAAGATTATCAATTTAAAGACTATAATTTTAACGATGATAAAATTGAAATTCCTAAAGAATATGAAAATGAAAGTGAAGTAATTCTCCGAAAAGATATAAAAGTTGAATTTATTAACCAAAAAAATTCTGCTATACAATTTTTTCTTTTACACGAAAAAATTTGGATAAATTCTGATGATGCAATCGAACGCAACAACCGAGTTTATATTCCATTCAGAACAGATGAAAAGCTTGTAACAAACAAATTACGTGTAATTCTAAAAAACGGAAAAATTATAGAACTAAACAAAAAGGATATTAAAGAAGAAATTGATGAAGAAAAAGGACTAAAATATAACTATTATGCAATTAACGGATTAGAAAAAGGAGCTATAATAGAAAAGCTTTTTATACTTGAAGAAGTTCCAGAATTAAAAGGAAAAACAATCGATTTTCAATCAGAAAGACCAATTGTAAAAGCAAGTTTCGAACTTATTTTTCCCGAACATCTGGTATTCAAACATAAATCCTATAACGGTTTGCCGGAAGCTGTTTTGAAAGAAAAAATTGTAGAAGGAAAAAACAGCCTTTCATTTGAAGATGCAAATATTGATGGTCTTCCTGACGATGAAAAATACTCAAACTGGGATGCTCACATCAAAATGTTCAGATATAAATTAGATGCTAACACAATATCTGGAGCACGAAATTTATTCAATTATAAAGAATTTGCTAATAATGTTTACGAAAACCTTTATGTTGAATTAGATAAAAAGTCCCTGAAATCTATAGACGAATTTTGTAAAACTATTCCAAAATCATCCAATCCGGAAGAACAAATTTGGAACATTGAAAACAAAATAAAAAAGACAATCGCCTACAATCGTTATTTCGAAGGAAACAAAGAACTAGGTGATGTTTTAAAAACAAAACAAGCAAATGAACTAGAATTAATAAGACTCTATTTGGTTGTACTTAAAAATTTTAATATCGAAACACATACCGTTTTTACCTCAAAAAGATTTACGCAATATTTTGATAAAGACTTTGAAACTACTGAACATTTAAAAGATGTTTTATTCTATTTTCCTAGTATAAAAAAATACATCGAACCAGTGAGCATTGAATACAGATTACCGCTTTTTAATTTTAATTACGGAAACAATTATGGTCTCTTCATCAAAGAAAAAGAATTTGGAGGTGCCAAAATGGGAATAGGTGAAATCGGTTTCATCGAAATTCCCGGGGGAGAAATCACACACGATTTCATGGAAATTAATGTTGACTTCTCTAAAGATATAGAAAACCCTACAATTCACACTGTAAACAAATATGGTGGATATTCAGCCATGAATTTTCAACCAATCAAAGATTTCGTTCCAGACGATCGATACCAAGAATTATTAAAAGATATTTCTAAAAATTATACCTACGAAACTGATGCTAAAATCCTCAAAACAGAAAATGATGGCACAGAAAACATAGGAAAAAAACCCTTCGTTCTTGATTTAACTTTCGAAGGGAAAGAACTAACACAAAAAGCCGGAGAAAACATTCTATTCAAAGTTGGAGAAACAATTGGCAAACAAATGGAATTCTATCAAGAAAACAAAAGAATCTTACCAATAGAAATTTATTACCCTCATTTTTACACCAGAACAATAACAATAATACTTCCAAACGGATATAAAGTAAAAAATCTAGACAGCTTCAACATGAACTTTAAAGCTGATATAAACGGAAAAACTGAAGCTCACTTCGAAAGCTCATACAAACAAAACGACAACGTTGTAACCGTTACCAATACTGAATCATACCATGCGATCAACTATCCATTAAACATTTTTGATTCCTATAAAGCGGTCATCAATGCTGCAGCTGATTTCAATAAAATAACCTTAATTCTCAGCAAGCAATAAAATTTTCAAGGGAAAAATAAAAATTTCACGTCTAAACTATATATTTTTCAATTTATAGGAGTAGCCCTATATCATAAAACCCGTTTATAAAAGAACCGTAGCATTTGTGCTATCAAAGTAAGGCTGTCGCTTCAAGTCCTCCCCAACTCCGTAAGCTCCATAGTAGCAATGGGTTTACTCTGCTGCTATCCTTCACGTGGCTTCTGTTCATCATACCATTTCATAATAACTAAATTTCACGAAAATTGCTGTCTCAGTGTTCAGTCACTATATCTAGTCTTTGCTTTACCACAATCTTGACATTGTGCAAGATTACGATGCCAGTTAGA
>NZ_JBIKJL010000044.1:0-19524 GCF_044361015.1 Flavobacterium sp.
CTTTCAAAACCCAGAGCAAGTACATTTCCGTCCCAGAAATTGTATTTTTTTAGCTTATTGAAATAATCTTCCATGGCTGAATTTTTTTGTAAAAATACAAAATAATCTTTTATAACTGACTATTTTTATAAAAAATTAAAATAATCTTCTATACTCGATTAATTTATAAATACAAATATCTTCCATTAAAGATAATTAATAGTAAAGGACCCTAGCTCTTCGAAGTGTTCTTTTCTAAATTAGCAGTGAGCTCTGCGATGGTCCCGACCCCCAGCTCCTCGAAGTGTTCTTTTCAAAATAGCACTGAGCTCTGAATGTCTCTGACACCCGCTCTTCGAAGTGTTCTTTCAAAAATTAGCACTGAGCTCTGCGATGGTCCCGACTTTGCGGAATTTTTTAATATATTTGATAGAAGATAAGTTGTAGTTCTTAAGAAAGCCTTTAATACATTTTTTTAATCACATACGTCACGATTCCCCAAATAATTAATTGGTTTTCTTCCGTGATTTTGATGGGTTCAAAAGCTTTGTTTTCAGGCATTAAAAGCATTTCATCTTTGCTAACTTTAATGCGTTTAACGGTGAATTCACCATCTAACAAGCATACGGCGATTTTGTTGTTTCCAGGTTCTAAACTACGGTCGATGACCATAATATCGCCATCGTCAATGCCCGCCCCAATCATCGATGCGCCTGAAGCTTTGGCATAAAAAGTAGTTTCTCGGTTCTTGACCAACACCGCATCCAAACTAATTTTATTTTCATCAAAATCTGCTGCCGGTGAAGGAAATCCAGCCTTGATTCCCGCCGTAATAAAAGGAATTTCAATCGGATTGTCCAAATCAGGACGAAAAAAAGTAAGTTTATTTTTTGACATTTTTTTTAACCACAAAGTTCGCTAAGATGGCACAAAGTTCTCAAAATAAAGGATTTAATGACAATTTACTTTGAAAATATCCCGAATATCCGTCGTATATTTTGGTGAAAGCAAATTCTGTTTCATTTTCCAAGTGCGTTGTAAATCCTGATTACCTAATCGGATTTTTCGTTCGCCGGTTTTTTTATGAAAAGCATCCATCACTTCCATAATTTTTTGGTGTTTCGGATTTTCCTCTTCAAACAAGTGAAATTGCTTTTGGTCTTGCGGAATAATTTGCGTGACAATTACGCCTGCTTTTTTATAAATGTCACCTTCTTCAAAGATTTCTTTCAGCATTTTAACAGCCAAGGCACTAATGGTAATACTGGAATTACTCGCAAAAGGTAACGTTTCCATTTTATAAAAATTATATTTTGGCTTATCCACTTTGTATTTGTCTTTTCGCAAATATAAAATAACGCCGTAACAACACGAGTTTTGTTTCCGAAGTTTCTCCGCACAAACGGTAGCAAAGGTAGAAACCCGTTCTTTCATTTCGTTAAACGTGGTAATGTTGCCATCAAAACTTCGGGTGATGGCGATGTTTTTTCGGTCTTTGGGTTCTTCGAGTTCTAATACCGATTGACCTAGTAATTCCAATCGCAAACGGTTGCCCACCACACCCATTTCTTTTTTAATAAACATTTCGTGGTGCGGAAGCGTAAAGTCATACGCTGTATGGATATTTTGGGCTTTCATTTTTTTTGTGAGCCGAAAACCGATGCCCCAAACGTCTTCAATTTTGGTCCATTTTAATCCTTTGATGCGCTTTTCTTCGGTGTCTATTACATAACTTCCGAGTGTTTGATTTGGAAATTTACGGGCAATTTTGTTGGCTACTTTTGCTAAAGCTTTGGTAGGAGCAAAGCCAACGGAAACCGGAATACTAAGCCATTTTAACGTTCGCTTTTTCATTTCCAGACCGTATTGCTGATAATCGGGAATAGTCATTCCGTCAAAGTTTAAAAAGGCCTCATCGATGCTGTAAACTTCCATATTGGGCGTGAATTGTCCTAAAATTGCCATGACACGACTGCTCAAATCGCCATACAAAGCATAATTCGAAGAAAAAACGGTGATATTTTTTTGTTTGAGCTCGTCACGTACTTTAAATTCAGGTGCTCCCATTGGAATTCCAAGTGCTTTAGCTTCGTCGCTACGGGAGATGATACAGCCGTCGTTGTTAGACAAAATAACGATGGGTTTTCCATTCAGTTGAGGTTGGAAAACACGTTCGCAGGAAGCATAAAAATTGTTACAATCTACTAAACCATACATGCTGTAAAGTTAGTAGATTATTGTTTTTTTTGGAAGTGAACGGATGTTAATGTTGAAAAGAAAATAGAGAAAAGAAAATAGACGGGTAGCTTTTAACCGACAACGGATAACAGATAACCGAAAAATCACAACACCTTTTCATACGCTCGTCTCGGACTACCTCTGAAATGCACGATGCCGCAGAACACAAAACCAGATTTTTCAAAAATACTCATCATGGCAAAATTGTCGTGGTTGGTGTCGGCTTTGAGGCTGTGGATGTTCTTGGTTAAAGCAAATTTTTCAATAAAATCGATTATTTTTTTCGATAAATTTTTACCTAAATGATTTTCTGCGATGGCTACTCGATGAAAAACGACAAAATTGCTATTCGTAATCCATTTTCCTTGAAGATTGGCATATTCCGGTTCGTCGTTGATTAAAACGGCTGTATAACCGATGATTATAGTGTCGTCTGTAAGTACATAACCAATTCCTTTTTCAATGTCTTGTTGGATGATTTCCGGGTTGGGATAACCGTCTTGCCATTGGTTGCTACCGTCGGCTTTTCGTCGAAGAATAGCTTGCTGGAGAATTATCCAAATTTTGGGAGCATCTGTGATAGTGGCTTTTCGGAAGTTGTAGTTCATGGAAGGTTGGGTTCTGTATACTAGAAAATAAGATGTAAAGTTAGCAGAATTTTCTATGGAAGCACAGACCGCGTGAGTGTTTGAGCCATTGTTTGAGCTCTTTTTGTGCAAGACCAAAGGGATGGAACAAAAAAGCGAGTGGCGAAAGCACGACCCTTGGGGCACGCCCAAAAAGCAATTTTTATAATTACTCCAATTTTATAAATCTGTGTTCTTGAAAATAAAAAAACGTCCCGATTGCTCGAGACGTTTGTCATTTCATTCGGTAATCTAAATAATTGTATATTATTCAATAACAGCTACTTGAGCTGCTACTTTACCTTTTCTTCCTTCTTCTTCTTCGTAAGAAACACGGTCACCTTCTCTTAGCTCTTCAGCTTTGATACCTGTTGCATGAACGAAAATGTCTTTTCCTGTTTCTTCATCTGTAATGAATCCGTAACCTTTAGACTCATTGAAAAATTTTACTGTACCTGTACGCATTGTAATAATAAAAATAATTAATAATGGACAAAGGTAATCTATAAATACATACGAATGATAATTCAATACTATTTTTTTTGAAATTTATTGATTTTCAGTCTTTTCGTCTTTTTTATTGTCAAATTTGAACATATAGTCCTCTAATTTCTTGTTTTTATAGCGATGCCATAAAAAAATGGGCATAAGGACTAATGCACTGATTAAAACTCCTAATCCAACCCATTTATCTCCCTCGTTTCCAACAGTTTGTTTTAAATAGTAGCCGTATCCAATAAGTCCAAGGATGATCATAAACAGTATTCGGATAATGTATTTCATGGAATTATTTTAAATCTAATTTAATGTGTAATTCGTTTAACTGACTTTCGTCAATAGTTGATGGAGCATCAATCATCACATCGCGACCGCTATTGTTTTTTGGAAACGCGATGAAATCACGAATGGTTTCCTGACCTCCCAAAATAGCTACTAAACGATCTAAACCAAATGCTAAACCACCGTGAGGTGGAGCACCAAATTGGAAAGCGTTCATTAAAAATCCGAACTGGTTTTCGGCTTGTTCCGGTGAAAATCCTAATAATGAAAACATACGACTTTGCAAATCACGGTCGTGGATACGAATGGAACCTCCGCCAATTTCATTGCCATTCAACACCATGTCGTAGGCATTCGCACGGACTTTTCCCGGTTCGGTTTCAATCAGCTGCATGTCTTCCGGTTTTGGTGAAGTGAACGGGTGGTGCATCGCATGGTAGCGTTGCGAATCTTCGTCCCATTCTAATAACGGAAAATCAACTACCCAAAGGGGAGCAAATTCGTCCGGTTTTCGCAAACCTAAACGGGTGGCAACTTCCATACGAAGTGCCGATAATTGCGTTCTGGTTTTATCCGCTTTTCCAGAAAGAATTAAAATTAAATCGCCTGGTTTAGCGTTGGTGATTTCAACCCATTTTTTCAAATCAGCTTCGTCATAAAATTTGTCAACAGATGATTTCAAACTGCCGTCAAGTTCATATTTTGCATATACCATTCCGGTAGCACCAATTTGCGGACGTTTAATCCAATCAATCAAGGAATCTATTTCTTTTCTGGAATAGGAAGCACAACCTGGCACAGCAATTCCGACTACTAATTCAGCGGAATTAAATACCGGAAAATCTTTGTGTTGAGCAACGGCATTTAACTCTCCGAATTTCATCTCAAAACGAATATCCGGTTTGTCGTTTCCATAGGTTTTCATCGCATAATCGTAGGTAATTCTTGGGAATTTCTCTACTTCAACTCCTTTAATTTCTTTTAATAAATGTCGCGTTAGGCCTTCAAATACATTCAAAATGTCTTCTTGTTCCACAAACGCCATTTCACAGTCAATTTGAGTGAATTCCGGTTGACGGTCGGCACGCAAATCCTCGTCTCTAAAACATTTCACGATTTGAAAATATTTATCCATTCCGCCCACCATTAACAATTGTTTGAAAGTCTGTGGCGATTGAGGTAAAGCATAAAATTGGCCTTCGTTCATTCTACTTGGAACAACAAAATCACGAGCTCCTTCGGGAGTAGATTTAATCAAATAGGGGGTTTCGATTTCGCAAAAACCTTGTTTGGATAAATAATTACGCACTTCCATCGCTACTTTATGACGGAAAATCAAGGAGTTTTTCACCGGATTTCTTCGAATATCCAAATAGCGGTATTTCATTCGAATATCTTCACCACCATCCGTCTCATCTTCAATAGTAAACGGGGGAAGTTGAGCCGCATTTAATATCGTTAACTCCGAAACCAAGATTTCAATAGCCCCGGTTGCGATGTTTTTGTTTTTGGCTTCGCGTTCAATAACGGTTCCTTTTACCTGAATCACGAATTCACGACCCAATGATCTCGATGCATCAAAAACCGATTTTTCGGTACGGCTTTCATCAAAAATTAATTGTGTGATGCCGTAACGGTCGCGTAAATCTACCCAATTCATAAATCCTTTATCACGTGATTTTTGAACCCATCCGGCTAAGGTAACTTCTGTATTGATGTGCGAACTGTTTAATTCCCCACAAGTATGACTTCTATACATCTTTATTCGAAATTTTTTGAGTTGCAAAAGTACTATTTTGTTTGAAGATTTCCCGATTTTTTGCCCTACAAATTTTCCACCTAAATCAGAAATCACATGTCTTAACACAAAGCTCCTATAATGTATAGATGAAGCATAGCAAATCAATAGATAAAGCATAGATAGTGTATGAAAAAAACATCAAAAAAGGATTCATTTCTCATTTTAACCAAAACAAATCGGTAATTAAATTTATATGATTCTATTTCCAATGTTAAGTTTTCATCTAATGTTACCAAATTGTTAAACAAAAGTTTTTTTATTGTAAATTAATTGTTATATTTGTTTCATAATTGTTAACCTACAAAAAAGAAAGAATATGAAAAAGTTATGTATTACAGCTATGTTAGTGGTTTCAGGAGTAATTTTTGCTCAAGAAAATAACGCTAAACACGAAGTGGTTAATCAAATGGTAAAGTCAACTTTTTACCATGAAAACGGTCAAGTACAACAAGAAGGCTTCTATAAAGATGGGAAAGTACATGGAGAATGGATTTCGTATGATATAAACGGAAATAAAGTAGCCATGGGTCAATACCAAGATGGGATGAAAGTTGGCAAATGGTTTTTTTGGAATGGACTTGATTTAGCAGAAGTAGATTATTCTGATAGCCGAGTAGCTCAAGTGAAAAAATGGTCACAAGGAGCAGTAGTTCAAGTGAATAAAAATTAACTAACTCATACCAACTAAAAAAGGGCTTTTCGAAGCTCTTTTTTTATGGCATTTTCTTTTTTGAACGATTGAGTTCTTTGAAAGAAGCAATAATTTTTTCCATGGAAGCGGCATGATCTTCTTTTCGCTTTAGCTCAGTCCAATTCACGATTTGATAATAGGTTTCTTTTCCTTTCACAAATCCAAATTGGTAAAAAACATCAATTCCATCTACTGTTCCATTCACAGTCATTAATTTGGCTTGATTACCATTTATTTTAGTGTCTTCAAATTTTGAAAATTTTCCATTTTTAATTGTTGCCGCTAAATTGTCTTTTAATAACTTGGAATACCCTGTCAAATCGGGAGTGTAAGTTTCTCTTAGCGAAGCATCTTCCAGCACTAAATTGTCAAAATCAGAACTGGGTTCGTCGATAACGATAGTATAAAATTCACTTAAAATGTTTTGGTATTGAAGGGATGCATCTTCATGTAAAAAATCCACGTTAGAGAATGACTTTGGTAAATCGATTGAATATTGATTTTTTACTTTTATATTTTGTGTTTCTGTATCAACTTGACAATTACTGAAAAAGAAAAGGACAGCTAATAAAGTTATTATTTTTTTCATACGTATTATTTTTTGCAAGATAAAAAAAACCACGCTTTCACGTGGTTTAATGGGTTAACTTGTTTGCGGAAGTGTATCTAAATTTTTTTTCTTTTTCTTTTTGACTTTGATTTTTCCTTTGTGAAGTAAAAAGAACATCACCGGCACAATTACTAAAGTAAGGAAAGTAGCAAAGGTTAATCCGTAAATTACCGTTTTAGCCAATGGTCCCCAGAAAATTACGTTATCACCACCCATATAAATGTTTGGATTGTAATCAATGAATAATCCGAAGAAGTCAATGTTTAATCCAATTGCTAAAGGAATTAAACCGAGAACGGTTGTTATCGCTGTTAGCAAAACCGGGCGTAAACGTGAACGACCGCCTTCTACAATAAGGTCTAAATATTCATGTTTGGTTAGTAAACCTTTTTCATCCATACCTTTTTCAACGAGTTTTCTATCAATTAATAATTGGGTATAATCAATGAGCACAATAGCGTTGTTAACTACAATTCCCGCCAAGGAAATAATTCCCATCATGGTCATAATAATAACGAAATCATCACCAAAAATTGCCATTCCAAAGAAAACGCCTCCAAAGCTTAGCAGAACGGAAACCATGATAATAATTGGTTTGGAAATCGAATTAAATTGAGCAACTAAGATTAAAATGATTCCTCCCAAAGCAATTAGCAGGGCATTTACTAAGAAACCCATATTTTTGGATTGTTCTTCTTGTTCTCCCGTAAAGGCAAAGTTGATGTCTTTTCCAATTTGATAGTCTTCTAACTCGCGTTTGATTTTTTCTACCACTTCATTTCCGTTGTATCCTGTTATTACGTTTGAATAAACAGTAATCACACGTTTTAAGTTCTTGCGTTTGATGGTATTAAACGTGGTAGAATTTTCGCTACTAGTAATTGCCGCAATCGGCACTTGAATTAATTTACCCGTTGCTTGATCTCTGAAGGTTATAGGTTGATTGTAAATTAATTTATTGTCGTTTCGTTGATTTTCCGGTAAACGAACATTGATTTCAAAATCATCTTTTCCATCTTTGTAGGTAGAGATTTTTTCTCCGAAAATGGCTCTCCGCAACGTTTGTCCTACTTGACCTGAGGTGATTCCGAGTTGACCGGCTTTGTCTAAATCAACTGTTACATCTACACCCGGTTTACTTTTATTTACATCAATTTTCAGCTCTTCAATACCGGCAATGTTTTTCTCATTGATATACTCCTTCATTTTTTCGGCTTCCAAAAGCATCGCATTATAATCTTCGCCGGAAATTTCAATGTTTACATCATATCCGGCCGGCGGACCGTTTTCTTCTTTTTCAACTATGACAGAAACTCCCGCGTTACCTTGAACAGCAGAGCGGATTTCTTCCATCACTTCCAAACTGTTTTTCCCTTTTCGGTATTTGAACTCACGCATGGTTAAGGTTACTTTCCCCCGATTTGGCATATCGTTTTGAGCACCCCCATCTGTTTGTGGATTTCCGGAACCATTTCCTACTTGTGCAATGGCACTTTCTACCATGTAGTTATCGCCTTCTTCACTATATTTATTGGCGATAGCGTACACTTTTTTCTCAATTTGTTTAACAAATTCATTGGTTTTTTTAATATCTGTTCCTTCCGGAAATTCAATATAGACCATGATTTGGTTGGGTTGATTTTCAGGGAAGAACAGTACATCAGGTTTGGCTATTCCAACAGCTACGAATGATAGAATTAGTAATATAAAAGTTCCTACAAAATAAATCATAGGCTTTCTTCCGCTTAAGGCATATTGCAAAAAATCTCGGTATTTGGTTTCCATCCAAACCAAAATAATTCGCTGGAAAAAGTCCTGTGCACGAACCAAATAATATTTGTAGATCCACAACATGATGGCAAAGAATAGCATTAAATTTCCTAATCCTTTTAAACCGCCCGTTTTTGTTACAAATCCTGAAATGAGCATTATCAGACCAATTCCGCCGATAATTCCACTTAATTTGATTAATGCTTTTTTAGATAATTCTTCTTCTTTTAGCTTCATGAAATCAGCTGTCAACATTGCGTTAATCACCAAAGCAACAAACAATGAGGAGAATAAAACCACAGACAATGTCATTGGGAAGTAAATCATAAATTTACCCATAGTCCCAGGCCATAATCCCAGCGGGAAAAAGGCAGCAAGAGTTGTGGCAGTTGAAGCAATAATCGGCCATGCAATTTCACCAATTCCTTCAATGGCGGCTTGTTTTTGAGGCATTCCCTGTGACATTAATTGATGGACGTTATCTACTACCACAATGCCGTTATCTACTAACATTCCGAGTCCCATAACCAATGCAAAAAGCACCATAGTATTTAGGGTTATCCCAAATGATGCTAAAATCATGTACGACATAAACATCGATAAAGGAATTGCAAATCCAACAAAGATGGCACTTCTAAATCCTAAGAAAAACATTAAAACCCCAATGACTAATATAACACCAAAGATGATATTGTTAACTAAATCATCTACTTGAGCGATGGTTCTAGTGGATTGATCGTTGGCATATGTTATTGTGAGTCCTTCGGGAAAGTAGTTTTCTTTGCCTTTCTCAACGATAGCTTTTAAGCCTTCCACAGCTTCTACCATGTTTTTGCCGCTACGCTTTTTGATATCAAGCATTACTACTTGTTCCCCATAAGAACGAGCAAAAGTGGTGCGTTCTTTTTCCTTGAATGCAATAGTAGCAATGTCTCTTAAGTAAACGTTCCCGTCTTGTTTTTTTACAATGATGTCTTCTAAATCAGCAGGTTTATCAATTTCGCCTATAACACGTATGTTCTTTTTGATTCCATTAGTAGAAACACTTCCGCCGGAAACCGTTTTATTTTCGAATCGAACAGCATTTATGATGTCGTCAAAACTCACTTTTGCTGCAGCCATTTTATACATGTCAACGGCAATTTCAACTTCTTTATCCTCTGCACCTCTGATGGCCGCTTCCTTAATTTGTGGAAGTCTTTCAATCTTTTCCTCTAAATATTCTGCATATTCTTTTAACTTTTCAGAAGTAAAATCGCCCGTCAAATTGATATTTAAAATGGGCACTTCTTCGGCAATATTTAAGTCGAATACGTTGGGCTCTACCTTACCACCACCATCAATTGTTGGCCATTCTGTATCTGATTTTACTTGGTCAACTTTATCTTTAACTTTTTGCTTGGCATCTTCAACTGAGATATCTTCGTCAAATTCCACCAAAATCATGGAATAATCCTCTAAGGTATTAGAAGTAATTTTTGTAACTCCGGATATATTGTTAAATTCCTCTTCCAAAGGTTTGGTAATCAGTTTTTCAACATCCTCGGCGGAGTTTCCGGGATTGATGGAGCTGACATATATTTTGGTTTCAATAATTTCCGGAAAACTCTCACGAGGCATTGAATAGTAGGAAATCAATCCGCCCACTAATAGTATGGCAGTAATCACATAAACCGTCATTTTGTTGTTGATGGCCCATGTGGATATGGCGAAATTCTTGTGTATGTTAAGACTCATGTTTCTTTTTGTTTATGAGTTTAAAGTTTGATTACTTCAACCGTTTGACCATCTTTCAAGGCTTTCCCACCTTCAGTAATGACAATTTCACCTACTTGAAGACCTGATTTTACTTCAACAAATGCACCTGAAGTATAGCCAATTTCGATTGTTTTTCGAGTTGCTTTTGCATTGTTTTTGCTGTCTGCTTTCTCAATTACATAAATTACTTTGCTTCCATCAGCTATTTCCTGAATGATATTCTCTGGAAGCAATAATGCCTTAGGATTTTTATAGTCTTCAATTTTTAAAACGGCCACTTGATTGGGGCGTAATAAATTATCCGGATTGGGTAAAGCGATTTCAATACCAAATGTTCGATTGTTCGGATTGATATAGTTACCAATTTGACGTACTTTTCCTTTGTAATTTTTACCTAAAGAATTTAGATATACATCTACAATAGCACCTACTTTTAATTGTCCGATGTAGTTTTCAGGAACATTTGCCGTAACATACATATTAGTTAAGTTGACAATTCTAAATAACTCCATTCCCGGAGCTACTACTTTTCCTTTTTCAATTAATACATCATCGATCGTGCCACTAAAAGGAGCGGTAACTACAGTTTTATTCAACTGTGATTTAATTTGAGCCACCATTTTCTGCTGGCTTTCCATTGAAGTTTTGGCTTGTAAATATTGAATTTCTGAGCCAATCTTTTGATCCCAAAGGTTTTTTTGTTTTTCAAAAGTGGTTTTAGCTAAAGCTAATTGCGTTTCTGCTTGAGCCAGTTGCGAACTCATTCCACCATCGTCTATGCGAGCTAAAACTTGACCTTTCGAAACACGTTGACCCGCTTTTACATTTACTTGGGTTAAAATACCTGAGTATTCAGGGCTAATCATAATATTCTCTTTGGTGTCAACGTTCCCTTGAATTTCGATATAATGTGTAAAAAGAGTGTCCTTCAAAGTAATCGTTTGTACCAAAGGATTTTTCTTGTTTGGGCCTAATGCAGCAATTGCTTTGTCAAGTTTGGCCAAATCAGCCACTAATTTTTCATATTCTTTGTGAACGCTTTCACGAGAGGATTTAATTTTTTCTAAATCTTTCGATTGGATTACTTCGTCAAGATTTCCGGTTTTATTTTCACCTGAACAGGCTACTAATAAAAGCGTAAGGATTGTTATGGAAAATACTTTTTTCATTTGGATATACTATTAGTTTTTGGTTGTAATTTTTTCAATTTTTGCTCTGCTGTTGATGACATTTACCATTGCTTGCAAATAATCTTGTTGAGCGGTGTATAATTGTCTCTGAGCCTCTGTAAATTCAAAACTCGAAGAAAGTCCCTCGGTGAATTTTATATTTTGTTTCTTTTCGATACGTTCTGCCAACGTTAAGTTTTGTTTGGAACTGAAATATTGTTCTACATCAAAATCAAATTTGCTTTTAGCTGTTAAGTATTCTAGTTTCAAACGTTGCTCTGTTTCTGTTAGCTCCGTTTTTGCTTGTTCTAAAGCAATCTTCGCTTGTTGTGTGCGAGCATTTCTGCCAAATCCACTGAAAATAGGAATGTTTAAATTCAATCCTAGGTTGGAATAATCCAACCAATTATCAGCATTGGTAAAAGTGCTGAAATCTTCGCCAAATGCATTGTAGCCATAATTTAAGGAGGCTCCTAGTGAGGGTAAATATCTACTTTTTTCTAATTTTAATTCCAAGTTTCGTTGATCAACAAAATTGGTCATTAAAGTATAATCAATATTCTGTTCCACATTAAATTCGGGATTGGTAAGGGCCAAATCAAGATTTAAAGCAGTTAGTGATTTTAGGTCATCAGTCAATACTAATTCATCGTCTATTTCAATGCCCAAATTTATTTTCAGCATATTTTCAGCAATATCTCTCAAACGTATACTGTAATTTAAATTACTTTTTAAGGTAGTCAATCGAATGTTTAATTGCTCTACATTTTCCTCTTCAGTTAAACCATTCTTGAACGTTTGTTCGGTTTCAAATAGTGTTTTTTCAACTGATTTTATATTGCTTTTCAGAATGTCGATTGATTCTTCTGAAAGCAAAACATTACCGTACGAATTGATAATCATTTCTTTGATTTCCAAATCAGTTTTTGTTTTTGATTTTTCATAAAAATCTAAATACGTTTTTGATGCTTGCAATGCAACGATATAGGAACCGTCAAAAATTAACTGATTTAACGAAGCTCGAGCGTTCATGTTTTGTTTCGTTCCAAAAGCAACTTCAACAAATTCCCCAGGATTTCCTCCAAAAAATTCGGCAGGAACAACCGATTTTTGAATGACAAAATTGTTTTGAAAATCGACTGTTGCATTAATTTGAGGCAATCCTAAAGCAGTTGCTTCCAATTTTTTCTTTTTAGCAGCTTCAATGTCACGTCCTGAATTAATTGAAGTGTAATTGTATTGAATAGCATGTTCAATAGCTTGTTGCAGCGAAAAAGAATAACTTTTCTTGGAGGTTTCCTGAGCTTGTATTCCCACACAAAACAACAGGAGAAAGAGTGTAAATTTATTCATATAAGTGATTGATGATTAGGATGATTTGTATAATTGTAATTGTTTTTCTAATTCTGTAATGCCTTCGGGAGTTGCTAATGCACGCGTATGATATTCTAATGCTTGAAATTCGAGTTCCTGTGATTCTTTTTCTAAAACAGTATTTTCATTAATGCTAAAGATTAAGATGTAATAGAATTTTGCGTAGGTTTCTACATTTACATCGCTTCTGTATAAATCTTGAGCTATTCCTTTTTCAATATTTTGATGAAAAAACCAATTACATTCTTCCAACTGCTTGCTCATTACATTTTCATAAATTTCAGGGTAATGCTTTTTAAGTTGATAAATGGGAGAAGTATCGGTAGAATTAAACATATCTTTAAACATTCTTCTAACAGTAAAATTTTCTTCAATAGCGTTTAGACCTTGAGAAGCTATTTTTTGAATCGTTTCGTGCACTTGCTTGTGGACATTATTTACTGTTTCATCAATAAGCACCTCTTTATTACAGAAATACTTATAGATAGTTTTTTTAGAAATACACATTTCACCGGCAATGTCGTCCATCGTAATGCTCTTAAAACCTAGTCTAAGAAACAAGTCGGTTGCTTTTGCAATTATTTTCTCCTTCATATTTATGCGGAAAATTCCAAAGTAGCAATTAGTTTAATACTTTTTCCTCTTGATAAGTAGCCGCTGTTGTTGAAGGCATTAAATGCTAATCCAAAATCTTTCCGATTAATGTCTCCTGAAATTTCAAAAGCTGCTTTTTGTTTACCATTGTATGCTTTAAAGCCTATAAATTCCGCATCCAATTCAACCACTCTGGTAATGTTGCGAATGGTTAAATTTCCTTTTAAAAAGTGTATATTTTTAGTCACTTTTTCAAATGAAGTCGATTTAAAACTAATAATGGGCGATTCATTAACATCCAAGAAATCATTCAAACGCAACGAAGGTTTATTTGATTCTTGGTGGGTTGCATTATTGGTAACATCTAATGAAAACTCTACCGAGGCTTCTTCAATTTCATTGTCTTTCATAGCCACATATCCGTTGAATTTATTAGGAGTTCCAGCCAAATAAGCAACAATAGAATGTTTCATTTTCATCAAAATATCAGATTGATTGGAATCTATTATCCACTTTGTTTTCATAATTATTGTATTTAACTTGTTAGTCAACCATCTTAAAGAGGTTAAATAGTTTTTAAAAAGTGAGCAAATGTATGTAGGAAACTTTTAACACCAAAATAGTTTCCTAAGTATTTACACAAATTTAACATATGTTTGCCGCCTAATAGTTCTTGCGATTTCGACATTCGCTTTTTTTTGGTTTTCTTTGTCTTTTAAAATTCAATTACACACGATGATCATGCAGACTATTCAAGCTTATCAAGACTTTTTTTTAAAATATCTTCAGCAACAACATTTTTTACGCGATCCTAAAAATTTGTACGAGCCGATAGATTACATTTTAGGTTTGGGAGGTAAGCGAATGCGACCAGTCTTGACATTAATGGCGGCAGAAGTATTTGATGTGAGTTTTGAAAAAGCGTTACCTGCAGCAACAGCAGTAGAAGTCTTTCATAATTTCTCATTGGTTCATGACGATATTATGGATGATGCTCCCTTGCGAAGAGGCAAAGTAACAGTACATGAAAAGTGGAATTTGAATACAGGCATTTTATCCGGTGATGCCATGTTGATTTTAGCGTATCAGTATTTTGAGAATTATGAACCGGCTATTTTTAAAGAATTAGCCAAATTATTTAGTAAAACAGCACTGGAAGTCTGCGAAGGTCAGCAATATGATGTGGATTTTGAAACCAGAGAAGATGTTACAATTGCCGATTATTTAAAAATGATCGAATACAAAACTGCAGTTTTGGTGGGAGCTGCGATGAAAATGGGAGCCATTATTGCTCAAACTTCGAAAGAAAATGCTGAATTGATTTATGATTTCGGGTTGAATTTGGGCATTGCATTTCAATTACAAGATGATTACTTAGATTGTTTTGGTGACCCTGAAACTTTTGGAAAGCAAGTGGGCGGAGATATTATTGAAAATAAAAAAACCTATTTGTATCTAAAAGCGATAGAATTTTCAAAAATAGAGGAGCGAGAACAATTACTGCATTTATATACTATTCAGCCACAAGACAATTCTGATAAAATTGCATCGGTTAAGGAATTTTTTATACATACCGGAGCATCTGCAGCTACTCAAAAAGCGATAGAAGATTATACATCTAAAGCATTTGAAACGTTAGAGCGGATGCAAATTGCTGTCGATAAAAAAATGGTATTAAGAGCCTTTGGTGAAAAGTTAATGAAGCGTAATGTGTAAAAATAGTATTGGGTAAACGGCAAGTAAAATCAACAATCGTCAATCAATAATAAGCAATCTTAATGTATCCAATTCCCAAATCAACCGATCACCTTTTAACCGAAGCTGAAAAAGAAAACCTCTACATTAAATTAATTGAGCAACTCAATAAGGATTTTAATTTTGCCAATGAACCGATTGATATACCTTTAAGTACGGCTCCAAATGAACTTAAAATTCAGTTGCATGAAAAAGTATACCGCCTTATTCAATATAAATTTGCAGAGTATTTGAATCTCCTTTATATCATTGATGTTTCAGAAAGTGAAGTTAAAAAATTAGTTGGCTCAGATATTTCAGAACTCGCCGAACAAGTGGCCTTTTTAATTTTAAAAAGAGAATGGCAGAAAGTTTGGTTTAGAAATAAAATCTAACAAACGGCAACCAAGGTTCCGAATAAATTTTGTCGCTGTCATGAAGCACATTGTAACGAATACCCACCGTTACATTTCTTGAATAATAACCAGCTCCTAAATACAATCCGGTATTCCAAAAATCATCATCGTAGGTAAATGGATATTCATTCGTCACATTATAACGTAATTGTTCTAATTCAGCAGACAGTTGAAGAAAATCAATTGGTGTTGCTAATGCAATTAGCGAACCGCCATAAATCCAAGATTCATAATAGTCCTTCTCTTGAGCATAGCTGCCTCGTAAGCCAACACCTAAACTAAAATAGCGGTTGAAATCGTAAATAGCACTTGGAGCTAAAGTGATTTCAGTATAGTTATTGCCAAAATTTAATCCCACGGCACCACCAAATCGGACATGTGACCAAAATTCATTCTTGGCGGTTGCATCTGCTTGTGCTCTCACATTTGCGAAACACAAAAGCATAAACATAAGAAAACATATTTTATTCATTTTTTGAAAGTAATTCATAACTATAGGTTATTAGAAGTTAAAAATATAAAAGTATGTAAAAATAATAAAAAGATTATTTCAATTATTGTACTTTTGCAAAACTATTTTTAACAAATAAGGTATATTACTACTAATTATGGATAGGTTTTCCTTTTTAAACGCTGCACACACTCAATTTTTTGCCGATTTATACGAACAATATACCGTTAATCCGGATACTGTTGAACCAAGTTGGAGAGCCTTTTTTCAAGGTTTTGATTTTGGCATGGAAACATCAAATGAGGAACTTGCTGTTGCTCAATTAGCCGATTTTTCAGCTGGTAATCAAGAGTACAATTTGGTATCCGATAAGTTGCAAAAAGAATTCAATGTTCTAAAATTAATAGACGCTTATAGAACACGTGGCCACCTATTTACCAAAACCAATCCGGTGCGTGACAGAAGAACTTATGCTCCTACCCTAGCGTTAGAAAATTTCAGTTTATCTGCTTATGATTTGGATACTATTTTTGATGCAGCAAAAATACTAGGTCATCAACCCTCTACTTTAAAGGATATTGTTAAGCATTTGGATAATGTTTATTGTCAGTCCATTGGTGTTGAGTACATGTATATCCGTAAACCGGAAGTAATTGAGTGGATTCAAAATCGTTTGAACATTAATGATAATTTGCCAAATTTTTCTACAGATGAAAAGAAACACATTTTAGGCAAATTAAATGAAGCGGTTTCTTTCGAGAACTTTTTGCACACCAAATATGTAGGTCAAAAACGATTTTCATTAGAAGGTGGTGAAAGTATCATTCCTGCTTTAGACGCATTAATTGAAACTGCTGCGGAACGAGGCGTAGAACAATTTGTGATGGGAATGGCACACCGCGGGCGTTTGAATATATTGGCCAATATTTTTGGGAAAGAAACCCAAGACATTTTCTCAGAATTTGACGGGAAAGATTACGACAAAGAATATTTTGACGGAGACGTTAAATACCATTTAGGTTTAACGGCTGACAGAAAAACAAAATCAGGAAAAAATATCAACATTAATTTAGCACCTAATCCATCACATTTGGAGACAGTTGGAGCTGTAATTGAAGGAATAGCCCGTGCGAAACAAGATAAATATTTCCCTAATGATTTCTCAAAAGTATTGCCTATTGCAGTACATGGCGATGCAGCAGTTGCCGGTCAGGGAATAGTCTATGAAATCGTTCAGATGTCGCAACTTGATGGCTACAAGACAGGCGGAACCATTCATATTGTTATCAATAACCAAGTAGGTTTTACCACCAATTATTTAGATGCTCGTTCGTCAGTTTATTGTACCGATGTTGCAAAAGTGACGCTTTCACCTGTATTACACGTAAATGCTGATGATACCGAAGCAGTAGTTCATGCAATGTTATTTGCATTAGATTTCCGAATGACTTTTGGTAGAGATGTGTTTATTGATTTATTAGGTTACAGAAAATACGGTCACAATGAAGGAGATGAACCTCGCTTTACCCAACCGGTTTTATATAAAATAATCGCTCGACATAAAAATCCGCGAGATATTTATGCAGAAAAGTTAATTATTGATGGGATTGTTGACCAAGCCTACATCAATAAAATTGAAAGCGATTACAAAGCTAAATTAGATCAAAATTTAGAAGCTTCCAGAAAAAAAGCGTTGACTATCATCACTCCATTTATGCTGAATGAATGGAAAGGATTTGTTCAAGTTAGTGATGATGAAATGTTGAAAAAAGTAACAACTACTTTCGACAAAAAGAAATTAGATGTGATTGCTGAATCTATTTCAACGTTGCCTTCTGATAAAAAATTCATCAGTAAAATTAGTAAGATTGTTACAGATAGAAAAACGATGTATGACAACGATACTATAGATTGGGGAACTGCTGAGTCATTGGCTTACGGTACTTTATTGATGGAAGGATATGATGTTCGTATTTCCGGACAAGATGTTGAACGAGGCACTTTTTCACACCGTCATGCAGTGGTGAAAGTGGAAGACAGTGAGGAAGAAGTAATCTTATTAAACGGATTAAAAGATAAAAAAGGGAAGTTCAATGTGTTTAACTCGTTCCTTTCCGAATATGGTGTTTTAGGATTTGATTACGGTTATGCCTTAGCCAATCCGAATGCTTTGACGATTTGGGAAGCACAATTTGGAGATTTCTCCAATGGGGCACAAATTATGATTGACCAATACATTTCTTGCGGGGAAGACAAATGGAACAACCAAAACGGTATTGTTTTATTGTTACCGCATGGTTATGAAGGTCAAGGTGCCGAACATTCATCTGCCAGAATGGAGCGTTATTTACAATTATGTGCCCGTCACAATATGTATGTAGCTGATTGTACAACGCCAGCGAACTTCTTTCATTTGTTACGTAGACAAATGAAAACGAAGTTCAGAAAACCATTGGTGGTATTTTCACCTAAGAGTTTATTACGTCATCCTTTATGCATTTCAACCAAAGAAGAGTTGTACAACGGAAGTTTCCAAGAAACTATTGATGATAACTCTGTAGATAAGAAAAAAGTAAAAACATTGGTGTTCTGTACCGGTAAATTTTACTACGACATTCTTGCCGAAAGAGAAAACTTAGGAAGAAATGACGTAGCTTTGGTACGAATCGAGCAATTGTTTCCTTTGCCGGTTGAACAATTAAAAACGATTATTGCCGGTTATCCAAATGCAGACGATTATGTTTGGGCACAAGAAGAGCCTAAAAACATGGGTGCTTATAGTTTTATGTTGATGAATTTTGACTTGGTAAAATGGAGATTAGCATCGCTAAAAGCCTATGCCGCTCCAGCTGCCGGAAGTCATACACGCGACAGAAGACGTCATGCAGATGCCATCAGAATGGTATTTGATAAAAATTTATTTAGATAAATGCCAACTGTTTTTTATGTAGAAGGTTTTCGTTTTTTCTTCTACAGTAACGAACATTTGCCAAAACATATCCATATTGAAAAAGCTGAAAAAACAGCAAAATTTAATCTGGAAAATATTGAATTAATCAAGTCTTCGGGATTTAATGCGAGTGAATTAAAACAAATTCGTAATTTAGTAGAAGAAAATAATGATATTTTAATTCAAAAATGGGATGAGTTTTTCAATAGTTAGTAAATCAAAAAATGCGGTAAATATTGTTTTTTCCGATTCTAAAATGATTGTGTTTTTAGAAGATGGGAGAGAACTTTCAGTGCCTTTAGAGTGGTTTCCAAGACTCAGAAAAGCTACCAAAGAACAACTTGAAAAATGGCGTTTTATTGGAAAAGGAGAAGGAGTTCATTGGGAAGAAATTGATGAAGATATTTCAATAGAAAATTTATTAGAATAAAATAACAAAAGTAAAGTTACATACAGATGATTTTAGAAATGAAAGTCCCATCACCGGGCGAATCAATTAAAGAAGTTGAAATTGCTACTTGGTTAGTAAAAGATGGTGATTATGTAGAAAAAGATCAAGCGATTGCTGAGGTAGACTCAGATA
>NZ_JBIKJL010000036.1:0-28001 GCF_044361015.1 Flavobacterium sp.
ATGATTTTAGAAATGAAAGTCCCATCACCGGGCGAATCAATTAAAGAAGTTGAAATTGCTACTTGGTTAGTAAAAGATGGTGATTATGTAGAAAAAGATCAAGCGATTGCTGAGGTAGACTCAGATAAAGCAACTTTAGAATTACCTGCAGAAGCCAGTGGAATTATCACTTTAAAAGCTTCGGAAGGTGATGCGGTTGCAGTAGGAGCGGTAGTTTGTTTAATCGATACAGCTGCAAGCCCCCCGACACCCACAGGGGGAGAAGAAAGCCCGAAGGCAGACGCACCAAAAGTTGAAGAAAAGAAAGCAGAAGATCCAATAGCTGCACCAGTAGCTCAAACTCCCCCTTCGGGGACTGGGGGGCATCCTTCGCCAGCTGCCCGTAAAATATTAGACGAAAAAAACATTCAGCCATCCGATATCGTTGGAACAGGCAAAGGTGGACGAATTACGAAAGATGATGCAGTAAATGCCGTTCCGTCAATGGGAACGCCAACCGGAGGAAACAGAGGTTCAGAACGAACCAAGTTATCAATGCTTCGTCGTAAAGTGGCGGAAAGATTAGTTTCGGCAAAAAATGAAACAGCAATGTTAACGACGTTCAACGAAGTTGATATGACTGCAATTTATGCATTGCGTGCAGAATATAAAGATGCATTTAAAGACAAACACGGTTTAGGTTTAGGTTTTATGTCGTTTTTTACAAAAGCCGTAACGCGTGCTCTAAAATTATATCCGGATGTTAATTCCATGATTGACGGTCAGGAAAAAATTGCGTACGATTTTTGTGATATTTCAGTTGCAGTTTCCGGTCCAAAAGGATTGATGGTTCCGGTCATGCGAAATGCAGAAACACTTTCTTTTAGAGGTGTTGAAGCTGAAATTAAACGTCTTGCAATTCGTGCCAGAGATGGGCAAATCACAGTTGATGAAATGACCGGCGGAACATTTACCATCTCAAACGGTGGCGTATTTGGCAGTATGTTGTCAACTCCAATTATCAATCCACCGCAATCGGGAATTCTTGGAATGCACAATGTAGTAGATCGTGCGATTGTGAAAAACGGACAAATTGTGATTGCTCCCGTAATGTACGTTGCATTGTCATACGACCATAGAATCATTGACGGACGTGAGTCGGTTGGATTCTTAGTTGCGGTGAAAGAAGGTTTAGAAAACCCAACCGAATTATTGATGGACAACAATCCTAAAAAAGCATTGGAACTATAGTTTCAAATTTCTATAAAAAAAAATTCCCGATTAGAATTTTCTAATCGGGAATTTTTTATTTAGGGAGTATTGATTTTATCTCCTAGAAATAAAATCATTCAATTCATCTGCACTCGAACTAAACGAAAATACATTATTAACGTTGAAATAATTTTGTGGTTCAACGCAGGCATCATAAGCAAACTTAGCAAAGTCTAATTTGGTTTCTTCAAACCCAAAAATCTTACAAATTTCAACGATTTGATTTGTGTTTAAACAATTGTTTTGGGCAATTTGTTTTGCTGTTTTAAGTCTTGATTCGTCAAATCCTTGATTTTTAATAGTTTGCAAAGCGCTACTAAAATTTCCATTATTCATTGGTCTCGCTCCATAACAACCAACAGGTGCAGGTTCTTGATGACCTACAATTGTACCTCCTGTTGTTACTGTTGTTGTTTCAGTCACGGTAGTACTTCCGCTAAAAACCGGATCGTTAATAGAAATGTTGACACCAACACCTCCAACGCTTACTCCTGCATTTACACCGCCTATTGTTGAGGTAGTAGTGGTTGTTTGTTGTACCACACCAACCGGAGTTGATTGTTGAATAATTACTTGTTGCGTTGGTGCAGGTTGGCCCCAACGCGTTACATATACATTGGAAGGAGGAACAAAACCTTGAACAACCGGTATCATCGAGAAGAAATTTAACTTCATTTTTTTGTTGTTATTCTTGTCTCGTTTGATTTTGTAAGTTACATCCATAAATAAACCATCTACATCTGTAACTTGTAAATAGTTTTTAGAAATTTCATTTCTGGTATTGTCCTCAAAAATAATTTTGGCATTGTAATAAGGTTGTACTAATTCTTCTACACGAAGGTTGGTTTGAGCAACATCGTTAATGCGTTCTCCATTTAAAATCAGGTAAAATTTATCACCATCTTCTGAAAAAATAGTCAAATGTCCAAAAGGCTGAATTTGCCCAAAAGAAATGGTTGAAAGTAATAACACAAATGCTGTAAGGGTAAATCTTTGTTTCATATTCTTAAACATTTTAGGTTTTAAAAGTAGTTACTTTATCGAATTTTTCAAAAATAATGTCAAAAAACATTTTTTAGATATAAAAAGATGCCACGTTTTTTTAAAAAATAAAGCACAGAGAAACTATTTTTTAATAATTTTTACCGATTTCATTCTGGTTTCATCATATATTTTTAGCCAATATAATCCGCTTTCAAAAGAGGAAAGATCAATCGTCATGTTTGTAAAATTAACTTGTTTTTCGAGCATTTTTTGGCCTAAAATCGTCCAAACTTCAATTTTAAGAATAGTAGAATCATTTGAAATTGAAATATAATCATGAGTCGGATTTGGAAATAACAGTAAATTTTGTAAAGAATTATCGTTAATTTCTAAGGCACATTGGGTTGAAAACAGCATGCTTTCTGTGGACCAAAAACTTTGTTCGAGTTCTGAACATCGATAACGAACAAAAAATTTATATTCTGTACAAGGTAAAAGACCACTAATTTCTGCCGGATTAGAACTTACTGTTACAAAAGGAGAATTTGATTGCGATGTTGCTGATAGGTCTGTGGTCACAAAAACATCGTATTGGGGAGGGTTGTAAGTCGTTACCCAACTTATTTGAGCGGATGTTTCTGTACTGGAGATAAAATTTAGATTCGTTGGCCAAAAAAAGCAACAATCTGTAGAGCAATTTGATATTCCGGAAAAAAGCATTGAATTAGGATTTCCTTCACCGTAATTTTTTTGATAAATGGTTTGGTTAAAAGAACTTATCAGGCTAACCTTAATGTTTTCAGGGGCATTGCCTCCTTCATTCCAAATCATTTGAAAGGGAGTATCGTTACAAAAAAACACCATGTCTGAAGCTGAACTACCAGTAGTAAAATTTTGACCAATCGTTTTTATGATCATATTATTTTGATAAAATGTCATCGTGTTTCCATTCCATCCGCTTCCATTTGCACTTTCTAAAGCTACAGTGTAAATACATTGTTCTGATACATCACAAGTATTATTTTGAGCTTTAATATTAAAAGGTAATAAAAGTAAAATGAGGTATATTTTTTTCATTAAAAAAATTTTGGCATTGAATCTCAAATATATGAAATTATTTCATCAAATATAAATAATGATTAAAGTAATCGATAATTGCTTTTCCTTCTAACAAGACATCGGCACCAATAATACCGTGAACGGGCTTGGCTTTATATTGAGTTAACGCTAAATTGACATGGGTTAAATCAAATATAACCAACTGCACTTTGTTTGTTTTCCATCTTCCCATTTGCAGTTCTATGCCTTTTCCAATTTGGGTATCCATTCCGGTAGCTCCGGCACCGGCAGCTTTGGTTTTTGAATCTTTTGCACTCACTTTGAAGAAATCAACAAACTCATAATCAATGCAACAGTTTGACGCACCGGTGTCTAAAATAAAATTTCCTTTAACGCCATTTATGGTAGCTTTTACCAATAAATGTTGTGTTTTAGAAACTTTAAAAGCAATTTTCTTATAGCCTTTCTTTTTGATAACAGCGTGTAGGTTTTTCATTTACTCTTTTTGATTTCCAAATGTAAATTAAAATTCATATTGAAACAAAAGCTACCGGTATTATCTGCCTTTTTTACTTATTTTTGTACAATGATTTTAACAGATACACATACTCATTTATATTCTGATGAATTTGATTCAGACCGTGATGAAATGATTCAAAGAGCTATCTCAAACGGAGTAACACGTTTTTTTGTCCCTGCGGTTGATTCAACTTGTACAACATCGATGTATGATTTAGAAGAAAAATATCCACAAAATATTTTTTTGATGACCGGATTGCATCCTTGTTATGTCAAAAAAAATTATGCTGAAGAATTATCACATATTGAAAATCAATTGGTTCAACGAAAATTTGTAGCGATTGGCGAAATTGGCATCGATTTGTATTGGGATAAATCGACACTGGAAATTCAAAAAATAGCCTTTAAGTATCAAATTCAATTAGCAAAGAAATATAAGCTTCCCATCGTGATTCATTGCCGTGATTCATTTGATGAAATATTTGAAGTTTTAGAGGATGAAAAAAGTGAAGAGTTGTTTGGCATATTTCATTGTTTTTCCGGAAATTTAGAACAAGCCAAAAAAGCAATTTCTTATCGAATGAAATTAGGAATTGGCGGTGTTGTTACTTTTAAAAACGGAAAAATTGACCAATTCATAAATCAAATTGAAATTCAACATTTAGTTTTAGAAACTGATTCACCCTATTTAGCTCC
Organism: Flavobacterium sp.; assembly: GCF_044361015.1. Taxonomy (GTDB): domain Bacteria; phylum Bacteroidota; class Bacteroidia; order Flavobacteriales; family Flavobacteriaceae; genus Flavobacterium. The sequence continues at coordinate 4,510 of NZ_JBIKJL010000036.1, forward strand.
GGCACCTTTTCGCGGAATGCGTAATGAAAGCAGTTATGTTCCTTTAGTAGCCATAAAATTAAGTGAACTTTACGGGCTTTCTGTGGTAGAAATTGCTCAAATTACGACTGAAAATTCCAAAACAGTCTTTGGGATATAATTAATTTAATCGTAAAAAGTGACAATTTTTTTGTTCATTTGTATAATAAAACACCAATTAAATGCCAAAATTCGATTCGATTCGTCCATTTTATGATAGTGAAGTAAATGAAGGAATCCGCTCACTGCTTCACCATCCGATGATGAAAGCTTTGATGAATTTTACATTCCCTGATTTAGAAGAGGCGGTTTGGAAGGAACAATTAACTAAGACCCATTCCATTCGCGATTTTCAAGTAAATTTTATTTATCAATCTGTTCAAAAGGTTTTGCAACGCAGTTCGGAAGGCTTAACAACATCTGGTTTTGAAAAATTGGAGAAAAATACTTCCTATCTTTTTATCTCGAATCACCGCGATATCATTTTAGATACCTCTTTATTGAATGTGTCTCTTTTTGACCACGGATTAGTGATGACTGCTTCGGCAATTGGAGATAATTTGGTTAAGAAAGATTTTCTTTTAAAATTATCCAAGCTTAATCGTAATTTTTTGGTTTTACGTGGTTTGCCTCCTAGAGAATTATTGCAAAGTTCTAAATTGATGTCGGAATACATAGGTCATTTGCTTTTACGAGAAAACCGTTCTGTTTGGATTGCTCAAAGAGAAGGCAGAACTAAAGATGGCAACGATGCCACTCATCAAGGTGTTTTAAAAATGCTCGCGATGGGTTCTGACGAGGAGAATGTGATGGATTATTTTAAAAAAATAAAAATTGTTCCGGTGTCCATCTCCTACGAATATGATCCGACGGATGCACTAAAAATGCCGCAACTCATGGCCGAAGCCAATAACGAAATCTATATCAAAGAAAAAAATGAAGATTTTATTACATTGTTAAGCGGAATTATGGGGCAGAAAAAAAGAATACATATTCATGTGGGCGATATTTTAGACAAGGAAATTGATGAAATTAAACGTAAACAAGATAATTCTAATCGTCAAATTCAATGTTTAGCACAAGTAATTGATGATTCTATTTTGAGCACGTATCGCTTGTGGCCTACTAATTTTATTGCTTATGACATTTTGCATGAAACGGATAAAAACAGTCATTTGTATACAGAAAACGAGAAATCACTTTTTGAAAGACGTTTAGAACTAAAAATAGATAATACAAATCAAGTGATGGTAGATAGCTTTTTAGCAATGTATTCTAATCCGGTCAGTAATAAGTTGATTTATCACGATGCACTCTAAGGCTAATATTCTATTGTTGTATACCGGTGGAACCATCGGAATGATGAAAGACTTTGAGACTGGAGCTCTAAAGGCGTTCAATTTCAAAAAGTTATTGCAACGAATCCCTGAATTGAAACAATTGGATTGCACTATTGAAACACTATCTTTTGAAAAACCAATAGATTCTTCTAATATGAATTTGCAACGTTGGGTTGAAATGGCAGAAGTTATAGAACAAAAATATGAAGAATTTGATGGTTTTGTGATTTTACATGGTTCTGATACGATGTCCTATTCCGCTTCAGCATTAAGTTTTATGTTGGAAAATTTATCAAAACCGGTCATTTTTACCGGTTCTCAACTCCCTATTGGCGATTTAAGAACGGATGCTAAAGAAAATTTAATAACAGCTATACAAATTGCATCCCTTAAACAAAAAGGGAAATCCGTTTTTAGAGAAGTTTGTTTGTATTTCGAATATAAATTATACCGAGGAAATCGAACAACAAAAATAAATGCTGAGCATTTTAATGCTTTTCGGTCGCCTAATTTTCCGCCTTTAGCTGAATCCGGAGTACATTTAAAGATAAATAATGAAACCATTTCAACAAAAATTTCAACTAAAAGATTAGTTGTTCACAAAGAAATGGATTCAAATGTTGTGATTGTAAAGATGTTTCCCGGACTAAATGAAACGGTATTATCGGCTTTATTTGAAATACCAAATTTAAAAGGAATAATTTTAGAAACATACGGTGCTGGAAATGCTCCAACGGAAGAATGGTTTATTTCTACCCTGAAAAAAGCAATAAAAAAAGGAATTTACGTTATCAATGTGACACAATGTTCCGGTGGAAGTGTCAATATGGGTCAATATGAAACGAGTACCTATCTAAAAAAAATAGGAGTAATCTCAGGAAAAGACATCACAACAGAAGCTGCAATAACCAAATTAATGTATTTAGTAGGACAAAATGTTTCAGCTAAAGTGTTCAAAACCATTTTTGAAACTCCCTTGCGAGGAGAATTGTCATAAAAATAACAAAATTAATTTTTCCAAGTGAGATTTTTTTTGTTATTTGGCACCCTTGAAATGTGTTGTAATAATGTAGGAGAGGTGTCCGAGTGGTCGAAGGAGCACGCCTGGAAAGTGTGTATACTCCAAAAGGGTATCAAGGGTTCGAATCCCTTTCTCTCCGCTCATTTTTTTATCAATGTGTGTTTTTTTAAAAATTAATTTATACCTTTAACCTGATTAACTAATTAAAATTAAGAACAAAAGCAATGAAGAAATTATTTTCTATTTTGGCAATCACAGGTCTAATGACGTTTGGAACAGTTCAAGCTCAAGACTCTACTCAAACAACTGAACCGGCAGCTGTTGAAGCTGCAGCAGCTCCTGCTGCTGAAGCAACTACGGAAGATGTCGCTGCTGAGGCTACCGACGAAACGGCAGAAAGAGGTTTTACACAAGAATTAAAACAACGTTTTATTGAAGGAGGTCCTGAATATATGGGGGCGGTACTTTTATGTTTAATTCTTGGTTTAGCTATTGCAATTGAAAGAATTATTTATTTAAATCTTTCTACTACAAATTCAAAAAAATTAATTAAAGAAGTTGAAGAGGCTCTTCAATCTGGTGGAGTAAATGCTGCAAAAGAAGTTTGTAGAAATACTCCTGGACCAGTAGCTTCAATTTTTTATCAAGGTCTTGACCGTTCATCTCACGGAATTGATTCTGCTGAAAAATCAATTGTTGCTTATGGTGGTGTTCAAATGGGATTATTAGAGAAAAATGTTTCTTGGATTTCATTGTTTATTGCTTTGGCACCGATGTTAGGTTTCTTGGGAACTGTAATCGGGATGATTATTGCATTTGATAAAATTGAGGCAGCAGGAAATATGGATGCTTCGTTGGTTGCAGGAGGTATTAAAGTTGCGTTATTAACAACCGTATTCGGACTTATTGTTGCAATGATTTTACAAGTATTTTATAATTATATTACTGCAAAAATTGACTCAATTGTAAATGATATGGAAGATGCTTCTATCAGTTTGATAGATATTCTTTCGGATTATCTAAAAAAATAATTTATAAATAAAATTAAAAATGAATATTTATAAACTAACAAAAATAGTTGTCGCAATTATTGGTCTTATAAGCGTGGTATTGTTTTTTATCACATTAGGTCAGACTCAAACGATAGACAGCAGTGTTACTGGAATTTTTATTTTTTTGTCTTATGTTGTATTATTTGCTGCAATTATTGCAGTGTTATATTTCGTATTCAGAAATTTATTTAAACATAAAGATGAATTGAAACAAACCCTTATTACAATAGGTTTATTTCTTGGTATAGTTTTGATAGCATTTATCTTTGCAGATAGTACTGAAGTGAAATTAAAAGATGGAATTGTAATTGGTTCAGGATACTCAAAAGCAATTAGTACAGGATTAAATACTTTTTATATTTTAGCCATAGCATCTGTTGGAACATTAGTGTTCTCCAACTTTAAAAAATTCAAAAAATAATTAATTATGGGAAGAAAGAGAAGTGCGCCACCCGAAGTAAATGCTGGATCAATGGCAGATATTGCATTCCTACTTTTGATTTTCTTCTTGGTGACTACGACCATTCAAACCGATCAAGGAATTAACCGTAAGTTACCTCCTATTGATGATACTGAAAGACCTGAAGATAATTTAGTAAAAGAGAAAAATATTTTTACTGTGTTAATTAACAGAAACGATCAGTTATTGGTTGAAGATAAGTTAATGGATTTAAAAGATTTAAGACAAGCGGCAATAAAATTTCTTGATAATGGGGGTGATGGTACTTGTACTTATTGTAGAGGCACACATGATGAAGCTTCTTCTGATAATCCTGAAAAAGCAATTATATCGCTTCAAAATGATGCTGAAACATCCTATAAAGCCTATATTGCAGTACAGAATGAATTGGTTGCAGCCTACTACTTTTTAAGAGACAGAGAATGTCTTGCAAGGTATAATGTTACATTTAGAGAACTTGAGTCGATGTTCGATGATCCTAAAACCAAAGAAGCTAAAAGAAATAAAATTGAACCTTTGATTAAAGATATTCAAGCTTTGTTTCCACAAAAACTTTCTGAGGCTGAGCCAAAAAGAAATTAATATTAAATTTTAGAAAAATGTCTAGATTTAAAAAGAAAGCAACCGGAGATGTTCCCGCTATTTCAACAGCATCGTTGCCTGATATCGTATTCATGTTGTTGTTTTTCTTCATGGTGTCCACTGTAATGAAAGACGAGGATTTATTAATCCAAAATAGTCTGCCCAAAGCAGATCAAATTACAAAATTGGAGAAAAAAGATCGTGTAATGTTTATTTTTGCAGGTAAGCCTCATGAAAAGTATCGTAAACAATATGGAGAAGGTGCCAGAATACAATTAAATGATCGCCTTTCAGATGTTACTGATATAAAGAATTTTATTTTAGCAGAAAGAGCAGCTAGAAATCCTGAATTAGAAAAAGTACTTACTACGTCCTTAAAAGTTGATAAAGATGCTAAGATGGGGCTTGTGGGTGAAATTAAACAAGAATTAAGAAAAATGGATGCTTTAAAAATTAATTATACCACTACAAAAGGTAGTGTGATTGAATAACATCTATTAAATCATATCAAAGCCACGCTAAGCGTGGCTTTTTTTTGTAATTTTAACTTTCAAAATTGAACGTATGCGATTACTTGTTTTTTTTATTTTTTTAAGTTGTTCTTTAGCAGCACAAGATACGCTTACTTTAAAAAAAAATGTGGATTTAAAATATAGAGAGGATCAATTCTATGTTGGAATCACCTATAATACCTTTCTTAACAAGCCTAGTGATATGGCTCAAAAAACATTCTCACCTGGAATTAATTTAGGTTTTTTAAGAGATATGCCCATTAACCAAGCCCGAACTTTTGCGTTAGCAACCGGTTTGGGAATCTCCTACCAAGCGTATAGTCAAAATTTATTAATTACGGAGGATCAAGGAGATTATAATTATTCTATTATTGAGTCGGATGTTTCTTATACACGAAACAAATTTATGATGTTAAATGTTGACCTTCCAATAGAATTCAGATGGCGTACTTCTACACCGGAAAGTCATAGATTTTTCCGATTATATACAGGGGTTAAATTAAGTTATTTACTGTATGATGAATCTCGTTTTATCTCTAATGTAGGAAATGAAATAGTTAAAAATAATTCGGAAGTTAATGCTTTCCAATATGGTGTTTACTTAGCAACGGGATATAATACTTGGAATTTTTATGCTTATTATGGCATAAATTCGCTTTTTGATTCAACTGTAGCTAATATTGGAGGAAATGCTTTAGATGTTAGCGTCTTACATTTAGGACTTCAATTTTATATTTTATAGCCATAAGGGCCAAAATATAATTTGAGGGAGTGCGCCACAAATAAAACCCAAAATTAATTCTGTAAATGTATGGGCTTTCATCACTAAGCGGGATGAAGCTACAAAACCAATCAGTAGTATTAAGGTAGAAATTGTGTATAACATCTGTATTTCTACACATTGACTTAGTCCTATTACAAAAAAAGTTAATGCGACAATTCCAACCATGTGTAAACTAGCTTTTTTGCGAGCTATTAGTAAAATAAAAATTAATATCGAACTTAACAGTCCACCTAAAAAATAATAATATAATTCCGGTATTCTGTCAAGGGTTATGCTTTTTTGGGTAAGAACAAACAGTAATATACAGTTTAAAAGTATTGGAATTTTACGTTGTGCTACTTCTTCAATCATAATAGAATCAATTTTCCCTAAAGAAAGTAAAAGATAGAAAAGTGAAATAGGAATTAAAACTGTAATAATGACAATTTGAATCATGAATAAATACATTTCTTGCAAAACATAAAAATCACGGAACAAAATAAAGTACAGTAAAGAAGCATAAACCGATATAAAAAGCGGATGGAAGAGATAAGAAAATATAGGAAGTATTTTTTTCAAGTTACATTTTCTTACGCATTCTCGCCACGGGAATATCTAATTGCTCTCTGTATTTTGCAACAGTACGTCTGGCTATGGGATAGCCTCTTTCCTTTAAAATATCAGCCAATTGATCATCCGGAAGTGGTTTCTTTTTGTCTTCTTCTTCAATTACATTTTGTAGAATTTTTTTAATTTCTAGAGTAGAAACATCTTCTCCTTGGTCATTTTTCATTGATTCTGAAAAGAATTCTTTGATTAATTTAGTTCCGTATGGTGTTTCCACATATTTGCTGTTTGCCACGCGAGAAACGGTTGAGATGTCTAATCCAATCATATCGGCAATGTCTTTTAGAATCATAGGGCGAAGTTTGGTTTCATCACCTTCTAAAAAAAACTCTTGTTGATAATGCATGATGGCATTCATTGTCACAAATAAGGTTTCTTGACGTTGTTTAATTGCATCAATAAACCATTTGGCTGAATCTAATTTTTGTTTGATAAATTGAACGGCATCTTTTTGAGCACTGGATTTGTCACGTGAATCTTTATAAGTGCGTAACATATCCTGATAATCTTTTGAAACATGAAGTTCCGGAGCATTCCTTCCATTAAGCAACAGTTCAAGTTCTCCCTCAACAATTCGAATGGTAAAATCAGGAACAACGTGCTCTACCATTTTATTATTTCCGGTAAAAGCTCCACCCGGTTTTGGATTCAGTTTTTCAATTTCTTCAATCACTTTTTTTAACTGCTCTTGTGAAACACCATATTTATGTAAAAGTTTATCGTAATGTTTTTTAGTAAACTGTTCGAATTGATTTTCTAAAATATCAATCGCTAAATCAACATATTCTGTTGGCGTTTTGTGTTTTAGTTGCAATAATAAACATTCTTGTAAATCTCGAGCACCAACACCGGAAGGTTCTAATTCATGAACGATTTGTAAAATGCGTTGAACATTCTGTTCGTCGGTGTAAATACCTTGCGTAAAGGCTAAATCGTCAACAATGTCAGTAACAGTTCTTCTGATATAGCCCATGTCATCAATGCTTCCAACTAAGAATTCGGCAATATCACGATCTTCATCAGAAAGGACGAAGGTATTTAATTGATTGATTAAATCTTGATGAAAAGTTACTGGAGCTGCAAAAGGTGTTTCACGCTCTTCGTCATCATCACTATAATTATTGGCTTGTAATTTATATTCCGGAGTTTCATCATTACTCAAATATTCATCAATATTGATATCTTCAGCATCAATACGATCATATTCGTCTTCTTCATAATCGTCGAATTCTTCTTTTTCATAATCATCCGCAAATTCATCTTCCTCTTTTCCTCCCTCTAAGGCAGGATTTTCATTCATTTCCTCTTTCAGACGCTGTTCAAAAGCTTGGGTAGGCAATTGAATCAACTTCATCAACTGAATTTGTTGAGGAGATAATTTTTGAGATAGTTTGAATTGTAAGCTGTGTTTGAGCATTTTTATTTATTAAATAGTTTCAGGTTTCAAGTTTCAGGTTTCAGGTTTCAGGTTTCAAGTTTTCAACTGATTAACAACTTGAAACCTGAAACTTGAAACAAATTTTAAAACTCTGCATTTTGTGGCGTTCTAGGGAACGGAATTACGTCTCTAATATTTGTCATTCCGGTAACAAATAGAACTAAACGCTCAAAGCCTAGCCCAAAACCGGAGTGAACGGCTGTGCCAAATTTTCGTGTATCTAAATACCACCCTAATTCTTCTTCGTCAATTCCTAATGCTTTCATTTTTTCAATCAAGACATCGTGACGTTCTTCTCTTTGTGATCCACCAACAATTTCACCAATGCCCGGGAATAAGATGTCCATAGCTCGAACGGTTTCTTTTCCTGGTTCCGTATTGTCATTTAAACGCATATAAAACGCTTTAATTTTAGCCGGATAATCAAATAAAATCACAGGACATTTAAAGTGTTTTTCAACTAAAAAGCGTTCATGTTCACTTTGTAAATCAGCACCCCATTCGTCAATAGCGTATTGAAATTTTTTATTTTTATTAGGTTTTGAATTTCTTAAAATGTCAATGGCTTCAGTATATGTCACGCGTTTAAAATTATTATCAAGGACAAAATTTAATTTATCCAATAAGTTCATTTCGCTTCGTTCAGCTTGTGGTTTATTTTTTTCTTCTTCTATCAAGCGTTGCTCTAAGAATTTCAAGTCATCTTGGTGTTTATCCAGCGTATATTTAATCACATATTTGATGAAATCTTCCGCTAAATACATATTATCAGCCAAATTATTGAAAGCTACTTCTGGTTCAATCATCCAAAATTCTGCCAAGTGACGAGAAGTATTCGAATTTTCAGCTCTAAATGTTGGTCCGAAAGTATAAACTTGACCTAAAGCCATCGCATAGGTTTCAGCTTCTAATTGTCCGGAAACGGTAAGATTGGTTTCTTTTCCAAAAAAATCTTCCTTATAATTTACTTTCCCCTCTTCAGTTCTTGGTGTTTTATCAAAAGGAAGAGCGGTAACTTTAAACATCTCTCCGGCACCTTCTGCATCTGAACCTGTTATGATTGGCGTGTTTACATAGAAAAAACCTCGTTCCTGGAAATATTGATGTATAGCAAATGAAAGCGTAGAGCGTACTCTCATGATAGCTCCAAAGGCATTCGTTCTAATACGTAAATGTGCATTTTCCCTCAAAAATTCTAAAGAATGTTTTTTAGGTTGCATTGGAAATTTCTCTGGATCGGAATCACCTAAAATTTCTATTTTAGAAACTTGAATTTCGATTTTTTGACCTGCTCCTTTACTTTCGGTCAATGTTCCGGTCAATGAAATTGATGCACCGGTGGTTATTCTTTTTAATAGCTCTTCTTTTGTGTTTTCAAAATCGACAACACATTGGATGTTATGGATGGTTGAACCATCATTTAAGGCAATAAATTGATTATTTCTAAATGTTCGAACCCAACCTTTTACGTTTACTTCGGTTTGAACAGGAGTGGCATTTAATAATTCAATAACTTTCGTGTGCTTCTTCATTTTAAATAAGTTTTCAATTCAAATATACTAGCGGGTTACTATTTTTTTTGTGATTTTAATTCGGTTTCTTCTTCTTCTACTAAAATATCTATAGTAGGTTCTATAAACTCTTCTTTGTTGGCAATTGTTTTTTCTAATGAAAGCAGTAAGGCAGGCAACAAAAGTAAATTTGATAACATGGCAAAAAGTAATGTTGCTGATACCAAACCACCTAATGCTACAGTTCCACCAAAACTTGAAATCATAAAGACAGAAAAACCAAAAAATAATACGATTGAAGTATAAAACATACTTACGCCGGTTTCACGCAAAGCATTGAATACCGATTTTCTGATTTTCCAATTGTTAGCTTTTAATTCTTGACGGTATTTAGCTAAAAAATGAATCGTATCATCCACTGAAATTCCGAATGCAATACTAAATACTAATATAGTTGATGGTTTAATGGGAACACCAAGATATCCCATTAAACCAGCTGTGATTAGTAACGGCAATAAATTTGGAATTAAAGAAATAATAATCATTTTAAAAGAACGGAACATGTAAGCCATAAATAAGGAAATCAAAAAGATGGCAAACAATAACGAAACTACTAGATTATTGACTAAATAATTTGTTCCTTTTTGAAAAACCAATGCTTTTCCTGTTAAGGTGACTGTATATCTGTCAGGAGGAAAAACCTTGTTTATTTTGTCCCATAATTTTTCCTCAATTTTCTCCATTTTATCAGTGCCAATGTCTTTCATGAATGTGGTGATTCGAGCATATTGTCCGGTGGAATCAATATAGCTTTTCATGAAATTTTCATTCTTATTTTTAGTTGCATTTTTTGCATAAGACATGATAAAACCTTGTTCTTGTGCCGTTGGTAATTCATAATATTCCGGATTACCATTGTAATAGGCTTGCTTGGAATATTTTACCACGTTTACAACCGACATGGGACTTGAAAGTTCAGGAATATCAGTTATAACCTCTTGAATTTCATCCATCTTTTTTAAAGTGGATAATTTCATGACCCCTTTTTTGCGTTTGGTGTCAATCATTATTTCTAAAGGCATGATGCCATCAAACTCTTTTTCAAAGAAAACAATATCTTTAAAGAATCCGGCTTTTTTAGGCATATCTTCAATTAAACTTCCGGAAATTCGCATTTGAAATATGCCAATAATGCCTATAACTAATAATGAAATAGAAATTGAATATAATGCAATTCGATTATTTTTGACTGTTTTTTCAATCCAATTTACAAATGAAGTAGTATACGTTTTATTTAAATGCTGCAGGTGTTTGTCCTTTGGTAAAGGCATGAAACTGTATATAATTGGAATAACCAACAAACATAAAATAAACAGCAAAACGATATTAATAGAAGCTATAATACCAAATTCAGTAAGTAACTCACTATCGGTGATAATAAAAGTGGCAAATCCGGCAGCCGTAGTTAAATTTGTCATCAAGGTTGCATTGCCCACTTTTGAAATTACCCTTTGCAATGATTTTGCTTGATTACCGTGATTTTTAATTTCCTGCTGGTATTTATTAATCAAGAAAATACAATTTGGAATTCCTATGACAATAATCAGAGGAGGTATTATTGCCGTTAAAACAGTAATCTCAAATCCTAAAAGCCCTAAGGTTCCAAAGGACCACATTACAGCAACAATTACAATACACATGGAAATAATTGTTGCTCGATAACTTCTAAAGAAAAAGAAAAAAATCAGTGAAGTGACTAACAAAGCGGCTCCAATAAATATACCGATTTCATCTACGATGTTTTGAGAATTTAATGTTCGGATATAGGGCATCCCCGAAACTTTTAAATCGATTTTCGTTGTCTTTTCAAACTTTTCAACTTCCGGAATAAGCACTTTTTCAATAAAATCTTTTCGGATACTGGTATTTACAATTTTTTTATCTAAATAAATTGCTGACCGAATAGTGCCGGTTTTTTTATTAATTAATAAATGTTCATAAAAGGGTAATTCTTCAAAAAGTTCTTTTTTACGGGCAATTAGGTAATCCGGGTAATTTGATTTTGATTTATTTATAAAATCAATAAATTCGAACGTTTCAAGCGTTTCGTTTTTGTTTAATTTTTTTAAATCATCAACAGAAATAATAAGTTCTACTTCTTTCGATTTTTTTAATGTTTCCATTAATTGAGTCCAAGCAGAAAAGTTCTTTGGGGTGAAAAAAGTCGAATCTTTTATACCAATAACAATCAAATTACCTTCTTCGCCAAATTTGTCAAGAAAGTCATTATACTGAAGGTTTATTTCATGATGATCAGGAAGTAAATTTGCTTCAGTGTAAGTGAATCGCATATTTTTCCATTGCAGTGCTAAAAACACCGTGAATAGAAAAATGATGGAAAGTATTGTTATTCTATTTCTAAGGATTATTCGGGCAACTGACTCCCAAAAACCCATGCTAAACCATTTTGACATAGGATCGTTTTATCGGATGCAAAGGTAATGAAATCAATACTAAGTTAAGTTTTTTAACTAAAATTAATCTTCCTTAAAAATTTCATGTTTGAAAAAAACCAAGCGCTATTATCCTTGTTTAAAGTCCTAAATCAAAAGTAAAAGTTATTTTAATAGCTATGTTGTTTTCAAATTTACTCAATTGATTTGGCCCATAGCGATAATATCCGCCTAACCCAAATCCGTATAAAATATGATTTAATTCAATGCCAGATTCAAAATACCCCTCATTCAAAGTTTTGTACTCAATGCCTAAGTGTTGTTCAGGGTTGTCCATATTTCCCCATGCCATACGGGTTACTAAAGCTAAAGAAGGTTTCACTTTTGGGACAATTTCGATTCTTTTAAAACCATGTTTTAAATGTAACATCAAATATCGGCTAGAAAAAAATTCATTATAAAACATGGTTTCAAAACTATCTTCACCGGCAACGGTAATTCGTTTTAAAATTGTACTTCTATCAAGATTATTTGGAGAAGAGCTATAAAGATGAGTAATAGGCACATCGCCAAGTGCTAAACCGGATTGTAATAAAAAAGTAGATTTTTGACCGTTTAAAAATTTCTTTTGGTATTTAAAGCGGAAGTCAATTTTTGTATAATCGAAATCATTTCCTAATGAGTTTGGAATAGTTTGGGTTACTTGAAGGGTAAAAACAGGAAATCTTTTTTCAATTTCTATTTTTCCGGTTGGGGTTTGCATAAAATCACTAAATGGATTCCATTGTAATGAAAGTGAGGCAGTTGTCATGTTGAAAACGGAATATTCTTTCCCGTCATTATAAAATAGATAATTGAATAACGGAGTAATTTTAGCTTGTGAAAATTGCCAAATGCTTTCTGATTTTGGCAATAATTTGCTTTCTATAAATCCATTCCAAGTTTGATGATGGTAGAAGGTGTTCACGTTGATGGGACGAGCATCATAAATTTTGAAAACTCTTTTATCAATCGTAAATTTTGTACTACCAATCTCTTGTACATCATCGGTATAATTTACACCCATCCAAGTGTTTGAGAACTCATCAAAACGTTTGGCTCCACCAATTTTATATTTCATGGCTTCGTCTTTTAAGCCATAAGCCGCATACCCCTCCAATCTATATTTTACAGAAAGTTTCTCGTTAGTTTTTCCGCCAATACCAAAACGAAAACCCTCATAATTATTATAACTGATAAGGTGCCGTAAATCAAAATCAAAAAAACCAAGTGGAGCATAGCCATTGATTATTTTTCTGCCAAAAAATAATTTTGAATCAACACCTTTTCTATAAGCCAAACTGTCTAATGATTTATAGGTATTTTTACTTCTAAAATCTAAACTGTCCGTGCGATATAAATTCCAAAAATCAGTCGTTTTATTTACGGCATCTTTATTGATTTCAATAACTAAAGAAGAACGTTTGATGTCTACCGGTATATTAAATTCCCGATCAAAAAAATAGGATTCGGAATGAATATATGAAAAATCGGTTGGTTCGTTTTTCTTTTTCAATCCCATTTCTTCATAATCACCTTCAAAAAAAATAGTTCCGCCTAAAATTTTTAAAGGATCGTCATTTTGACCTTTTACGACGGTAAAGGCATTATTTTTTGGAAACCATAGATTCTCCTGCTTTATAAATTCAAATTCATGAATGGAGGTGATGTTTAATATTCCTCTGATTCTTATAATTGCTTTTGCCAAACCAAAATTTTCTGCATCAAAGTAGAGTAGGCCTTCAAGTCCTTTTTGATTTATTTTCTTTTTATTTTTAAAATAAAGAACATAGCAATTTCGTTGAGCTATTTTTACAGTGGATAAAAATTTATAATCATAATCTTTTAATCCGGTTTTTGAAATTGGACTGACATATTTTGTTTCAAAAAACTCGTATTTTTCATCGTAAAGCGAAAAAGATTGAAAATGAAAACCAATTATTTCATATAGTGAATTTTTGAAACCTGACATTTTAGTGCCTAAAACTGTTTCTTTTACTTTTTGATTTTCTTGTTGAAATAAGGAAACTTTTTCAGTTAAAAACAAATGTTGTTTGGTAACCAGTTTTTTGAATTTATAATTAGAAGAATCAATTTTAATGTCACTCTTTTTTCCATAATAAATACTGTCAATTTTTCCACTGATTGAATCGGGATTGGCCGTAACTATTAATTTATTGTAAATTTTAAATTGAAAATTCGATATTTTTTTTTGCGGATTATTGAGGTCTTGTTTTTTGATTACCTTTTCAATAAGAACGACGGCTTCATCATTTTTAGAGGCTGGTAATGTTGCATTTAAGTTTGTTTTTTTGGGAATTAATAAAACATTTAAGTGCTTTTTGTCTTTAATATAGAGTGTTAGTGTTTCATAACCAATATAAGAAATTATCAAGGAATTTAGGATTGAATTACTGGAAATTTCAAATTTTCCGGTAACATCTGAAGTAGAAACAATTCCTGTGTTTGTTTCAATTGTTACAAAAGGAAGGGGTTTTTGATTTGTTTGGTCTTTTATAATTCCGGTTATTCGAAATTGTGCCTGAACACAAACCGAACAAAAGAGAAAAATAAAAAGTAAATGTTTCATAGTATGAAAAAACCAAACACAAAAGTACTTTATAAAATCAAAAAATCCACTCTTTCAAGTGGATTTCAATCTAAACCTTCATGATTTCTGCTTCTTTGTGAGCGAGTAAATCCTCAATTTTTTTGATATAGGAATCTGTCAGTTTTTGAATTGTTTCTTCCGCATCTTTACACATATCTTCAGAAGTTCCGTTTTTTTCTTCTTTCTTAATATCAGTATTGGCATCTTTTCGAGCATTTCTGATTCCGATTTTAGCATCTTCAGCTTCTGATTTGGCTTGTTTTACTAAATCACGACGACGTTCCTCAGTTAAGGCCGGAACCGAGATGATAATATTATCGCCATTATTCATTGGGTTGAATCCTAAGTTGGCCACTTGAATTGCTTTTTCAATCGGATGTAGCATATTTTTTTCCCAAGGTGTAACCGTAATGGTTCTGGCATCAGGCACATTAATATTTGCTACTTGTGATAAAGGGGTTTGAGAACCATAATAATCTACAAAAACACCACCCAACATTTGTGGAGTTGCTTTTCCGGCTCTGATGTTTAAAAATTCTTTTTCTAAATGAGCAATAGAACCATTCATGTGTTCTTTTGCCGTATCAATAATAAATTCTATTTCTTCCGTCATTTTGATAAATTTTTTAGATTTATATAATTATGATAATTTGAAATGATTATTCTACCTTTTTATAAAATTTAAGAATCTATATTGTGACAGTTGTTCCAATAGTTTCACCATTACATACTTTCAATAAATTTCCCGGTTTATTCATGTCAAACACAATAATAGGTAATTTGTTTTCTTTACTTAAGGTGAAAGCTGTTGTATCCATTACATTTAGTCCTTTGCTTAATACTTCTTCAAACGAAATATAATCAAATTTCACAGCATCTTTATTTTTTTCAGGGTCGGCATTATATACACCATCAACTCTGGTTCCTTTTAAAATTACATCGGCACCAACTTCTACTCCTCTCAATACTGCAGCGGTATCTGTTGTGAAATAAGGATTTCCTGTACCGGCACCAAAAATAACAATTCTTCCTTTTTCTAAATGGCGAACGGCTCTTCTTTTGATATAAGGTTCCGCTATAGCTTCAATTTTTAAAGCGGTTTGTAATCGAGTGAGCATTCCGGCTTCTTCCAATGCTCCTTGTAAAGCCATTCCGTTAATAACGGTGGCAAGCATACCCATGTAGTCTCCTTGCACTCTGTCCATGCCATTGCTGGCTCCTGCAATACCTCTAAAAATATTTCCTCCACCAATAACGATAGCGATTTCTACTCCTTGACTGTGAATTTGTTTGATTTCCTGAGCATATTCTGCCAAACGTTTTGGGTCAATACCATATTGACGGTCGCCCATTAATGCTTCGCCACTTAATTTGAGTAATATTCTTTTGTACTTCATGAGTTGTACTTGATTTTGTGGTGCAAATATAAAGAATAAATGATTTTATTTTTGAAAATTGTATATGGGTTTCTTACTATGGTTTTAATTTCTTACTATTTGTTGGTTTTCTTTTGTCTTTTTATTGAATTTAGTTTCTAATTTTGTGAAATGCTATAAATGTTACAATTGAAGATTATAATGTAGCCTACTTTTGTGTCCTAAAGCCTAAGTTTATGAAAGAGATTATTAAAAAAAGTTTAGAGAAAAGTTTTTCTTATACGACCTATAGAAATCTAGTTTCTGTTTTGCTTTCTCAAGGAAAAGCTACCGGAAATAATCAATCTGAAGTGTTAACTCATTACAGTGAAATAAATGAAGTTCGCATGAATCGGTTAGACAAAACTATCATTATTACAGATGAGGTAAAAGCAAAATTATCCGGTTTACAATCAAGCTATATTTGGTTAGTAATTTCAGAAGGATGGTGTGGTGATGCCGCTCAAATCCTTCCAATTATCAATAAAATGGCAGAACTATCACAAAAAATTGATTTGCGAATTGTTTTCCGTGATGAAAATGAGCAATTAATGAATCAATTTCTAACCAATGGAGGAAAAGCTATTCCTAAATTAATCATTATAGAAGAAGAAACCTTAGAAATTTTAGATCATTGGGGACCAAGACCTGAAGGAGCTTCAAAATTAATAAGTTGTTATAAAGCTACCTATGGAATTGTAGATGAAATAGCCAAAACGGAATTGCAAAAATGGTATTTACATGACAAAGGAGTAAGTACACAAAAAGAGATAATTGAAAAAACAAAAGAAATTGAATTGAAAAATGTGGTGTAATTAATTATATTTCCTACTTTTATTTTTTAATATTTCTTATTTTGAAACATTTTTTCTATGTAATTGCAATTTTATTTATTGGTTGTGCCAGCAAAAAAAAGCATGTCACAGCGTTTAATTATGTTTATAATCATAAAGACCCTAATTTACAACGGATATTTACAAATCCTAAAAAATATGAAGTACAAATACTCTATACTAGGGTTTCGGAAGAACCTCAAAAAATCAATTTTAATACTGACTATTATTTAGCTAAATCCAACGCATACTTTTATCCGGCTAGTGTAGTTAAATTACCAATTGCAATTTTAGCGTTAGAAAAATTATCCAGAAATAAAGAAATCAACTTAACTACTAAATATAAAATTCAAGATGATACAACGGATTATTCAATCTATGATGATATTACAGACGTTTTAATTCTTAGCGGGAATGAATCTTTTAATCGGCTTTTTGATTTTGTTGGAGGTCAAGACTCTATAAACGCTAGATTAAAAACATTGAATATTGAAGCACAAATAAAACACCGCCTTTCAATCCCAAATTCAGATGATGTAAAAACAAAAGAAATAGTTTTTGAAAAAAACATCGTTTTTCCAAGTATTCAAAGCCAACCAATTAAAAAATTGAGTATAAATAATCTTCAAAAAGGTAAAGGGTATTATCAAAACGACACTTTGATAAGTGAACCAATGGATTTTTCTTTAAAAAATTATTATCCAATTGAAGCTATGCATAATACATTAATGCGTATTTTTTTTCCAACTTCCTTTCTAAAAAGTCAACGATTTCATTTAACTAAAGAAAATATGATTTTTCTAAAAGAGACTTTGAAAAAAGTACCAAGAAAAGCAGGTTTTTTAGATAATGAATATCATGATAGTTATGGGAAATTTTTTATGTATGGGGATTCAAAAAAAAACATACCCGACCATATTGAAATTTATAATAAAGTTGGTCAAGCCTATGGGACATTAACCGATTGTGCTTATGTAGTGGACACAAAAAAAAATATTGCCTTTTTTTTAACGGTGACTTTGTTAGTAAATGAAAATGAGATTTTCAATGATGATGTATATGAATACGATTCAGTGGGAATTCCTTTTATGGCCTCTTTAGGTAGGGCTTTTTATGAATATGAAATGAAAAACAAATAATTAGTTTAATTTTCCAATTATTTTTATTTTATCCGAAGTGGAAATACCACCGGGATTGCAACCGGGTTTTCCTTCTGGAATTTGTATTCCAATATTTTTATAGTATTCAACCCATGCTGGAAAAAAATCATTTGAATTAGGTTTTTTAAAAGTCATTGGTTTTAATTCAAAAAAAGGTTTACCGTAGGCTCCTAAAAAAGCATCATAAATAAGTTCAGAACAATAGTATTTTCCGTTGTCATATAAATAATCATCATCATAGGGAATTCCAATTTGTTGATTTGAAAACCAAATAACTTGTGGGATTAATTTTTTATATTTAGATTTTACTCTTCCAATCAACATCGTGTTTTGCGTATTTTTTGAAAATTGTTCTAATGTAACTCTACGAACGGCATTTCCGGCCGCTTCAATTACAAAAACAGAATCATTTAGGATGTATACTAAACCTAAATGACTAAAATCATTCCCGTTATAGCCTTCTGTAACGGCATGAATGGCTTCGCATAATTCACCACAATTCATTTTTTGAAAAAGAAGGTCACCCGTTTTCAGTTTACTTTTTTGAGCAATTAAAAGAATCGGAATTAGTAATAAAAACCAACTAATTTTCGCCATGATTTATCATTTGTTTTTCGAATTCTTCCGGCGAAATTGCATTTAAAACATTAAAATTCCCAATTTTCGTTCTGCGTAAAACAGCTAAATAAGCACCTGAATTTAAAGCGTTTCCATAATCATTTGCTAACGAGCGAATATAAGTTCCTTTGCTGCAAACTACTCGAAAGTCAATTTCAGGTAATTTTATTCCGGTAATTTCAAATTCTTGAATAGTCGTTTTTCGGCTTTCCATTTCTATTTCGGCTCCCGCACGAGCATGCTCATACATTCTGATGCCGCCTTTTTTGATAGCAGAAAAAACTGGAGGTTTCTGATCAATTTCGCCAATAAATTGAACTAAAGTGTTTTGAATTAAATTTTCATCAATATGATTAATTGGAAAGGTCTGATTGATTTCAGTTTCCAAATCATAGGATGGTGTTGTGGCTCCAAGAACAAAAGTTCCGGTATATTCTTTAGATTGGCCTTGAATTTCGGTGATTCGTTTGGTGAATTTTCCGGTGCAAATAATCAACAATCCGGTGGCTAGCGGATCTAATGTTCCGGCATGACCGATTTTGAATTTTTTCGGAAGTCCTAACTCGCGTTTCAACGTATATTTCAATTTATTTACTGCCTGAAACGATGACCATTTTAGTGGTTTATCGATTAAGAGAATTTGTCCGTCAAGAAAATCTTGTGCACTTTTCAAAATCTTTTATTTGTTGAGGGAAAAATAAAGTAATAAAATAACTCCTGCTACAATGCGGTAATATCCCCAAGGTTTAAAACCGTATTTTTTAATTACTTCAATAAATAGTTTGATGGCTAATACGGCCACAATAAATGCAATCACATTTCCAATTAAGAATAATTTAATGTTGTCACCTTGCAACAAAAGTTCATAGCCTTTCAATTGAGTAACTTCATAGGTTTTTAAAAACAAAGAATAAATGGTTACCGCTAACATAGTGGGAACTGCCAAAAAGAAAGAGAATTCGGCGGCTGTGGCTCTTGTCAATCCTTGTTGCATTCCACCAATGATTGAAGCGGCACTTCTACTGGTTCCGGGCATCATGGCTAAACATTGCCAAAAACCAATAATTACTGCTTTTTTTATAGTAATTTCTTCTTCAGTTACAACTGTTGGATTTTGAAAACGATTGTCAACAAACAACAAAATAATACCACCCAATATCAAAACTATTGCAATTGGAATAGGATTTCCTAAAACAGCATCGATTTTATCGTCAAATAATTTTCCTAAAATTAGTGCCGGAATTACAGCCGCCCCTAATTTGATGTAAAAGTTAAATTTGGAAAAATCGAAAAACTTTCTCCAATATAAAAACACAACAGCCAAAATAGCTCCAAATTGAATGGAAACCTGAAACAATTTTACAAAATCATCTTCTTGAATACCAAAATAAGAACTTGTAAAAATCATATGAGCGGTAGAAGAAACAGGTAAATATTCTGTCAACCCTTCAACAACGGCAATGATTACTGCTTGTAATAAATCCATCTTATTTCTTTGGTTTTTTCAAAATTGCATAAATAACAACCCCAAATCCGGCCAAAACGACGGTTGGAGCCAATCGAATTCTGCGGAAATTATAAATGTCTTCGCTAAAAACTTTTGGGTCATCGCTACCGCCACCACTCATTAAAATAAAGCCCAAAGCAATAATTCCAATTCCAATTAATAGAATTTTAAAGTTTATTTTTTCAAACAGAAATTCCTGTTTTTGTTCGTTTTTACTACTCATTTTGTATGTGTAAAATAGGTTGTTAATACAAATCGTCTGTTCTTAGATTCAAGAATTTTTGTGTTGCAAAGAATGTGCTAAACCAGGAAATTAAAACACCTAAAACTAAAACACCCAGCAAAACTGCTCCAATCATCAGTTGATCATCTAAAATCCCCAATTTTGGAAAATTAGCATCGATGTATAATAAAACACCAATGATAGCAACAATCGCTAATAAAGCTCCAACTACTCCCAGTTTAATGCTTCGCATGATAAAAGGCTTGCGTATAAACGATTTTGTTGCTCCAACCATTTGCATGGTTTTGATAATAAAACGGTTGGAATAAATGGATAATCGCATAGAACTGTTAATTAGTAAAACAGCAATTAAAGCTAAAAATCCGGTGATTACTAAAATCCAAAAGGTGATTTTTTTGACATTATCGTTTACCAAATCAACTAAATGTTTGTCGTAGACAATATCTGAAATAAATTTATTTTCTTTAAATTTTTGTTCAATGGTTTTAATACTGTCCGCTTGAACATAGTCGGCTTTCAAATTAATGTCGTATGAATTTTGCAACGGATTAAAGCCTAAAAACTGCATAAAATCTTCCCCGATAATGTCTTTGTGTTTAGAAGCGGCCATTTCTTTTGAAACAAAGGTATCGGTTTTTACAAATGCTGATTCTTTCAGCATTGTGTCAAAAGATTTTAGCACACTATCGTTGGCATTATCTTTAAAATAGACAGACATTGGAATTTCTTCCTTAAAGTCATTAGAAATTTTCTTAGAATTTATGACAAATAATCCTAAAATGCCAAGTAAAAAAAGCACTAAAAAAACACTTAGAACTACTGAAAAGTAGGAAGAAATGAGTCGTCTTTTTTGATATTTTTCAAATGAAGATGCCATAGAAAAGATTTTAAGCGGTAAAATTAAAAAAGAAATTGGTTAAACCACAGTTTATAACGCTCAAAGTTTTGAGTTTAGTACAATAAACGTAAATTTGCCCTTTTAAAAACCTTAGCAACTCAGAACCTTAGTTCCTCAGTACCTTAGCATATGAAATATTTCCACGAAAAAGTTGAAGAAAAATGGCAGAAATATTGGAAAGATAATTATACTTTCAAAGCACAAAATAATTCTGACAAACCAAAATATTATGTACTCGATATGTTTCCTTATCCGTCCGGTGCCGGATTACATGTGGGACATCCATTGGGTTATATTGCTTCAGACATCGTGGCTCGTTACAAAAGGCATAAAGGGTTTAATGTGTTGCATCCGCAAGGATATGATTCATTCGGACTTCCGGCAGAGCAATATGCCATTCAAACAGGGCAACATCCTGAAAAAACAACTAAAGAAAATATTGCACGTTACCGTGAGCAATTAGATAAAATTGGATTTTCATTCGATTGGAGTAGAGAAGTTCGTACTTCAAATCCGGATTATTACAAGTGGACACAGTGGATTTTTATACAATTGTTCAAATCCTATTATTGTAAAGTAGCCGATAAAGCCTATCCGATATCAGAATTAATTAAAGTTTTTGAAGCAGAAGGAAACACTAATGTTAATTTGGTATGTGATGACAATGTAGCACTTTTTTCTGCTTCAAAATGGAATACTTTTTCATCAGAAGAAAAGCAAGCAATTTTATTGAAATATAGACTGACTTATTTAGCAGAAACCGAAGTAAATTGGTGTCCTGCTTTAGGAACGGTTTTAGCCAACGACGAAATTGTAAATGGTGTTTCTGAACGTGGCGGTCATCCGGTTATTCGTAAAAAAATGACCCAATGGAGCATGCGAATTTCTGCGTATGCTGAACGTTTATTGCAAGGTTTAGAAATAATAGATTGGAGCGAAAGCATCAAAGAAAGTCAACGAAATTGGATTGGGAAGAGTGTTGGGGCGACTGTGAAGTTTATTCTAAAACCTCACCCCCAACCCCTCTCCAAAGGAGAGGGGAGCGAGCGAGTGCAAGCTTTCAACGATTACGGATATAGAACAGCGAATCCAATTTTTGCAAAAGAATTGATTGCCAATGCAAGAGAAAACAGAAAAATCCCTACTCAAGCTGAAGATATACTTTGGCAAGAAATTAGAAATCAGAAATTGGGTTTTAAATTTCGAAGACAACACTATATTGGTAATTTTATTGCCGATTTTGTCTGTTTAGAAAAAGGATTGATTGTTGAGGTTGATGGTGAAATTCATGAAAATCAAAAAGAATATGATGAGGGAAGAACGTATGAATTGGAACAACTCGGATTTAAAGTTATCCGATTTACAAACAAGGAATTAAAAAATAATATAAAAGAAGTTTTATTAACCATTTCGAATGAGCTAGTAAACGCAGAATCTTTCAACGCTTCGGCTCTCCTCTCCTTTGGAGAGGGGTTGGGGGTGAGGTTTATTGAGGTTTTCACCACCCGTCCCGACACCATTTTCGGCGTCACCTTCATGACCCTCGCACCCGAACACGAATTGGTTTCACAAATCACCACTCCGGAACAAAAAGCAGCCGTTGAAGCGTATGTAGAAGCAACTGCTAAACGTTCTGAAAGAGAGCGAATGGCCGATGTTAAAACCATTTCCGGTGTTTTTACCGGAGCTTATGCTGAGCATCCGTTTACGAAAGAACTCATTCCTATTTGGATTGGCGATTATGTGTTAGCCGGATATGGAACAGGAGCTGTGATGGCAGTTCCTTGTGGAGACGAACGCGATTATGCTTTCGCTAATTTCTTTAAAGGGGAAGAAGGAATGCCCGAAATCAAAAATATTTTCAATCAAGATATTTCAGAAGCTGCATTTGTAGAAAAAAGTGGTTTTGAATTAGTGAATTCCGATTTCTTAAATGGTTTGAATTACAAAGAAGGAACAAAAAAAGCCATCGAAGCTTTAGAGAAGCTAGGAGCCGGGAAAGCTAAAGTAAACTATCGTCTGCGTGACGCGGTATTTTCACGTCAACGGTATTGGGGCGAACCATTTCCAGTTTACTACGTGAAAGGTTTGCCGCAAATGATTGATGTCAAACATTTACCAATCATTTTGCCGGAAGTAGAGAAGTATTTACCAACAGAAGACGGTCAACCGCCTTTAGGAAATGCGACGGATTGGGCTTGGGATGTTGAAAAGTTGCGAGTTGTGAGTTGCGAGTTGATTGACCACATAACCGTTTTTCCATTAGAATTAAACACCATGCCGGGTTGGGCGGGTTCTTCGTGGTATTGGATGCGGTATATGGATGCTCATAACGAAAACGAATTTGCAAGTCAAGACGCATTGAAGTATTGGGAAAATGTAGATTTATA
>NZ_JBIKJL010000022.1:0-35993 GCF_044361015.1 Flavobacterium sp.
GAACCAACGGCAGAAATGTACAAATCGCTCCATAAAACCATCAAAAAAGTAACGGAGGACATCGAGAATTTCTCTTTCAACACATCTGTTTCGCAATTTATGATTTGTGTGAATGAATTGGCTCAGTTAAAATGCAATCACCGAAAAATCTTAGAACCGTTAGCCATTTTAGTTTCTCCGTATGCTCCGCATATTGCGGAAGAATTGTGGAGTCAAATGGGTCATGAAGGTTCAGTTTCAACCGTTGCTTTCCCGATTTTTGAGGAGAAATATTTAGTAGAATCTGAAAAAGAATACCCGGTTTCTTTCAACGGAAGAATGCGTTTTACGATTAAATTACCATTAGATTTAACCGCCGCTCAAATTGAAGAAATTGTCATGGCAGACGAACGTACACAAGCACAATTGCAAGGCAGAACGCCAAATAAAGTGATTATTGTTCCCGGAAAAATCATCAATTTGGTAGGCTAAGCCCTGACAAAATAGCAGAATTGTTAAAAGAAATATAATTGGTTCTTTTTTTGCTATATATTTTGTAATTTTAAATTTTAAAAATAAAAAGTATGTATTGGATATTAATAATCGTAATTATGGGAGCCAGTTGGCTCGTGAGTAATCGTTTGCAAAGCAAGTTTGACCAATATTCTAAGTTGCATTTGCAAAACGGAATGAGCGGAGCTGAAATTGCTGAAAAAATGTTAGCTGATCATGGTATTCGTGATGTTCGCGTTGTTTCTACACCGGGAAGATTGACAGATCATTATAATCCAGCTGACAAAACAGTGAATTTGAGTGAAGCAGTTTATAACCAACGAAACGCTGCGGCTGCTGCTGTTGCTGCTCACGAATGTGGTCACGCAGTGCAACATGCAACGGCTTACTCATGGTTAACCATGCGTTCAAAATTAGTTCCTGTCGTAAATGTTGCTTCTCGTTTTGTGCAATGGATATTATTAGCCGGAATTTTGATGGTAAACACGTTCCCACAATTGTTGTTGTTAGGAATTGTTATTTTCGCCATGACAACTTTGTTTTCAGTAATCACTTTACCGGTAGAATATGATGCCAGTAACCGTGCCTTAGCTTGGTTAGAAAACAAACGAATTGTGAATCAACAAGAGTTAGCAGGTTCAAAAGATGCATTGAAATGGGCAGCTAGAACTTATGTGGTTGCTGCAATTGGTTCATTAGGAACATTACTTTACTATGTGATGGTTTATACCAACCGAAAATAAAAAAAGTATAAATCAGAATCCGTTACGAAAGTAACGGATTTTTTTTGGTCTCAGTTTTTACAACTTGAAACCTGAAACTTGAAACAAAAAAATTACAACTGTATCTGTCTTTCAATTTGTTGTTCCAGCGAAATGAACGTTTCTGTTCTGGAAACTCCGTCAATAGGTTGGATTTTTTTATTCAATAATTGCATCAAATGTTCGTTATCACGACAAATAATTTTGATTAATATACTCCAATTTCCGGTGGTATAATGACATTCTAGAACTTCGGGAATTTTTTTAAGTTCTTTTACAGCTTCTGAATTACTGGAAGCTTTGTCTAAATAAACACCAATAAAAGCCATGGTTTTATACCCAAGAACTTTGTTGTTTATGATAAATTTTGAACCCGAAATCACTCCGGCATCCTCCAGTTTTCGTAGCCGTTGATGAATAGCTGCTCCGGAAATCCCTATTTTATTTGCAATTTGTAAAATGGGTTTTCTGGCATCTTCCATCAAATCACGAAGAATTTCTTTGTCGATTCCATCTATCTCAATTTGAAGGGAATTGATTTTCATAGTTTTAAATTTTAATCAAAAATAACAAAAATTGACAAAAAGTAAGTAAAATTATAAGTTTTGATTTAAAACAATAAGTACAATAATTTTCTTTTTTTTACGATTTATCCGTGATATTAGGTTTCCTAGTCAAAAAAAATTAAATTTGTTAACCTACTTGAATAAAAAAGTTAGTTTAAATCAATTTGTAATCGTATGAAAAACTATTTTTACTTCTTTTTATTGTTGCTAACTAATGTTGCATTATCCCAAGAACCTAATCCGGAATCAAATTCTGCATCGATCAACGGAACTTTAGCGAATCAATTTGACTATGTGATTCAAAAGTCAAATAATTTTCAAGAGTTTAAAGTGTTTAAACATGATTATCTGTTGTTATTAAAAAAGAACAGTTTAGATTCCGTTGGTAGAATCAAAAATGAGTTAGTAAGCTTAAAAAGTCAATTTTCTAATCATACTTCCATTGTTGCTCAACTTAAAGACACTTTAAAAGCTATAAATGAAGAATTAACAACCTTAAAAAAAGCACAAGATAATGTTTCGCTTTTTGGAAGCCCAATGAGTAAAACCAATTATAATATTGTGATGTGGGGAATTGTTATTGTATTGTTTTTAATTTTGATTGTTTTTTTATTCCAACTTAAAAGTGCTAAAGCGATTGCTCACGAAGTAAAAAATAATGTTAAAAAAATAGAAGAAGAGTTCGAAGATTATAAGCATAAAGCATTGGAAAAAGAACAAAAATTAGGACGTCAACTTCAGGACGAAATTAATAAACACAAGTATTTTAAATAAAATTTTTAACTTCCTACGTTATTGGGGTTATAACCCATGTAAGGCACTTCTTTTTCAATAAAAATTACACCAAAAGTTTCTAATTCGTTTAGAATAGGTTCATAAACTTCTTTTTTAATTGGTAATTGAACTCCGGGTGTTTTTATGTTTCCATTTAAGATTTGAAGTGTTGCCATTGCTACCGGTAAACCTACCGTTTTAGCCATAGCGGTATAAATCTGGTCATCGCCTAAACAAACCATAGTGCTGTCAATTTGCTTTTGTTGACCATTGAATTCATATCCAAATTTGTGGTACATCACAATCATATCTTTATCATTTGCTTGTAAAGCCCATT
This sequence comes from Flavobacterium sp., assembly GCF_044361015.1. GTDB lineage: Bacteria > Bacteroidota > Bacteroidia > Flavobacteriales > Flavobacteriaceae > Flavobacterium. Next base: position 2,931 of record NZ_JBIKJL010000022.1, read on the forward strand.
TTTCCGCTAATATTTTTTCCAGAATTTGAGCAGGAGTGGCATTTTTTAGTTCTATTTTTTTTGAAGAATCAAATAAATCAAGCTCCATAAACTTATCCCAAATTACATCATCTTGATCAATTTTAAGATAATGGCGGAGTTTTAATTCAACAGTATCCGTTGGATGATAGGCTAAAAAAGAATTTGTAAAATCTCGGTAACTCATATTTTCTGAGTTTTCCATGGTGTAAACGTCGTCCGTCATTCCTAATTGAACTAACATATCCCAAGCTTTAGAAAAACCAACACGTCTAAGGGTTCCTCGATACATGGTTAAAATGTTATCTAAACCATAAATGCTTCTGTATTTCAAAGAATCACGATTAGCATATCCTTCGAAACGACCGAATCCTTCTACTTCTAAAAATTCAGTTCTGCGGAATAATTTGTTGTAAGGAATATATTTATATTTACCTTCCTGTATGAACTTAGAAACACCGCCTTGCCCAGCCAAAACTACATTTCTTGGGTTCCAGGAAAATTTATAATTCCATAAATTAGTGTCGCTTTCTGGGGCAACCAGTCCGCCACAAAACGATTCGAACTGAATCATTTTTCCTCCTTTTCCCCTGATTTCATCAATTACTTTCATCGCACTCATGTGGTCTATACCCGGATCTAAACCAATTTCGTTCATGAAAATCAAACCATTTTCTTTGGCTTGAGCATCCAATTCTTGCATTTTAGGGCTTATATAAGAAGCGGTAACCATGTGTTTTTTGAAAATAATGCAATCTTCAGCTATTTCCACATGAAGATGAGCCGGAAGCATTGAAATGACAATATCTGCTTTTTGAATTTGCTGTTGACGTTCTTCTATATTTGCAATATCCAATTGAATTGGCGTTGCGTTAGGATGATTATTGGTCTTTTTTTGAGCTAATTCTAATGATAAATCAGCAATTGTTAAATGCAAACGCTCTGTTTCAGCTTTGTTTAATAAATATTTTATTAGGGATGAAGCCGATCTTCCGGCACCAATAATCAGGATAGTTCTCATGTTGTCTTTCGGTAAAAATCACACGAAAGTAAGCAAATGTTATATTCCTAACAAATTTAGATGTGTTAATTCTTCTTTTGTGTATTAGATAAAACCTAAATTTGTACTTCAATTAATATTTATGGACAGAAAAATCATTCTAACAGCAACCTTTTTAGGAACTTTGTCTATTGTTCTTGGAGCTTTTGGCGCGCATGCTTTAAAAGCCGTTCTTGCGGAAAATCAACTCATTACTTTTGAAACGGGTGTACGTTATCAAATGTATCATGCCTTCTTTTTATTGTTTTTGGGAACAACTTCCTTAGTTACCGAAAAAACAAAAAAGATAATTTTATATTTAGTTTTAGTAGGTACTTTATTTTTTTCAGGGTCTATCTATTTATTAGCCACAAATTCACTTACAAGTATTGATTTTAAGTTTGTTGGATCAATTACACCTATTGGAGGATTGTTATTAATTGCTGCCTGGACTGTGTTTTTTTTATATTTTTTGAAACGAAAAGGATAAAAAATTTATAATTCTTCAATCATAATGAATTAATTTTTACTTTTGCCAAATAATTAAACACAACTAAACGATAAATTTATGGAGACATACGCTCAATTTACGAAATCGATTTCGTTAGAAAAATACGGTATCAAAAATACACAAGAGATTATTTACAATCCTTCTTTTGAATTTTTATATAAAGAAGAATTGGGTTCCAATTTGGAGGGATATGAAAAAGGACAGTTATCAGAATTAGGAGCTGTAAATGTAATGACGGGAGAATTTACAGGAAGATCACCAAAAGACAAGTATATTGTAGAAGATGAGGTAACTAAAGATACGATTTGGTGGAATTCTCCAAAAGCTCCAAATGATAACAAACCAATTTCTACAGCTACATGGAATGCTTTAAAAGAAACAACAGTAAACCAACTTTCAGGAAAACGCTTATTTGTTGTTGATGCATTTTGTGGTGCTAATGAAAACACAAGATTGAAAGTTCGTTTCATTATGGAAGTAGCGTGGCAGGCACATTTTGTGAAAAATATGTTTATTCGTCCAACAGAAAAAGAATTAGAAAATTTTGGCGAACCTGATTTTATAGTGATGAATGGTTCAAAAACTTTTTTTAAAGATTATGTGGCACACGGATTGAACTCTGAAGTTTATGTTGCCTTTAACTTAACGGAAAAAGTTCAAATCATTGGAGGAACTTGGTATGGTGGTGAAATGAAAAAAGGCTTGTTCTCGATGATGAACTACTATTTACCATTACAAGGGATTGCTTCCATGCACTGTTCTGCAAACAAAGGGAAAGACGGTGATGTAGCTGTTTTCTTTGGTTTATCAGGAACAGGAAAAACAACTTTATCTACTGATCCAAAAAGAGAATTAATTGGGGATGATGAGCATGGTTGGGACGACGAAGGCGTTTTTAACTTCGAAGGGGGATGTTATGCCAAAACGATTGATTTAAGCAAAGAAAATGAACCGGATATTTACGGAGCTATCAAAAAAGATGCTTTATTAGAAAACGTAACATTAGATGAAAATGGAAAAATTGACTTTAAAGATGGTTCTATAACACAAAACACACGTGTTTCTTATCCTATTAATCATATTCAAAATATTGTAAAACCAGTTTCTAAAGCTGGTCATGCAACCAAAGTTATTTTCTTAACAGCAGATGCTTTTGGTGTTATGCCACCTGTTTCTAAATTAACTCCGGAACAAACAAAATATTATTTTCTTTCCGGATTTACTGCAAAGTTAGCCGGAACAGAAAGAGGAGTTACTGAACCACAACCTACTTTTTCGGCTTGTTTCGGAAAAGCGTTTCTGTCGCTTCATCCAACAAAATATGGTGAAGAATTGGTAAAAAAGATGGAAGAGCATAAGGCTATAGCTTATATGGTTAACACCGGATGGAATGGAACCGGTAAACGTATTTCCATAAAAGATACCAGAGCAATTATCGATGCTATTCTAGATGGTTCAATTGAAAAAGCTAAATTAAAAGTAATTCCTGTTTTCAATTTTGAAGTGCCAACAGCTTTACACGATGTAAACCCCGCAATATTGGATCCAAGAGATACTTATGAAAATCCAGATGAGTGGAATGAAAAAGCAACTAATTTGGCTGGATTATTTATTAAAAATTTCCTACAATATACAGATAATGAAGAAGGACAAAATTTAGTGAAGTCCGGACCTCAATTATAATTTTACACTAGCTAACCAAACGAAAAGAGTCCCGCAATTTTGTGGGACTCTTTTTAATTTATTTAAAAGGTAATTTTATTTATCTTTATTGATTTTGGCAATATATTTTTCTAGAGCCATGGTCATTGATGGAGCTTCCGGCGATGGAGCCATAATATCAACACGTAAACCATGTTCCAATGCTTCTTTTTGAGTAGTACTTCCAAAGACAGCTATTCGAGTATCATTTTGTTTAAAATCTGGAAAGTTTTTAAATAATGATTTAATTCCGGTAGGACTGAAAAAGGCTAAAATGTCATAATAAACATCTGCTAAATCAGACAAATCACTCATTACAGTCTTATAAAAAATTGCTTGTGTCCAATCTACTTTAAGGTTATTCAACGTTTGTGGAATATCAAAATTTAATTGGTCAGATGCCGGTAATAAGAATTTTTCTTCTTTATATTTTTTTATCAAGGGAGACAAATCGACAAAATCTTTTTGACCCACATAAATTTTACGCTTTCTGTAGACTACATATTTTTGAAGATAAAAAGCTACTGCTTCCGATTGACAAAAATATTTCAAATCTTCAGGCACTTTATAACGCATTTCTTCGGCCACTCTAAAAAAGTGGTCAACAGCATTTCTGCTGGTTAAAATGATTGCCGTAAAATGATTTAAATCGATTTTTTGGCTTCTTACATCCTTTGATGGAACACCCTCGATATGAATAAAGGGTCTAAAATCGATTTTTACTTTATGCTTTTGCATCAGCTCAAAGTAAGGAGAATTTTCTACTTTTGGTTCTGGTTGTGATACCAAAATTGTTTTCACTTTCATATCGGACTTGTTGTAAAACTAACGTCTTGTAAACCAATAATACATAAAATAGTAGGGAGCTATTTCAAGGGCACAAAGATACAAAATAAAATAAAACATCTTACTAAATAGTATACTTTGATATGCTTTTAATGAAACGAGATATGTAAAGGCATTAATAATCAATATGATAGCAAGAATACCATAGATAAAAATAGTGGAAGAAATGTCATTATAATACAAAAAAATGTTAACCGGTAATAAAAAGAGGCCTACAAATGTTCGATAACTCACTTTTTGAAGATTAAATTGCTCAATAAAGTCTTCAATTTTAAACGAGGTAGCAATTATTTTTTCTACCAAATATTTAGATAAAACAAATACCCCCAACAAAGTAATAATCTGAATATATTTAATCCAATCTGTTTTAGAGGCTAAATCAAAGTTATTTAGTAAAATTAAAATAAAAAAAGCAAAAGAAATCAGTTGGACAATAAATAAACTAATGGTAAACCAACTAAGCATAAAAGAAGGATCTTTATATATTTTGGTGTATTTATCCGTCACAAGTAATTTCAAAAACTCATTAAAACGAGCCTCAAAAAAAGTCTTAGTGACAGCAATTAAAATAAAACATAAGACAAACAAAATGGTTGCCCAATCTTTATTTTCAATCACTCTTTGTTCTAGTATATACTCCATAATTTAGGTGTAAAATTACTATTTTTTTATGTCACTCACTTTATTATAATATTATTATGAATCATCATTTATAAAAAGTTTACATTTGCTTTGAAATTTTGTAGTATTTATGAATAACGGATTAGTTATAATTCCAACCTACAATGAAATTGAAAATGTAGAAAATATTATTCGGGCTGTATTTGCACTGAATAAAAAATTTCATATTCTCATTGTAGACGATAATTCTCCCGATAAAACATTTGAAAAAGTTAAGGAACTTCAAAACGAATTTCCCAATCAACTTTTCTTAAAAGTTGGAGCCCAAAAAGCAGGATTAGGCATTGCTTATGTGCTTGGATTTAAATGGGCATTACAACAACAGTACGAATACATTTTCGAAATGGATGCTGATTTTTCACATAATCCGTCAGATATAGAAAAATTGCATGAGGCTTGTTCGGTAGGAGGAGCTGATATGGCAATTGGTTCTCGTTATATTCGTGGGGTAAACGTCGTTAACTGGCCTTTGAGTCGCGTTTTACTTTCCTATTTTGCCTCGGTTTATGTTGATATTTTTACCGGAATGAAAATTCACGATGCAACAGCCGGGTTTATTTGCTACAAAAAAGAAGTCCTTCAAAATATAGATTTGGATAAAATTAAATTTGTGGGTTATGCATTTCAAATAGAAATGAAATATCGTGCTTTTTGTAAAGGATTTAAAATTGTTGAAGTCCCCATTATTTTTACAGACAGAACAATGGGGCAATCAAAAATGAGCAATGGAATTATTAAAGAAGCAGTTTTTGGTGTAATTTCTTTACGAATTAAAAAACTGTTTAACCGATTATAATTGAAAAGAAAAAATGAAAAGGATTTTAATAAAAAACGCTAAAATTGTCAATGAAGGTAAAATTTTTGAAGGAGATTTACTCATTGAAGGTGAATTAATTATTGAAATTTCAGACAGTATCAGTGCTAAAACTGACTATAAAGTAATTGATGCAGAAGGGAATTACCTTATGCCCGGGGCAATTGATGACCAAGTTCATTTTCGTGAGCCCGGACTCACTCATAAAGGTGATATTGGTTCAGAATCAAGAGCAGCAGTTGCAGGAGGGATTACCTCTTTTATTGAACAGCCTAATACTGTTCCGAATGCAGTTACTCAAGATTTATTAGAACAAAAATATCAAATAGCAGCCGAGACTTCCCATGCTAATTATTCTTTTATGATGGGCGGAACTAACGATAATTTGGATGAAATTTTAAAAACCAATCCAAAAAATGTTGCCGGAATTAAACTTTTTTTAGGTTCTTCTACCGGAAATATGTTAGTAGAAAAAGAAGATGTTTTAGAAAAAATATTTTCCTCTACAAAAATGCTAATTGCGGTGCATTGCGAAGATGAAAACACCATTAAAAATAATTTAGCCAAGTATAAAGAGCAATATGGAGAAGATATTCCGGTCAAGTTTCACCATTTGATACGTAGCGAGGAAGCGTGTTACATGTCTTCTTCCAAAGCAATAGCATTAGCAAAGAAAACAGGAGCAAGATTGCATGTTTTTCATCTTTCTACCGCGAAAGAAATGGATTTATTTACCAATAAAATTCCATTAGAGGAGAAACAAATCACCGCCGAAGTTTGTATTCATCATTTGTGGTTTACCAATGCAGATTATGAAACAAAAGGAAATTTAATAAAATGGAATCCTGCCATTAAAACAGAAGCTGATCGGGCAGCTTTATGGGAAGCCTTGTTGGATGATCGTATAGATGTTATAGCAACAGATCATGCACCACATACTTTGGAAGAAAAAAACCAATCCTATACCAAAGCACCTTCCGGAGGCCCACTAGTTCAGCATGCTGTAGTAGTCATGTTTGAGGCTTTTCATCAGGGAAAAATTTCGATTGAAAAAATAGTTGAAAAAATGGCTCATAATCCGGCTAAGATTTTCAAAATAGAAAAAAGAGGTTTTATAAAAGAAGGTTTTTATGCTGATTTGATTCTAGTAAATCCTGCCATGCCATGGAGTGTAAAAAAAGAAAATATATTGTATAAATGTGGTTGGTCTCCTTTAGAAGGAACCACATTCAAATCAAGAATTACACATACTTTTGTCAATGGTCAATTGGTGTATCAAAATGCAAAAGTAAACGAAGCTAAAGCCGGTAAGCGACTACTTTTTAATCGATAGAGTATGAAAATAAAACACGCTTTGTTTTTTTTTAGTTTCTTTTTCTTTGCTTGTCAGAAAGAAAAAGTAAAAGTTCCTGAAAAACTGATAGAGGAAGAAACCATGGTTTCTATTTTCTATGATTTAAGTTTGTTGGATGCAATCCGATCAAATAATTCTATTTTGTTGGAAGAAAATAAAATAGATCCCTACACATATATTTACAAGAAATACAAAATTGACAGTTTGCAATTTGTTCAAAATAATATTTATTATGCTTATGATTTAAAGCGTTATAAAAGAATGTATGAAAGAGTTGAAAAACGACTGGAAGAAGAAAAAAAGATTGCTGATAGTACAGTTTTAAAAGCCGGAAAAATAGAAGAACCACCATCTACACGAAAAGATACTGCTCAGACTAAAATAAAAGAGGGATTTTTAAAAAATAGAGAACTTAGAAAAAATAAGGACTAATTTTTATAATGTATTCCTGAATTGGTTGAAATTCAAATTGGATAGCCTTTTTTATTTTTTCATTCGAAATTAAATCAGTTGAATGTAACGATTTAGCTGTTGATTTAGATAGTGTTCTTTTTTGAAAAAAGAATGTTGAAATAATCCAATCCAATCGCCACCCAATTTCAGTCATCCATGATTTTGCATAAAAGGATGGGCTTTTTACATGCAATTCTTTAGCAATCCAACAAACCAATTTTTCAAAGTTTATATTTTCTGAAATTAATGTAAATCGTTCTCCGGAAACATCACTTTTCATTAATTGATACATGACCGTTACAACATCTTCAACTGCCACAAATCCGGTTGAGCCTTTGGTGTAAAACGGAATTCTTTTACTCACTTTCGTAAATATTTTCCCACTACCGGAATTCCAAAAACCGGAACCTAAAATTACTCCCGGATTGACCACAATACAATTCAATCCTTCTTGTTGTGCTCGCCAAATCTCCATCTCAGCTCCGTACTTAGAAATAGCATAATCACTGTGCGGTTTTTCAGGATTCCATTCAGTTTCTTCCGTAATTATAACTTTTTTTTCTGCTAAATCACCTAAAGCAGCGATGGAACTGACGTAGCAAAATTTTTCTACACCAAAAGCTAACGCACAATTCACAACATTTGCCGTTCCTTCTATGTTTATTTTACGCAATTGTTTTTCGTCTGCTGAATCAAAGGAAATTAAGGCAGCACAATGGTAAACATGTACAACATTTTTAAAAGCAGGTTCTAACGTAGGAATATCAATAATATCTCCTTTAATCCATTCTATTTGTTCGAAAAGTTCAGATTGTTTAAATTGAATAAAAAGTGATTTTGTTTTTTGTATGCTCTTTTCAGAGCGAAATAAAGCCCGAACTTTTTCGCCTTTTTCTAATAATTGGAGCAATAAGTGTGCTCCCACTAAACCGGTTCCGCCTGTAACTAGATTCATAAAAACAAATATAATTGTTTCCGTTCTACATTTTCAAATTATCGAATTAAAACTATCTTTGCCAAAATTATTTTTAGATGAAATTGCTAATAAGAAAAAAAGCAATTCCGTGTCACCTATAAAAATCAATAAAATATACGCATGAAAAATTTAGTAGAAGAATTTCGCTGGAGAGGATTGTTTCACGATATGATGCCGGGAACAGAAGAGCAATTATTAAAAGAATCTACGACTGCCTATATAGGATTTGATCCAACAGCCGATTCCTTACATATCGGCAGTATGGTGCAAATCATCTTGTTGATTCATTTGAAAAATTTTGGACACAAACCAATTGCATTAGTTGGCGGTGCAACAGGAATGATTGGTGATCCTTCGGGAAAATCAGACGAAAGAAATTTATTAGATGAAGTAACCTTAACTAAAAATGTTGAAGGAATAAAAAAAGTATTATCGCGTTTTTTGGATTTTAATTCAACAGAAGCTAATGCCCCCGTTTTAGTCAATAATTATGATTGGATGAAAGACTTTACCTTTATTGAATTTGCTCGTGATATTGGGAAACGCATCACAGTAAACTATATGATGGCTAAAGATTCTGTAAAGAAAAGATTGAGCGGAGAGGTTGGGGAAGGAATGTCCTTTACAGAATTTACCTATCAGTTAATTCAGGGTTATGATTTCTATTATTTACATAAACATTACAATTGTTTATTGCAAATGGGAGGTTCAGACCAATGGGGAAATATTACCACCGGGACGGAATTAGTTAGAAGAATGAATGTAAATTCTTCTGAAGAAGGAGCAAAAGCTTTTGCCTTAACGACTCCATTAATAACGAAAGCAGACGGGTCCAAATTTGGTAAATCAGAAGGTGGAAACGTTTGGTTAACTGCTGATAAAACATCGCCGTATAAATTTTATCAATTTTGGTTTAATTCAACTGATGCGGATGCTGAAAAATATATAAAAATCTTCACTTTTTTAGAGAAAGAAATAATAGAAGAATTGATTGAAAAACATCGTCAGGAACCACATTTGCGTTTGTTGCAAAAGCGATTAGCAGAAGAAATTACAGTTTTGGTTCATTCTCCTGAAGAGTATGATAAGGCAGTAAAAGCTTCGAATATTTTGTTTGGAAATTCAACTTCAGAAGATTTAAAACAATTGGACAGTCAGACATTTTTGGATGTTTTTGACGGAATTACGCAAGCAGAAATTGCTAAAGCTGATTTAAAAGAAGGAATTTCAATTGTAGAAGCTTTGGCAGGGAGGTCAGGTTTTATGGTTTCCAATAGCGAAGCACGAAGAGCTTTAAAAGAAAATGCGATTTCGGTAAATCGTGAAAAAGTAACTGAAGAATTTTCGCTTTCCGGCAATGACTTAATTAATGACGAATTTGTTTTGTTACAACGCGGTAAGAAAACCTATTTTATTTTACGAGCCGTTTAAACCTGAAACCTGAAACAAATTTAAACAACCATTAAATTACAACCCCGAATATCGCTGGAATCAAAACGTCCCAATACTTCAAACGAATGGTTGGGATATTTTTTACCCAAATCTTGTGTGGCAATAAACGAACAAGAATTGATATTGGCTAAATCAATCACATTTATACCGCCGGTTTTTCCAAAGTCAACATAAGTCAGAGCATCTTCTGTATCTCGAATGAGGATTTGCATCCATGGAGGACATTCAAAAATGCCATTTCCCAAGGAATAGGCTTGTGATAATAATTCGGTCATACCATATTCAGAGTGAATAGCTGAAACACCAAAACCATTGCCTAAAATTTCGTGTAATTCTTCGCGGATGATTTCTTTTCGTTTACCTTTCATGCCGCCGGTTTCCATAATAATAGTGTTTTTTAATTGAAAAGTTTGTTTTTCAACTACATCCAAAAGTGCATAGGTCACGCCAATTAAAAGTACATCTTTACCTGAAGAATCAATTTTAATTAGTTGCTGAACTAATTCATCATAATTGTGGAGGTAAAACCCACTTTCGGGATGATTTGAGCTTTCTATCAAATCATTTACCATATAAATTAAAGAAGAGCCTTCTCGTTCTAAATAGGATGGAAGAAGAGCCAATATAACATAATCTTCACTGTTTCCGTAGAATTGAGAAAATGCTTTTCGAAAACTTTGTTCATATAAACTCAAGTCGGTAACCAAGTGTTTACTTGAAATCATTCCACTAGTTCCGCTACTGGTAAATGTTTCCTGAATGGGGTTAGATGTACTCAAAACGGCATGGCTTTTAAAAAACTGGATAGGAAGAAAAGGGATTTCTTCCAAAGATTTTACATTGGTTTTGTCTTTTTTTAATAGGGAACAAAAATCTTGGTATACTTGATTGTGTTCATATTGATGTCGAAAAACTTTGAGTGTTATTTTCTCAAATTCTTTTTGACTTCCAATGGAAAATATGTCGAGGTAAGGATTCATTTCGATGCAAAAATAGCAATAAAAAAAGCACCAACTTTCGTTGATGCTTTTTAATATTTTGAAAAAGTTACTTATTTGATAACTAATTTTCTAGTAGCTGTATTTCCACCTTCAGTGATTTTTACAACATAAAGACCGGTATGTAGAGTTGAAACATTTACCTCTTCATTAGAAGTTGTAATGTTTAACACTTGTTTACCTAATAAGTCAAAAATTTGTACAGTTCTTTCATCATTAGCTTCTGTTGTGATATATAAAACACCATTTGAAACAGGATTAGGATATACTTTTAAACCTGAAATAGCATTTGATTTTACACTTAATAATCCACCAATTGTAGTAGCAACTCTAAGTTCATCTATTTTCATGGTTGGTGTGCTTGTTGCTCCGTCTTGTCTTAAAATGAAACCACCTAAATTAGCAAATGCTGTAGCTGGAGTTTCAATAATAGTAGCTGGAGTAGCTGCTGTGAAACCTGCAACTGTAGGGTTTAACCATAATTTAAGTTCGTTAGCAGTAAAATCGTATCCTACAACTACATAAACTACATCACCTACATTATATAGCGTAGCACCATAAATAGTTGGAGTTGCTGCTGTAGCTGATGTACAACCTAATTGGAATTGAGCACCATTCTTTTTAATAAAGATTCTAGCTTTAAAACCTCTGATTTCATCCGTTACAACTGCAAAAGCTGTTTCAACTAAATCATTTGTTACATTTGAATAATCTGTTACACTCATTAAGAATCCAGTATAGATAGCTCCCGAAGTAGTTGGTGTAAAAGGAGTATAAGGATCAATTCCTGAACCGGAAAATGAAACTGAATTACCAACAGAATTTATACCTGTGTAGTTTAAACTTCCAGCCACAGCTAATACGTTGTCACCAGAGTTAACATTTGTCCATTTTTGAGTTGCCCCAAGATTAGTATCAACAGCATAATCAAAACTATCTCCATGTGGAAGAGCATTTACAGGTTTACATTCTGCAGAAAAAATATCTCTTGAAAAATTACAAGTTCCGCCAGTTACCGTTACAGTAATGTTAGTTCCTTCTGTAATTCCTTCTATCACGATGTTACCTTCTGCAACACTTGATGGATTAGCTCCCGCAACTGTTCCACTAGTAGTTTCGATAATATAAGTTGCATTTCCGGCCCCTGTAAAAGGAATGGTTGCATTATAAGTATCCAATGCTAAAGTTGACGCATTACATAAAGTTGAGTCAGCACCTAACACAAGTGTACAAGAAGCTGAAAAATTTGTTAAACTAACATCGTCAATTCTCATTTGAGCGGTTGCCGGTTGCGTGAATTTTAAACTTAGAGTAGCAGATGATTGGATTCCACCGGTAATGGTAACTAAATTCCAAGAAGTGTTTGCGTTTTGAGTAAAAGTGATTGGTGTCCAAGTCGTTCCGTTGTCAATACTTTGTTCTACAAGTAATTGAGTAGCAGTAGAATTCGTTAAATAACCAAATTTCAATTGAATATTTGCACTACTATATGCAGCCGTATTTAATCCATCAATTCTAAAAAATTTTCCAGCAGTTCCTGTCAAAAATACATTTCCAGCTCCTGAAGCTCCAATGTAACCATTAGAAACTGCAGTTGCTCTAACATCGCCATCTCCTGAATAAACAATTGGTGCAGTGTTTTGGAAAACATTTGCTGCAATAGCAGTAGTACCACTAGGGGTTCCCATGTTTTCAGAGTAAAAAGTTTGAGCAAAACCAAAACCAGTTATTGCTAAAAATAATAAAGTGTAAAGTTTTTTCATTTTTGTATAAAATTTATTGCACAAAGATAGTAACAATAAATAAGTTACAAAACATAACCTTATTAAAAAATTGTAATAACAAAAGTAAAATAATGAAAACCTAACTATTTAATAATCAGTTTTCTTGTGGCTGTTGCATCTCCTTCTTTGATTTTAATCATATAAACGCCTGGCGAAAGTGAAGAAACGTTTAATTCTTTTGAGGTAATTGTGCTTTGTAATACAATTTTTCCTAAAATGTCAAAAATAATTACTTCTTTATCCAAAGTTGATTTAGAAGTAATATAAACTTTTCCGTTACTTACCGGGTTAGGGTAAAAACTTAACCCCTCAATGGTGGTTTCCTGAGGCTTTGGTTTGTTTTCCTGGGCAAGAGCATTCTCTCCAAGAAAACAAAACAATAAAATAATAGTATAAAAGTATTTTTTTGCCATGGCACAATTTTCATTTGTAAAGATATAAATTTATTTCAAATAGTATACCAAAAAAAAAGAAGTTCTTACAAATGAACTTCTTTTTCTATTTTATTATTGGTTTTTTGTAGCCCATTGTCTCTTTTCTACATCATATTCGTTGATCTCATCCGGGAATTCTATATAAAATTCATTTCCCGAATTCTTGGTATAATAAGGAGATAAATCTTCATTATTTACATATTTCTCAAATAATAATAAGGTTTTTTGTTTTAGTTCAGCTTCTTCCATTTTCCAAGTTCTTATCGCTTCTTCATAATAGCTAATTGCTCCTGATTGGTCTTTTTTTAATTTTCCAATAGTGGCTACTTTTTTAATTTTTAGGCTTGGAGCTATTTTAGCGATAGCAAAGTAATAAGTTGAATCTGCATCTATATATAAGTACATTAAATCTGAATTTTTAGCTTTTTTGATATAGTAGGAGTCGTGTAGCGTATCAAATTTAGTTTCGTGAGTAGCATTTTTTTTAGGTAATTTTTCGTAATACCTTACAATCGAAAGTTTAAATTCTTCTTGTTTTTCTTTAGTTAAATAGTGGTCTGGATTTGAATTGATTTTTTCTTTCTCACACGAGAACAGTAAAAAGAGGAAGCTCAAAAGTAAATAATTTTTCATGATTTTTAATAGAATAGGAATTTCTCAAAAATACAAAGAGCTTAGCATTTTTAATGCTAAGCTCTTCATAAATTTTATAAAATTCTAGTATACTTTTGCGTTTGGTAAAAATTCAGCCCAACCGTCAGTCCAGTCAGTTGCTCCAAAAGCACCTCTGTAAGAAACACTTGTTAAACCAGCTAATTTGGCATCGGTAAAAGCAGCACCAGTTGCCAAAGAACCAGCTGTCACAGCAAAATTAGGGTTAGCAGGATAGGAAGAAGGTAAATTTTGTCCAAAAGCTATGTTTGAAGCTAAACCTAAAACAGCAAATTGGTCTTCAGTTGCTGCGGTAATTGAAGTATTTGTAACAGTAAACCAATTTCCAACATCAGTAGCTGTTGCTGTCATTCCTGTTCCAACTGAATAAGTTGTTGTTGGAGCTACCATAATGTTGTTTAACAATTTACCTGTATTGGCAGCGTAATTATCGTAAACTGATTGTTGATTCATTCTGATTCCTCTAGGATATCCAATAAAAACTGAATTTGCAATTGTTACGGCAGTTCTTCTTCTCAAGTCTATAGAATGTTGGTAGTTGGCATTTACCGATTGTGCATTGGTAGATTTTGGACCTACACAAGTAAAATTAGAAAATACACCAGTAGTTAGCAAAGTAGTTACGTTGTCATTAGGACCATTATCACACTCAAAAGAGTTAGAACCCGATTGGTCAGCATAACTTGGGTATCTTACTTCCACACCAAATTGATTTTTTCCTGTGTAACCGAAGTCAACATCAAAACTATCATCCCAACATGCGAAAGCAATTAAGTAATTTCCGTTTACAGTTCCACCAAACCACTCAAAACCATCATCACCACCGTAACTTACCTGGCAATATTCCATTTCTGTTTGGCTACCAACAGCACCTAAGGTGATAGAGTTCGTTTCGTTGTTAGGTGTTAATTCGATACCTGCAAATTCTACGCGTACATATTTTAAGGCTCCAGAATCGTCCGCATCATCAGTTCCACCAAAATTAGCTGCTGGAGAAATTCCTTCAATAGCTGGATTATCTTGATTAACATTTGCTTTACCTAAGATTACTAGTCCGCCCCAATCTCCTCTATCTCTTGTTCCTGGAGCTAAAGATGATGTAAATACGATTGGTTCAGCAGCAGTTCCACTAGCTTCAAGTTTTCCTCCTCTGTCAATAACCAAAGTACCCTTTGTTGCTTTGTCACCGAAGATTACAGTTCCTGGTTGAATAGTTAAAACTTGACCTGTTCTCACAAATGTTTGACCCTTAATAAGATATTTTTTATCCTTCGTTAGGGTTTGTGTAGTTAAATTTCCAGATAATTCTGTATAGAGCGGAGTTGGATCAGGATCAGGTGTATTACCACCTTCGTCATCTGAGTCACATGATGTTAATGTGGCTCCAAGCATAAAAATACTAGCAAATAAATAAATTACTTTTTTCATAATAGTCAATAATTAATTGTTAAAAATATTTAGGTTTAAAAATTATATGTTAAATCAAGAGTGAACATGGTGCCGCGGGTATATTCCGATACTTCGTTATCTCTTGATGTGATTTTTTCATCACGGTTTGAGTCTTCATAAAATCTAAAAGGTGAATTTAATAAATCCTGAATTCCTACTTTAACTTTCACTTTATTAAAGTTTTTTGAAATTGTAAAGTCAAGGTTGTTTCTTGATAATTCATAAATGGTAGGGAATAATACATCTCCTACAGTATCAATTCGATCGCCAAATCGATTATATATTAAATTTGCATTCAATCCATTATCTTTATCCTCATAACCAACAGCAATGTTAATTATGTAAGGTGATTGTCCTTGAAGTGCTCTGTCAGCTTGTTGTGAAGTTACATTTCCAAGGTTTACCTCAGAAACTATATATGCAGCATTAATATTGGTAGATAATCTTTGTAAAAATTTACTAGAAAAAAGTTCACTAAATGATTTTCTAAACTCTAGCTCAATTCCTGCATTTTGTGCTTTATCTGCGTTTTTATAAAAAAATTGCGGCTGTTCAGTTGTAATTTGAGCCACTAATTCAATAGGATTGATAAAGTTTTTATAAAAAGCTCCAAAACTAATTGTTTCGCCTTTTCTTGGATATATTTCATATCTTAAATCTAAATTGTCAATTGTTGCAACCTCTAACGGTTTACCTTCAATTCCTCTATCGTTAACAAAATCATAGAATAAAAACGGAGCAATTTCCCTAAATTCAGGTCTGTTAAGAGTTTTGCTATATGCAAAACGGAGCAAGTTTTTCTCGTTAAAAGTATAAGCAACATTCAATGAAGGGAGTACAAAAGTTGTTGCTTTTTCAGTACTTTTATCTTCAAAATCATCTCTAGCATCTAAGTTTTGTATATTATACTCTAACCTAACTCCAGTAGTAATATCAAATTTACCAATCGGTAATTCAGCCATAGCATAACCGGCAGTATATAAGTTTGTTCCACTAAAGGAATCAATAGGTCTAGTACCCTCCTCAATGACCCATCCGTCTGTGGAATTAACATTTTGGTTATTGAATACTTCGCTCAATGGTAGATTTTTTAACTCGATTGCTCTATCAGTAGTAACATATCCTGGCACTAAATACGAAAAATAGCGAGAATCATATTCTTTTGATCGATAATCAATATAATAACCAGCTTTAAATTTAAAGGGTGCAAGTTCTTCATCACCTTTAATTCTATTTAAAGTATAGGTGTAATTTGCACCATTACCAATATTAAACTCTTTGGATTCACCATAAAATCTACTGTTGTCAAAAAGATTAGACGAGGGTGGATCAATGATTGTAAAGTTGCTGTTAGGGCTATTAACGTCTCTAAAAGTTCTAAAACGTCTTAAGTCAGGCGTAAGGTCATTCACTGAATTGTAACCTATTACCCATTCCAATCTGTTTTTTTCATCAAATCGGTGCGTTCCTTCAAGTTGACCAGTATAAATAAATCGCTGATTATAAGCTAAAGCATAGTTTTTGTATAAATTATCAGGACCTTGTTGAAAGTTGAAACCATTTCTGATAATTGTCTCATCTTGTCCAATTTGATTAAAAAGGTTTTTGAATTTCAGAGAATGTTTGTCATTAAATCTAAAATTCCAATTAGATAAAATAGTTATTTTAGATCTTTTGGCGTATGTTTCATCCAAGTACTTTAACCATTCTTGTGGCCTGTCTTGACCTTCATTCAAAGTAAAGTAACGATTAAACGATCTTTGGTAATATTGATATTGAGTTGATTGACCAATACTATTAGTTGAGTTAACAACTACATTACCTATATTGAAGTTTCTTCCAAACCCAAAAGCAACGTAAGAATCTAAGAATGCACTACTATTCTCCGCCTCAAAATTGTTTGGAAGGCTATGAGCAGCATCCACTCTAATTTGTGAATTTCTCCCTGAACCCTGAAGAATAGATGTACTAGGAAAACTACCAGGCAATTGTCTGAAACCATCATCAAAACCTAAAAAATCTGTAGATGAGCCTTCTGATTGATAATAATCGTTGAAACTAGTTTCGTTTAAATATCCAAATCCAAGTTGAACATTTGTAAACTCAGTTGTATTTTCTGATGTTGTCACTTCAATAATACCTCCAGCAAAATCTCCGGGTAAATTAGCTGATCCAGTTTTGTAAACTACTAATTTATCTAAGGCCGAAGTAGGAATTAAATCAAATGAAAATGTTCTCATATCAACCTCCGTACTTGGGGCTAAAGCATTATTAATCAAAACATTATTATAACGCTGGCTTAGTCCTCTTATCATCACGTATCTACCATCTACAACAGTTATACCTGGTATCCGCTGCATAGCTTCGGCTGCATTACCATCTGTCCCTTTACTTATCTGTTCTGCTGAAATAGCACTTACAACTTGTTTGGCTTCTTTAATTTCTATCATCACAGCAGCTTCTGTATTTTTTTTCCGTGAAGTAACTACTACAACATCTTGCAACATTACTCCTTCACCCGAGGTCAAAGCCTTGTTAACAGTTACCGTTTGTCCTGCTTTAACGTTGATAGGCACTTCAATAGTTTGATATCCTAAAAAACTTAATTCTAATGTATAATTTCCCGGTTCAACTGAAAGCGAATATTTTCCATCAATATCTGTTGTAGTTCCTATGGTTGTACCTTTTATCAATGCATTTGCAAATGGTAATGGTTCATTATTCATATCTTTGTCGGTAAGTACACCAGAAACTGTGCCTTTTTGAGCGGTTGAAAAGAAGGTGATAAATAGGGTAATAATAAGTAATTTAATTTTCATTATTTTGTTTGAGTAAAATTAAGGCAAAGTAATGGACGCCATGTAAAGTTGGGGTTACCCACTTGTTATGATTAAGTTTCATTCATGTTATGAAAAGGTTATCACATTAAATTACCGTTAAGAACGTTTTTCATTTTGTATTATCTTTATCTTTACATCGCAAAAGCATAAATAAAAAGGAATGAAAAAAAAAGACATTAAGATATTATTGGTTGACGATGAACAAGATATACTCGAAATAGTTGGCTATAATTTGTCTCAAGAAGGATACCAAATAGTTACGGCAACGAATGGTAAAGAGGCAATCCATAAAGCAAAAAAAGAATTACCTCACCTTATTATAATGGATGTCATGATGCCAGAAATGGACGGAATGGAAGCTTGTGAAAACATTCGAAAAATTCCCGAGTTGTCAAATGTTATTATTGTTTTTTTAACTGCCAGAAGTGAAGATTATTCTCAAGTTGCCGGATTTGATGCAGGAGCTGATGATTATATTGCTAAACCAATTAAACCAAAAGTATTGGTGAGTAAAGTAAAAGCATTGCTGAGACGTTTAAAAGGAGAAGATCCTAAAGGTGACATACTAATCGTTGGAAATATTGAAGTTAATAGAGAAGAATATAAAATAATCCAAGACGGAAAAGAAATTATTTTACCAAGAAAAGAGTTTGAATTGTTTTATCTATTAGCCTCAAAACCCGGAAAAGTATTTAAACGAGAAGAAATTCTTGATAAAGTTTGGGGCAACGAAGTAATTGTAGGTGGAAGAACAATCGATGTTCACATCCGAAAGTTGCGTGAAAAAATTGGTGATGAACTTTTTAAAACAATCAAAGGAGTAGGATATAAGTTTGAAATTTAATTCTTTGTTTGACTTTGCCTTCAGAATAGCTTACTTTTGAACTGAGTATGCAAAAACAAACTTTTTTCAATGGCTATTAGTTTTAAAAAGACCTATAAATTTGCAGTTAAATCTGCTTTTTACATTACTTTTTTTTCAATGGTTTTTTTAACCTTATTGTTGTATTACTTCAATCAGGTGAATTATGTATTGATTACTGTATTTACAATTTCTATCTACCTTTTTTCTTTTTTTATAGTACAATATCGTGTAGAACGCTTCATTTATCGTCGGGTAAAAAAAATATATGATGATGTTTCTTTGTTGGATTCTACCACTTTCAGAAGTCAACCCATCACAACAGATATGGCAACCTTAACCAAAGAAGTTAAAAAATTCGCCACCGATAAAAAATTAGAAATTGAAACCTTAAAAGTTCGTGAAGAATACCGGAGAGAATTTTTAGGAAACGTATCTCATGAGCTAAAAACCCCCCTTTTTACTGTTCAAGGTTATATTTCTACTTTATTAGACGGTGCTGCTAATGATAAAGTTTTACGAAAAAAATACCTTGAAAGAGCCGAAAAAGGAGTAGAGCGGTTAATTTATATCATCAAAGATTTAGATATGATTACTAAACTCGAAACCGGTGATTTAAATTTAGACTATTCCAT
This sequence comes from Flavobacterium sp., assembly GCF_044361015.1. Classification (GTDB taxonomy): domain Bacteria; phylum Bacteroidota; class Bacteroidia; order Flavobacteriales; family Flavobacteriaceae; genus Flavobacterium. The sequence goes on from NZ_JBIKJL010000022.1 coordinate 22,450, forward strand.
ATTTGATATCGTAGAAACAATAAAAAATGTTTTTGATTTGTTGGAAATGCGTGCTTCCAAAAAGAAAATTACATTAACCTTTGATTCTAATTACAGTAAACCGATTTACGTTCGAGCCGATCAGGAAAAAATCCAACAAGTAATTACTAATTTAGTAATGAATTCAATTAAGTATGGAAAAGAAGGAGGCACCACTGAAGTAAGTATTGAAGATTTGGTAAATAAAAAAATAATTATTCGTATTACAGATAACGGAGAAGGAATTCAAAAACAACATATTCCACGTTTGTTTGAACGTTTTTACAGAGTAGATAAAAGCGGTGCCCGTTCTGAAGGTGGTTCAGGTTTAGGCTTAGCAATTGTTAAGCATATTATTGAAGGGCATAATGAAAAAATTTATGTAGAAAGCCAATTCGGAGTGGGTTCTGAGTTTTCATTCACGCTCGAAAAGCAGAAATAATTTTTTCAAATCTAAATTGTATTTGAAAGTATTTAATCCTTTATACAAATCTATTTCAAATAAATTTTCAATTACAAATTTTTCTTGTTTAGCATAGGGCACAATACCTTCTTTTTTGTATTTTTTTGCTAAATATTCTTGTTCAAATTGACCAGGGGTTGGAATAAAAAAGGCTTTTTTCCCTAATTTTGCCAAATCCATTACCGTTGTGTATCCTGAACGGCAAAGAACAATTTCACTTTCATTGAAAGTTTGTTCTAATTCAACGGAAGTCATAAAATTATAAAAAGTAACATGCTCTGTTTGTTCTGATTTTTGTTCCGTTTCAATCACTCCTCTAACAAAAACTACTTTTCCTTTGTATCGTTTTATTTCTTCTCTTAAATGCAATTCTAATATTGAACGTTGTGGTTCCGGCCCAGAAAGTATAATCAGTAAATCATATTTTTTAGGCAACTCTTTTTTTGTAAATCGACTTAACGGACCAATGTAGTTTATTTTAAAATGAGGGTTTTCTAAATGGCCTAGTTTTCCTGTCAAATTTGGAATTTCTGCTACATCAGGAACCCAACATTCATCATATTTTTTAATTATATACTGATGTAATTTACTTGTAATCCAACTCGTGTTCCCAGTTAATACATTTAATTGATGGGTGATGAAAACGGAAGGAACTTTTTTGGAATAAATCCCTAACCGATTATCAGAAATGATTCCCGAAATCCCGTATTCTTTTACCCATTTTTTGACAAGTTTTCGCTCTTTATAAATGGCTTCCATCATTTTTGGACTGTTTTTAATCAATTTCCACTTAAAAAAAGCACCTTTTTTAGCATATTCAATTTGATAAGAAGGCAGTTCAAGAAAAGTAAGTCGAGGAAATTCTTTTTGCAAAATGTGCAAAGCAACACCATCAGAAGCAATAATTGGTTCAAAGCCTTTTTCTATTAAAGCTTTAATAATTGGGATGCATCTGGTAGCATGCCCTAAGCCCCAATTTAAGGGAGCAACAAGAATTTTTGGGCGGATTGTTTCCAAGTCTTAATAACTCATTTAATAAATGTAAAAGTACTACTATTTTTGATTGAGTATATTTCCCTAATTTTACCAAAAAATTAAATTACGTGGGAAGTAAGAATAAATTAAAGCGTTTCAAGGAAAATCAATCTTTTCAAAATGTTATTGAACCTACTCGAGAAGAAGTAGTTTCCGGTGACTTTAAATGGAAAGGCAATTGGAATAAAGATTTTTTTAAGATTGAAAAACCAATTGTTTTGGAACTAGGGTGTGGAAAAGGGGAATACTCAGTGGGATTAGCAAAACGTTATCCGGATAAAAATTTTATTGGAATTGATATTAAAGGAGCCCGATTTTGGAGAGGTGCTAAAACAGCTGAAGAAAACGGAATGCTAAATGTTGGGTTTCTTCGTACTCAAATTGAATTAGTAGAATTTTGTTTTGCCGAAAATGAAGTAGATGAGATTTGGATTACTTTTCCTGATCCACAAATCAAATATAAAAGAACGAAACATAGAATGACTAATACTGAATTTTTGCAACGGTATAAAAAGATATTAAAAAAGGATGGTTTAGTGCATTTGAAAACAGATAGTGAATTTATGCATGGTTATACACTAGGGTTGCTTCATGGTGAAGGGCATGAGGTGATTTATGCCAATCATAATGTATATAAAAATGAAGGAGCTCCGGAAGTGGTAACGGCTATTCAAACTTTTTATGAAAAACAATATCTAGAAATAAATAAGGCAATTACCTATATTCAATTTAGGATAAAATAATTTTAACACATATTCTGCTCAATGAATATAACCTTACCAATTTTACTCGGACTTTCCTCTGCGGCATTAGGAACAACTTTTCCTGGTTTACTCAATATGACAGCAGCAAAAGTGGGCATGCGAGATGGCAAAGATAGAGCAGTTTGGTTTGCATTAGGAGCTTCAGTGATTGTGTTTTTTCAAACATTAATTGCCGTTTTATTTGCAAGATTTATAGACGGTAGAGCTGATATTGGTGCGCTTTTACAAGAAATAGGATTTGTGATTTTTACGGGCCTCACTTTTTATTTCTTTTGGAGTGGAAAAAAAAATAAGCTCAAAAAAAAGAAAGATGAAATTAAAATGCGAAGTAAATCCAGTCGTTTTTTTATGGGAGTTTTACTGTCATCTCTTAATTTGTTTCCTATTCCTTATTATGTTTTTATAAGCATTACGTTGGCTACCTATCATTGTTTTTATTTTGACAATTATTTTATTTATGCTTTTTCAACCGGTACAGCAGTTGCCGCTTTTTTAATTTTTTTAGGATATATTTCTTTTTTTAAAAAAAAGGATAGAAGTAATTCTTTTTTATCAAAAAACATTAATTATGTTATTGGTACCATCACTGGTTTAGTTGCGTTGATTTCGCTTTTTAAACTATTTTTTAAAGATTAGTAAAACAACCATTATGGAGGAAAATTTCTTCGAAAGAGTCTACTTCATCGTTCGCCAAATTCCTTATGGTCGTGTAACTTCATATGGAGCAATTGCTAAAGCGTTAGGAACTGCCCGTTCAGCCCGAATGGTCGGTTGGGCCATGAATGCTTCACATAATTTGGAAGACGTACCGGCACATCGTGTGGTTAACAGAAACGGCATGCTTTCCGGAAAACATCATTTTCAAGGCACAAATTTGATGCAGCAATTGCTGGAAAGTGAAGGAGTTGATGTGGTTGACAATCAAATTGTTGATTTTGAGAAATTTTTTTGGATGCCTGACGTTATGAAATAACATTTTATATTATGAGAAGGCTTTATCTACTTTTACTATTTTTTATATTTTTCTCTTGTGTAGACAAAAGAGAAAGTGGTTTACCTCGATTAATTATCCCTGAAGTCAAAAATGTAGTTTCTGTGAATAGTCAGGATATGCTTAATATTTATACATTTATACCTTTAGCATGTAATTTTAATAAGGATGAAAAAGTAAAGGAATTATTAATCAGATGTTCTGAACTTAAGTCTAAAAAAATACCTTTTGATACGATAATTAAGAAATATGATTTAAAAATAATTATTGATACTTCTTATGTTGTTTCTAATAATTTTTTTGAATATGAATTTGTACCAAGGCCAAAAGATGTTATTCAAGATGGATTAATTAATGGTAAGGTTCCAACCGAATTAGATGAGATAAATTCATCAAAAAAAATTAATAACTATTCTAGTGATGTTTCCAAATTAATGGACAAATATGTTAATTGTTATCCATTGTTGATTTTTAATAATTCAAATAATGAAACATTTTTAAATTCAGAATTTATTCAAGAAGCTAAAGATTTAGATGGTAAATGGAAACCAATTGAATTTTCTTTTATGTATGAAATGTGTGGAACTGGAAAGGATATTCAAAATATTCTTGAAGCCAAAAAATATTTTGCTTTTTCAATAATAAAATACCAAGGAAATTTTAAAACAAAAATAAGAGTTAAGTTAAGAAATAACAATCATATATATTATTCAAATGAAATTGATGGGTTTATAAATCGTTCTCAATTTGATCAAAGTTTTAGTGATAGTTTTTTAGAAAGTTATGGTTCAAATTTAAATGTAGAAAATTATGATTATTACAAAAAAAGAATGTTTTTAGAAAATTAATCTCTTTTCATTTTTTTTGATTATTTATTAATCCTGCCATTCGAATTAAATAATCCTCCAAATTTTCACCTTCTTTTTTTGGAATCATTTCTACCGCACTCGAAAAACTACTAATTAGCCGTTCATTGCGTTCAAAAATTTCTATTAAAATTTTTTTGTCTCTCGTTTCCCAATATTTCCCTTCATCATAACATTTAAAATTGTTAAGGTATTTTGTCTTGACATAATCTAATAAATGTATAATTTTTTGATGAATTTCCGGACTTGAAAATTGTGTTTTTGTCGAAATTGTATATAACCTAATCCCATTAATTGAAGAATCAATTTGCAAATAATTATAATTTAAAATACCACACGTTTTTCCATTATTCAAAAATGAAAAACAAACTGGTTCCGAACCCGGCGGAGTTACCATTACGCCGTATAAATTTTTTTTGTCAATTTTTTGCGAAAAACTATTTTTTGGAAATTTATTTTCAAAAACAGAGTATTCCCATTGATTACTGTTTGCAACATCTATGACTTCATCTATCAATTTGGGGAGCGATGAAGCAGATTTTAATTTTCCACTGTAATGAATAGTTAACCCCATATTTTTTTAATTTTTACTATTATTTCCTAATTTTCCAAAAATTTACAAATAATTACATAAATGTTGATTCAAAGTTTTCTCCTTTCCAATAATTAAAAGACTTTTTATTGATGCTTATTTTCTTTAAATAATTATTTTCAACTAATTCTTCAATATCTGTTCTCGCTGTTTGATTTGTAATTTTAAATATATTTTCAATTTCTTTTACGGTGAAAAAGCGATTTTCATCTTCTTCTAACCAAAATAAAATTTGTGCTTGTCTTTCATTTATATTGGGAAGCTTTAAAAATTTTGAAAGTTTATTTTCTTCTTTTTTCTTTTTAGAGATATAATTTTTTAAATCTTCAAAAGCTTGCGTTAAGACTTTTACTTGATAATGAATGAAATACGAAACATCCATCTCATCAATTTCAGTATAAATATATGCTTTTTCGTACTGTGTCTTTGTTTTTAATATTACTCTTGAAATGGATAAATATTCAGTCAACCAATAACCATTTTTCAATAGATACCAATAGAAAAGTGCTCTTGCCGTTCTTCCATTGCCATCAACAAACGGATGAATAAAACCAATTAAAAAATGAAGAATAGATGCTTTTACAATTGGATGAATAAAACTTTCCTTCGGATTATTATTAAAAAAATCACAAAATGATTTCATCAGTTCATCGAGTTCATCGAAAGATGGTGGTGTATGAACTATCTCTCCGGTGATCTGATTCATAACCATCACATCGTTTGAAATTCTGAGTTTGCCAATATTTTCTTCCTCTAACGTATTTTCTGTAACTAGTCTATGAATTTCAAACAGCTTTTTAATGGTTAAATCATTTGCTTTTTGTTCACTTATATATTGAATCGTTTTGTAATTATTCAAAATCATTTGTTCCGATTTGTTGGAAGGTTTTCTTCCTTTTCGGAGCATTTCTTTGGCTTTAACTCTTGTAGTACTTGCTCCTTCAATCATCGATGAAAAAATACTTTCTTCCATCAAAGCATTCGAAAGGTATTTATGTTTGTCTAAATCTGAAAGCAGTTGCTCTTTTTGAATTCCGGCCCCAAAGTTGAAATCTAAATAGTGAAGTTTTTGTTGAAGGAAATCATTTATACCATACTTTAATTCAATGTATTTTTTTCCTTTAATTGAAATAGATCTACCGATTAAATTACGAATAAGTTTTACTTCTTTCCATATTTGAACCGTATCACTTGCACTCACATATTTCACTTTATCCCAATAAAGGTAATCTTCTTCAATTTTATTAAAAAAATATTCGTTTGAAGGTGATTCTTTTAAATATAATAATTTTTCTTCTATTAATTTTTCAGGAGCTTTTTCTATCATTATTTCCTAATTTTTCAAAAATTTACAAAAACAAAATTACATTTTTATTTGTAATTATTTCCTAATTTTTAAAAAATTTACAAATAATTACAAAAATACAACAGTAGTTCAATATATTGCAACTGCTAACAAGCAAACTGAGCCCAGCCACTGAACCCTGTGACTGAATACTGCGACTGAATACTGCGACTACTTGCCTATCTCTCCATAAACATTTTCAATTCTTTAACTACTGTTTCTTTACTTTTCGTAGTATATTTGCAATCTGGATTAAGTATAAATAAATGTAAATTTTTTATCCCCTACAATGGGACCTGATTAGTATGAAACTTGATAGAAAAGAAATACTCAAAGCCTTAGAAACAATAAGCATCGCTGGTGAAGGAAAAAATATGGTGGAAAGTGGAGCCATTCAAAATGTACTGACTTTTGGGGATGAGGTAGTGGTTGATTTATTACTTTCTACACCGGCATTACATATAAAAAAGCGAGCCGAGGTTGACATCATCAAAACCATTCATGAGTTGGTGTATGAAAAAGCCAAAGTCAAAGTTAACATAAAAGTTGAGGCACCGGAAAAACCAGCTTCAGGAGCCTCTGAAAATTTAATCAAAGGCAAACAAATTCCCGGAATTAGTAATATTATAGCCATTGCTTCCGGAAAAGGGGGTGTAGGTAAATCTACTGTTACAGCTAATTTAGCAGTGACATTGGCCAAAATGGGTTTTAGCGTTGGGGTTTTAGATGCCGACATTTACGGACCATCCATGCCGATCATGTTTGATGTGGAAAACGCAAAACCTTTATCGGTTGAAGTAGATGGAAAATCAAAAATGAAACCCGTTGAGAGCTACGAAGTTAAAATTTTATCGATTGGCTTTTTTACCAAACCTGATCAAGCCGTTATTTGGCGTGGACCAATGGCTGCGAAAGCCTTAAATCAGATGATATTTGATGCTGATTGGGGACAACTTGATTTTATGTTAATCGATTTACCACCCGGAACCGGTGATATTCATCTTTCAATTATGCAGTCGTTACCCATTACAGGAGCGGTAGTTGTTAGTACACCACAGGCAGTTGCTCTGGCCGATGCTAAAAAAGGAGTTTCGATGTTTTTATCCGATGCTATTAAAGTGCCTGTTTTGGGAATTATTGAAAATATGGCCTATTTTACACCGGAAGAACTACCCAATAACAAATATTATATCTTTGGAAAAGAAGGAGCAAAAAATCTTGCAGAAGATTTACAAGTGCCTTTGTTGGGAGAACTGCCATTGGTACAAAGTATTCGTGAAGCGGGAGATTATGGTCGTCCTGCAGCACTTCAAACAGCCACGCCATTAGAAGCTGCATTTGAAAATATAGCTAGAAATATAGTGCAGGAAGTAGTAAACAGAAATGAGTTTTTACCTCCCACAGAAGCAATTAAAATAACCACCATGGCTGGATGTTCAGCTATTAAGAAAAAATAATTCCGCTTTTCTCCCTCTCCTTTGGAGAGGGTCGGGGAGAGGTTAAAGGCAAGAAATAATGACAGAAGAAGAAATTAGATTAGGTATCGAAAAAGCGTTAGATGAAATCCGTCCGTTTTTGATTTCCGACGGCGGTAATATTTCATTGATTGAGGTTTTAGAAGAGAAACATGTAAAAGTTCGATTAGAAGGTGCTTGTGTGGGATGTAGTGTGAATCAAATGACTTTAAAGGCAGGTGTGGAAACTACAATCAAAAGGTATGTGCCACAAATTGAAACGGTGGAAAACGTAGCTTAAAAAGTGAGAATTATAACTTTTTGTGATAGTATTCAAAACTGACATAAGTCATGTTTTTAAATCGCAAACAAGTCTAATTTCGCCGCTACAAAAATCTTAGTAACACAGTCACTTTGAACCTTAGCAAATAAAAAGAATGATACAAACCGATATCCTTATTATTGGAGCAGGCCCGACAGGGCTTTTTGCCGTATTTGAAGCAGGCTTATTAAAATTGAAATGTCATTTAATTGATGCACTTCCTCAACCAGGTGGACAATTAGCAGAATTATATCCTAAAAAACCTATCTATGATATTCCGGGTTATCCCGAAGTATTAGCAGGTGATTTAGTGACCAATTTAATGGAACAAATCAAGCAATTTCAACCCGGATTTACTTTGGGTGAAACCGCTGAAACAATTGATAAACTCGAAGACGGAAGCTTTATTGTAACCACTAATGAAGGCACTCAACATCAAGCAAAAGCAATTGCTATTGCTGGAGGTTTAGGGACTTTTGAGCCTAGAAAACCACTTTTGAAAGACATAGAGTTTTACGAACAAAATGATCGTGGAGTGGATTATTTTGTTAAAGATCCCGAAAAATATAGCGGAAAGAAAATTGTAATTTCGGGAGGTGGTGATTCAGCATTGGATTGGAGTATTTTCCTAGCGGATGTGGCAGCAGAAGTGACTTTAGTTCACCGTAGAAATGAATTTCGTGGGGCGTTAGATTCTGTAGAGAAAGTACAAGAATTGAAAAATGCAGGAAAAATTAAATTAATTACGCCTGCTGAAGTGATTGGTTTCAAAGGAACTGAACGTATCGAATCAGTAGACATTGAAGTCAATGGTGCCCGAATGAATGTGGTGACCGATTATTTTATTCCGTTATTTGGTTTGACACCTAAATTAGGTGCCATTGCCAACTGGGGATTAGAAATTGAAAAAAATGCCATTAAAGTAAATAATGCATTGGATTATCAAACCAACATCAATGGAATTTATGCTATTGGCGACGTAAATATTTATCCTGGGAAATTAAAACTTATCCTATGCGGATTTCACGAAGCAACATTAATGTGTCAGAGTGTTTACAACCGACTGAATCCAGGTAAAAAATATGTATTAAAATACACTACCGTTTCAGGAGTGGATGGTTTTGACGGCACAAGAAAAGAAGCGGAGAAAGCAGTGGTTAAAGCGATTGATTAAATTTTTACCTTTGTATAATGGATACAATAAAAATGAACAGAAGTGTTGCTTCTAAATTAACATTTGAAGAAGCTGATGATCATGTAACTTTTTACAATGATAAAACTCCGATTGAACGTTTGAATTATGTATGTGATATTATTAATTCAATTTATAATTCAAGTCCAGACCAAAAAGTGGATAGAACTATAATATCTTCAAGAAAACATGCCGAATCTATTTAACAGAGATTTTTTAGATTTCTTACTACTTTTAGATAAACATGATGTGGATTATTTATTAGTTGGTGGTTATGCAGTAATTCTTCATGGGTATGGGAGAAGTACGGGCGATATGGATTTGTGGGTAAATCAAAGTGAAGAAAATTATTTTAAATTAAAGAAAGTTTATAAAGAATTTGGAGCACCAATATTTTCACTTGAGGAATTTTTTAGTGATACATTTGATGTTTGGAGTATGGGTATAGAACCAAGGAAAATAGAAATCTTAACCAAAGTTTCCGGATTAAATTTTCTTGAAAGTAAAAGTCATTGTAATTGGATACTTGAAGAAAATTTTAAAGTTCCATACATAGACTTTGAAGATTTGATGAAAAACAAGCTTGCTTCAGGCAGATTGAAAGACCTGTTAGACTTTCAACAGCTAAGTAAGAAAAGAAATAGTTAGAAGTTTACAAGAAAATAAAAGCCCCAACAATAAATAAAATGCTGAAAGACATAATAGTGTACATAACCGACAGAAACGGTGTCAAACACGAAGTACAAGCTCCAACCGACATGAATATGAATGTCATGGAACTCATTCGAATGTATGAATTAGCCGAAGAAGGGACTGTTGGTGTTTGCGGCGGAATGGCCATGTGTGCTTCGTGTCAATGCTATTTGTTAAACGATGTTTTAAAAACATCAAGCAATGATGATGAAAAAGCCATGTTAGCCGATGCCTATCATGTGAAAGAAAATTCAAGATTAGGTTGTCAGATTCATTTAAGTGAGGAATTAGATGGACTTGAATTGGAAATTGCTCCGCAGCAATAATTAATCAATCCCCAATTTAATTTTCGCAATCGGGAGCAAACGTTCTACAAATTTGGTATAAGCTAATTCAGAAGGATGCAAATTATCATAAGCTACCAAAGCGGGATTCGCTAGGCCTTGTCTCGTTATATCTGTGATATTTACAAAAGTTACTCCCAATGATTCCGTGTGATTTTTAGCAAATAAATTGTATTGATCGATTTGACTCGAAATTAAATCTTCATTTCCTCCAAGACCAAATAAAGTATAAGCATAATCCGGAATGGAAACAACAATAACACGATTCAAATCACCTTTTGCCAATGTAATTGCAGTATTTAAAAGCTCCGGAAATTCTTGTTCATATAGCGAAAAAGGTTTGTTTTGGTACTGGTTATTTACGCCAATTAATAGGGTCACTAAATCATATTCTGCATTTAGATTTTCATTAATAATTGCCGTTTTTAAATTGGTGGTCGTCCAACCCGTTTGTGCAACAACTTTAAGATTAATAACTTCATTTGAAGTTAAATAATTCTGCAAACTGTCTTGTAATTGCGAAGGGAATTTACAGGCATCGCAAACTGCTTCGCCTTTGGTGTAACTGTCACCCAATGCTAAATATTTGAAGGCTACCGAAGGAGTGTCGTCAACCAAAACTACTTCAGTTTCATCATCGGAACAACTGAGAGTAACCAAGAATAAAATACACAAGATGAAATTCATAGCCCGACTTGTGACTACTTGTTTTTTGGAAAATCTATGATGAGAATTAGCTATCATTGCTATAGATTAGTAACAAACTTCTTTTTTATGTATTTTTTCTTCAATGGCATCCCAAAGTCCGATTCTTTTTTCTAAAGCTAAAACAGAAACTTCTTCCACTTCTTTCCATTTGGTTTCGTTATTTTCGCATAATTCACTAATCATTTGCATCGCCATCGGCCCGTGTTCATCTCCGTCTAGTTCAATATGTCTTTCAAAATAATAAATGAGTTTCGACAAATCTATTTCAGGAAAACTAGATTGAAAGTTTTTTAAGATTGCTGTAAACATTTCAGGAATCAAATCTTCTCTTCCAAAAGTAAATGCAGCCGCAATTTTATGGGGTTTTCCCTCTTCGATGATTCGGAATGTAAAATCTAAAAAGGCTTTAATATTTGGATGTAATTCACTTTTTTTGATCGATACAAAAATGTTCTTCGTTGCAATCACATGATTCAAAAATGAGTCAATCTCCAATGTATTCGAACCACTGGCTTGCATGGCTTCAAGATACATTTCAAAGTGACTCAAACGTTTACCGTCGAATGAAAGATCGGTTTCTTCCGCCAATACAATTTCGTTGATTAAATAGCGTGTTTCCGGATTTCCGACGGGTAACCATGGGGTAGAAGTACAAGTCAATTTTGATTGTAAAGCTTTTAAAAGCGACATAAAATCCCAAACAGCATAAATGTGGCTTCCCTGAAATACTCTTAAATCGTCAATGGTTTTAATATTTTTATATAGAGAATGATTGAGTAATCTATTTTTTTGTGGTTGAATTTTATTTTGAATTGTTTGAATGTTCATGGCATAATTTTTATCAAAAATAAAAAAGCTTCCCCAATAAGAGAAGCTATTTATGTAGAATTTAGTTTTTGTTTAATATAAAAATCTTCAAAATTTGGAATTTTATTTAAACGCTTGCATTCCTGTAATATCTGCTCCCGTAATCAACAAATGGATATCATGCGTTCCTTCGTATGTAATAACCGATTCCAAATTCATCATGTGTCGCATAATTGAATATTCTCCGGTAATGCCCATTCCACCCAAAATTTGTCTTGCTTCTCTGGCAATATGAATAGCCATATCTACATTGTTTCGTTTTGCCATTGAAATTTGTGCAGTAGTAGCTTTTCCTTCATTTCTCAAAACTCCCAAACGCCATGTCAACAATTGGGCTTTGGTAATTTCGGTAATCATTTCGGCTAATTTTTTCTGTTGTAATTGGGTAGCCCCAATAGGTTTATCAAATTGAATGCGTTCTTTCGCATAGCGTAAAGCCGTATCATAACAATCCATTGCTGCACCAATCGCACCCCAAGCAATTCCGTAACGAGCCGAGTCTAAACAACCTAGCGGGGCTCCTAAGCCTGATTTATTTGGCAATAAATTTTCTTTTGGGACTTTTACATTATCAAAAATTAGTTCACCTGTTGATGATGCACGAAGCGACCATTTGTTGTGTGTTTCAGGAGTGGTGAAACCTTCCATTCCACGTTCCACAATTAAACCGTGGATTCTGCCTTCTTCATTTTTTGCCCAAACTACAGCAATATCAGCAAAAGGAGCATTGGAAATCCACATTTTGGCACCGTTTAATAAGTAATGATCGCCTATATCTTTAAAATTGGTTGTCATTCCTCCTGGATTTGAACCGTGGTCGGGTTCAGTTAATCCAAAGCAACCCATCATTTCGCCTGTGGCCAATTTGGGTAGATATTTCATTCGTTGTTCTTCATTTCCATATTTCCAAATGGGATACATCACCAATGATGATTGTACCGATGAGGTAGAACGTACACCGGAATCACCTCGTTCAATTTCCTGCATTATCAAGCCATAGGAAATTTGGTCTAAACCAGCACCACCATATTCTTCGGGAATGTACGGACCAAAACCGCCAATTTCTCCTAAACCTTTTATGATTTGTGTTGGAAATTCAGCTCGTTGAGCATAATCTTCAATGATGGGAGAAACTTCTCTTTTTACCCAGGCACGGGCAGAATCGCGAACTAATTTGTGCTCATCGGTGAGCAAATCATCTAATAAATAGTAATCAGGAGATTGAAATAAATCTGGTTTCATAATTTGTATAGTGTGAGTCCGAGATTGAAAATAGTTAAATCATCAATATCAATTAATTATAATATTAGCAATAACAGTTGCAAAAATAACTAAAGAAATGTAACAAATCAATGAACGATTGTTATATTTTTAAAATAATTGATTTATGTTTTTATTATTAACAACTCATTAACCTTAAGGTTTAAAGAAAATATATACTTTTCAAAGTATTTTTAAAGCCACAAAAATGAGATTGTTCTATTTTTATCCTATTTTGCTATTTTCATTAAAATCAAACGCTCAAAATTCGAATGCTAATCCTTCTCAAAAAGAAGCTCAGCAAAAAATTGTTGATGAATATGTGCATAATTGTGCCAAAAACTATTCATTTTACCAAATGAGTGAATTGCAGGAGTGCTTGGATGCAGGTCTCAAAAAAGACCCGACTATTGCCTATTTATGGCAACAAAAAGCGATGCCTTTATTTAAGATGAAGAAATATGAAGCCGGAATGGTATTTTGTAATAAAGCAGTAGAACATGACGCACAAAGATGGCTTTCCTACCGAGCATTTATCAAATGTATTTTTGCAAAAACATATAGAGAAGCAATTGTCGATTTTGAAAAATGTAAAGAAATGGCTGGCAATAGTTATGAAATGGATCACAC
>NZ_JBIKJL010000076.1:0-8038 GCF_044361015.1 Flavobacterium sp.
CTTCCATCTCAAAGTTTAGCTGTTAATCCAAATTTAACTCAAAACCCTGGTTATTAATCATATTAATTTATAAAATTATTTAAAAATGAAAAATACATTCAAATTTTTATTCGCTTTTATCGCTTTTGCCGGACTTATGTCTTGTGAAGACGAAGAAAACTTCCAAATCCTTGATCCATCAGGGGATTTTGTAATAGTTACACCGGATGCTGGAACAAACATAGTTTTAGATCCAAATTTACAAACAAATCCAAGTATTACTTTAACTTGGTCTGCTGCTGATTATGGAACACCTACTGAAATTCAATATGAAGTTGAATTTGCAGCTGCGGGTACTGATTTCGCAGAACCGGTTGTTGCCGCTTCTACTACAAATACAAATGTAACTTGGAATGTGTTAGAATTTAACGGTGCTGCTGTAGCTGCCGGTTTAACTCCTTTCACAGAGGGTGGTTTAGATATTAGAGTGAAAGCTACTACCGGAACAACAGGAACTCAAGAAAGAATTTCTAATACATTAACCATTTTTGTTACTGCTTTCAGTACAGATTTGCCCACAATCGCTGTACCTGGAAATCACCAAGGTTGGAATCCACCAACAGCACCTAAATTAGCTTCTTCTGGATTTGGGAAAACAGATTATGAAGGTTATATTTGGTTAGATGGAGGTTATAAGTTTTTAGCACCTGATGGTTCTGGTGCTTTCAATTGGGGTAACACCGATTGGGGCGATGATGGTTCTTTCTCAGGTGTTTTAGTTGAACAAGGAGAGTCTGATTGTACTTCATCGGCTGGTTACTATCGAGTAAATGCTAACACAGGAGCTGTAACACCAGATAATCCAAATGGATTAAAGTATTCAACTACATTAACTAATTGGGGAATTATTGGTGCTGCCACTCCGGGTGGTTGGGATGCTAGTACAGCATTGACTTATAATGCCACAACAAAAATGTGGGAAGGTATAGTAGCATTAAGTGCTGGAGAATTTAAATTCAGAGCTAATGATGCTTGGACCATTAATTTTGGAGGAGATCCTGCTGCTATGACTCAAGATGGAAGTAATCTATCTGTTGGTGTTGCCGGTACTTATTTGGTAAAACTTAATTTAAGTAGCCCAAGAGCATACACTTATGAATTAATTGCTCAATAAATTCTTTTTTAAAATAATAAAAAGGGCTGTATATCCTACAGCCCTTTTTTATCATTTAAATTTTCTGCTATGAAAAAATATTATTTCTTAACTTTTTTATTTTCTTTATTTTCAGGATTAGTTTTTGCTCAAGTAACAATTACACCCTCCACGTTTAATGTAACGGATCAAATTACTATTACCGTATCAACAGCCACCCAAGCCTGTAACCTTATGGGGACAAGTCCTACAAAAGTTTACATGCATGCCGGTATTGGCGATGATACAAATGCTTTTAGTTATTCTGTTATTGGAAATTGGGGACAAGATAATGGAGTTGGGCTAATGACAAACAATGGAAATGGAACGTGGTCTATTACCATTACACCAAGTGTCTATTTTGGTTTAAATGGAACACAACAAGCAAATGCAACAAAACTTGGAATGGTTTTTAGAAACGCGAATGGTTCTCAAACCTTAAAATTACCACCATCATGCGGTGATTTTATTTTTAATGTGGGAACTTTTCAGTTAAACTTGACTTCTCCTGTGAATAACAGTTCAACAATCATAAATAGCGGAGGTAGTTTGTTAGTTTCTGCTACAAATACAGGCGGTAATGCCAGTTATGTTTTGAAAGCAAATGGAAATCCCATCAATTCAAATGGAGCTACCGAAAATTATTCCTTTACACATTCAACTATTACTTCAAATCAAAATTACGAGTTGATAGTAACACAAGGAACCAGTACAATTAGAAGAACATTTAAAGTAATTGTAAATCCGGGTACTATTTCTCAAGCAATTCCTGCAGGGATGGAAGATGGTATTAATTATAATGCATCTGATCCAACAAAAGCAACACTGAAGTTAAATGCTCCCGGGAAAGATTTTGTTTATGTGGCAGGAAGTTTCAACAACTGGGAACCGGACGGATCGTATGCCATGAAAAAAGATCCAACAACAAATATTTTTTGGTTGGAATTAACAGGGCTCACTCCCGGTCAAATATATACTTATCAATATTGGGTTGTTGATCAAACACCAGCTACCAATTCACCGGTTTTGGTAAAAACTGCAGATATGTATTCCACATTAGTTTTGTCACCTTATGATGATCAGTGGATTCCTTCTACAAGCTACCCAAATATGCCGGCTTTCCCTCAAGGGCAAGAAAGAGAAGTTACGGTACTACAAACAGCACAACCCGTTTATCCATGGAGTCAAGGTACATTAAATTTTGTAAAACCGAATAAAGATAATCTAGTAGTATATGAAGTTTTAGTAAGAGATTTTGACGCGAATAGAACGTATCAAAATCTAATAGACAGAATCGATTATTTTAGAAATCTAAAAATTAATGCAATTCAGTTAATGCCAATTATGGAATTTGAAGGAAATGAATCGTGGGGATATAACACTGCATTTCACATGGCTCAAGACAAATTTTATGGAACTAAAGACAAACTAAAAGAATTTATTGATTTATGCCATCAAAATGGAATCGCTGTTATTCTCGACGTAGCTTTAAATCATGCATTTGGAAGAAATCCGGGTGTAAGAATGTGGATGAGTGATGCAGATGGAGACGGTTGGGGTCCACCGGCAAGTGATAATCCTTATTTTAATACTGTTGCAAGACACAGTTACAGTGTAGGGGATGATTTTAATCACCAATCAGCTTTGACAAAATATTATACCAAACGAGTAATCAAACATTGGGTAGAGGAGTATAAAATAGATGGATTCCGATGGGATTTAACGAAAGGATTTACGCAGAATTGTACAGGTGGAGATGATGCCTGTACGAATGCATATCAAGCTGATCGTGTGGCTGTTTTAAAAGAATATGCTGATTATTCTTGGTCACTAGACCCAAATCATTATGTGATTTTTGAACATTTAGGGGCAGATAATGAAGAGCAACAATGGGCAAATTATAGAATTAATGAAGGGAAAGGGGTTATGATGTGGGGTGAACTTTGGAATCCTTACAAACAACTTATTAGTGGAAATTCAACAAATGCTGATATAACCAGAATGGGACATGTCAGTAGAGGTTTTACCGGGAAAAGATTATTAGGTTATGCCGAAAGTCATGATAAAGACAGAATTATATATGAAGCAGTAACTTTTGGAAATGGTGGAGGAACCGCTCCTGTTAGTGGAAATTTAAACAATACAATTCCAAGAATGAAAGCAATTGGTGCTACCAGTATTTTAATTCCTGGCCCTAAAATGATTTGGCATTTTCAAGAATTAGGGATGGACGATTCTATTTTTACTTGCTCAGGAGGCAGTTCTGTAAATACAGATTACGATGCTATTCCTGGAGATTGTAAATTAGACACGAAACCTCAACCCCAATGGGTTGAAAATTGGTTAGGCGATGCACTTCGTAATTCAGTTTACAATGCTTATGCAAAATTTATTAGTTTAAAGAAAAATGAACCTGTTTTTAATGGTGATTATTCTATTAGTCCAAATGGCAGTAATATTCGTCAACGAATTTATGTGTTCAATAATTCACTTCCATCTACACAGTTAAAAAATGTAGTTATTTTAGCAAACTTTTCTGTGGCTAGTCAAAATATCACCCCTGATTTTCCTTACACAGGGACTTGGTATGATTTAATGACGGATACTCCAATAAGCGTAACCAGCACAACGGCTCAGATTGCATTAGCCCCGGGAGAGTTTAAAGTTTATGGAAATAGATTGCCAACGCTTAGTGCCGAAACTTTTGAATTGAAAGATGATATTGCTATTGCACCTAATCCAACTACCGAAACATTTTCTGTGACAGTTCCAACTGTAAAAGTTGAAATTTATTCAATTACAGGTCAATTGGTTAAAACATTTCAAAATGATTTTGATACAAATTATCGTTTTGATGTAAGTGATTTGACAAAAGGAATTTATTTTGTGAAAGTAAAAGATCAAAATGACCGTGAAAAATCAATGAAATTGCTTAAAAATTAATATTTGAGTTAGTTAATATGATTATATTGCCATTAAACCCAGCTTTTTAGTTGGGTTTTTAATTTTTTAATATTTTGCTAATTAATAGATTATGAATACTTTCGTAGTATGAATAAATCAGGTAAAAAAAGCGTATTTAAAATAGTTAAAATTGCTGGGATATCCCTGGGAACACTACTGTTATTGCTTTTTTTATTGCCAACAATTTTCCCTGAGACTTTAACAAATCAAGTAAAAAAGTTTGCTAATGAGAAGCTTAATGGAGAATTAAGTTTTAAAGAAACTCACCTGTCCTTTTTTACTCATTTTCCTTCGTTAACCTTATCATTGGATGATTTTTTATTAAAAGGATCTGCACCATTTCAAAAAGACACGCTTATTGCCGCAAAGGAAGTGGCATTTGGTATAAATTTAAAGTCTGTTTTTTTTGATGAAAAAATTAAAATCGATAAAATTTTTATTTCAAAAGGCACTATTTTAATCAAAGTAAACAAAAAAGGAGAGCCTAACTACAATGTTTATGTTTCAGATGAAGCAGAAACTTTTTCTGATTCAATCTCTGCATCTTTAAAGTTGGAACGAATAGATATCAAAAATACTAGGTTAGTTTATGATGATCAATCTACTAAAATTTTAATTAATGCAAAAGGCTTTAATTACCTTGGCAAAGGTGATTTGGATAAAGCAGTTTTTGATTTGAAAACAAAAGCACAAATTGAATCGTTTGATTTTTCATATGATGGTGAACAATATTTGAAAAGTAAAAAAGTAAATGCTTCCCTGATTACCAAAATTAATACCAATTCCCTTGCATTTGTTTTTGAAGAAAATGATTTAAAAATTAATAAACTTCCTGTTGATTTTAAAGGAAAATTTGATTTTCTCAAGGATGGTTACCGCATGGATTTTCTTGTTCAATCGAAGAATGCTAATTTAAACGATTTCTTCACTGCTTTACCACCCGTTTATTTAAAATGGCTCGAGCAAACAAAAATTAAAGGTAAAACAGATTTGCTTTTTCAATTAAAAGGAGATTACAATTCGGCCAATAACAAAATGCCCAACATGCATTTCAATATGAAAGTAAGAGATGGTTTCATTTCTAATCAAGATACGCCCTATCCTGCAGAAAATATATTTTTAAATTTTGATACGAAGTTACCATCGCTTGATCCTGAAAAATTAGTAGTTAAAATAGACTCCATTTATTTTGATGTCGAGAAGGATTATTTTAATGGCAATGTGATTGTGGAAGGGCTTTCGAAACCCAAAATAGATGTACGTGTACGTTCAAAACTTGATCTGGCAAAACTCGATAAAGCAGTAGGACTTAAAGATTTTGGCATTCAAAAGTTACAAGGACTCCTAAACACCACGATTGTTTCTAAAGGAGTATATGATGCAGCGAGCAAGCAGTTTCCCGTGACAAAAGGGAATTTGGAATTAAAAAACGGACTCATTCAAACTGACTATTATCCAACAGCTATTCAAAACATCAATCTTGTTTCCACTATTTCTTCTGCAAATGGAACTTTAAAAGACTTAGAAGTGAAAGTCAGTCCGGCCTCGTTTGTTTTTGAAGGAAAACCATTTTCAGTGGATGCTTCCTTTAAAAATTTCGAAGATATCGCCTATAACATCAAAGCAAAAGGTGAATTGGATATTGAAAAGATCTATAAAGTGTTTTCTCAAAAAGGACTAGATGTCACAGGTTATGTAAAAATGGATGTTGCATTTCAGGGAAAACAAAGCGATGCAACCAATGGAAATTATGGAAATTTAAATAATAAAGGAACAATGGAATTAAGGGAGATTAAAACAACATCCGACTATTTTCCAAAACCTTTTGTGATTAACGAAGGCATTTTTGTTTTTAACCAAGATCAAATGCGTTTTTCTAATTTTAAAGCAACCTACGGACAATCAGATTTTCTTATGAATGGCTCTATGGCTAATGTAATTAATTTTGCATTGTCTGATTCTGAGGTGCTAAAAGGGAACTTTACGGTAAGCTCAAACTACATCAATGTGGATGAATTTATGTCAGAAACACCAATTGCCGAACCAAATACAACAGCAACTGAACCGGAAGCTAGAACAGAAACCGGAGTAATAGTGGTTCCTAAGACATTTGATTTTAAATTAAATGCTTCCGGCAAAAAAATAAACTTTGACGGATTAGCTATTGAAAACTTAAAGGGCAATTTGCTAATCAATAAAGGACGCTTAAAACTTCAAAATAGTAGTTTCAGTTTAATTGGCACTAAAGTAAGCATGAGTGCTGAGTATTATGCCGACAACACTTCCAAAGCCGTTTTTGATTATACAATAAACGCAACAGACTTCGACATTAAACGTGCTTATAACGAAGTGAAAATGTTCAGAGAAATGGCCTCAGCGGCCGAGTATGCTGAAGGAATTATTTCATTGAACTATAAAATTGCAGGTGTTTTGGAAGCGGACATGATGCCAAATTATCCCTCTTTAAAAGGAGGTGGAGATTTGACAGTCAAGCAAGTGAAAATGAAAGGGTTCAAACTTTTTAATGCAGTCAGTAAAAAAACAGATGCCGAAGGCTTAAAAGATCCGGATATTTCAAAAGTGACCATTCAAACAACCATAAAAAATAATATCATTAAAATAGAGCCGTTTAAGTTCAAAGTTGCCGGATTTAGACCAAAAATTCAGGGAGAATCAAGTTTAGACGGTAAATTAAATATCAAAATGCGTTTGGGACTTCCACCTTTAGGGATTATTGGCATTCCAATCAAAATTACAGGTAGCCAAGACAATCCTATTATTGGAGTAGGCAAAAAATCCGAAGATTTAGAGGAAACGGAATATGAGGAAGGAACAAGTCCGATAATTATGCAAGAAACACTACCGTCAGCTGCAAAAGACTCCATTAAATAGCAAAAAACCCACCGATTTTAGGCGGCATTCAAAAGTTTAAACAAGTTTATATTTAATTTTGATACCAATGAATTCGATGATTAATCGGGCTCATTTGGTATAGCTTTGACACTTTTTTCTTTAATTTCCTAAATTTGTAATTCCATCAATTATTCTGACAAAATTCAGGAGGCTATTTGTTTACCAATCAAAAACGATTATCTTTAAAAATTAAATTTTATAAACTACAATGTTCGAACAAACTTTTAAAAATATCGATGATATCCTGCACAAAGATGCAGGTTGTGGGAGTGAATTAGATTACGTAGAGCAAACCTCTTGGGTATTGTTTCTTAAGTACTTGGACGATTTAGAAAAAGATAAAGCTACGGCAGCCGAACTTACAGGAAAAGTTTATAACAACATTATTGCTCCCGAATTTCAATGGAGTGTTTGGGCAGCACCAAAGCTTCGACAAGATCAGCTACCTGATGGACGGTTATCGAGCAAGGTCGAGATAGACCATCATTCAGCATTAACCGGAGATGATTTGGCAGATTTTGTAAATGTTGAACTCTTTCCTTACCTCAAAAAATTTAAAAAGGATGCGGTAAGTGCAGATACCATTGAATACAAAATAGGCGAGATTTTCAGTGAACTGAAAAATCGGATACAATCAGGGTACAATTTGCGTGAAGTCATTAATCGAATCGATGAACTTCGCTTTAGAACCCACGCAGAGAAACATGAAATGAGCCATCTGTACGAGGGTAAAATTAAAAATATGGGTAATGCAGGTCGTAATGGGGGCGAGTATTACACACCAAGACCTTTGATTACTACGATTATAAAAGTGGTGAATCCCCAAATTGGTGAAACCATCTACGATGGTGCAGTGGGCTCTGCAGGATTCTTGTGTGAAGCTTTTGACTATCTCAGGAATAGTAAATCGCTCACCACCAAAGAATCTGAGATTTTGCAAAAAAGCACGTTCTACGGGAAGGAAAAAAAATCCTTGGCTTACATCATTGG
>NZ_JBIKJL010000077.1:0-8036 GCF_044361015.1 Flavobacterium sp.
CTATCTAGGAAAAGATTGTAATATCTTAGTACCGGGTGGAGCACCAATTGTACCATTTACTAGACCAGTTGTTGACTCAAACAATCCAATGGGTGAATTTAAAGCAGTAGCTTATCCAAACCCATTCCAAAACAGTTTTGCAATTGATTTGAAAACAAGTAATACAAGCCCAGTAAGTCTAGCTATTTATGACATGACCGGAAGATTGCTTGAAAGCAAAGAAATCAAAGCAGACGGATTATCTACTCAAACGATTGGCGAGCGTTACCCGGCTGGTGTTTACAATGTGATTGTAACTCAAGGGGAGAATATGCAGAACGTACGTGTAGTTAAACGATAATAACTATTTTATTTAGATTAAAAAATGCCTCTCTTTTCTGAGAGGTATTTTTTAATTTTGATTGACCGTAATCACCCATAATTAAATAAAAAGCCTTATATTTGAAAAAAAAGCGATGAATTTATTCAGTTTTACGGCAAATTTTGGAAGTGAAGAAGCTTGTAGACTTCATTTTAAAGAAGAAAGAGACAAACTTGGTGTTATTTGCAAATGTGGAAGCCAAGAACATTTTTGGATTAGAAGTAGATGGAGTTATGAATGTAAAAAATGTAGAAGTAGAACTTCATTACGAAGTGGTACTATAATGCAAAGTTCTAATTTGTCCTTTTTGGTTTGGTACAAAACGATGTTCTTATTAACGGCAACTAAAAAAGGATTTTCGAGTAAAGAAATTCAAAAGCAATTAGGTTTAAAACGTTACGAGCCAGTTTGGTCGATGGTTCATAAGCTTCGCAAAGCTATGGGTAATAGAGATGCACGTTATACCTTGGAAGGAATGATTGAACTGGATGAAGATTATTTTACAGTTGAATCTTCTGAAATAGAACAAGAAAAAGGATTCTGTGAACGTGGTGATGGTGGAAAATCAAGTGTTGCCATTATGGCTGAATCAACCGTTATAGAAGATATTGAGACAGGTGAAAAATCTAATCAATGTAGATATTTTAAAGCAAAAGTTTTAACTGATCATTCGTCAGAGCAAATAAACCAAACAATCCAAGAATCAATTTCTGAAAAGAGTATTCTTTTTACAGACAAAAGCACATCATTTATTGATATTGCAAATTATGTAGAAATTCATATTACAGAAAAATCAAATAAAGAAACAACAGTAGAAACTTTAAAGTGGGTACATATTGCAATTAGCAATGCCAAAAGAAATTTTCTAGGAAATTTTCATAAAATCAAAGAAAAATATTTACAATTATACCTAAATGAGTTCGTTTACAAGCTTAATAGACGGTATTTTGAAGAAAAATTATTCGACAGGCTAGTGATAGCAACCATTATAGGGTTATGACTAATAACGGACAATAAAATTTTAATTTATAAAAATTTCATATCCAAAGTAGTCCGTTATTATTTCAAACTTAAGAATAAATAAGATTACTTTTAATTCAGTATTTTAATAAATTATCATGAAAAGCTTAAAAAAAATTATAACTGTTTGTATTGTTCTATTTTCAATAGTTATAGGTAAAGCTCAAGTAGGAATAGGCACAACAGCACCTGATGGGGCTTTAGACATTTCTTCTTCTACAGACGGATTACTAATTCCAAGAGTTGCATTAACAATTACCACAAGTGCATTGCCACTAACATCACCAACAATCTCAGAATTAGTCTATAATTCTGCAACTGTTGCTGATGTTACCCCTGGTTATTATTATTGGAACGGTACGATATGGGTAAGACTAGCAACAGGAGTATCAAATGACTGGAGCATATTAGGCAATGCCGGTACAACACCGGCAACAAATTTTATTGGCACAACTGATAATCAGGATTTCGCCATTAGACGAAACAACTTAAGAGCCGGTTATATTGGAGATGCCACTTTTACTCCTGTAACATTTATTTTTAATAATGGAAATACCTCTTTTGGGGCTAATTCATTAGTAAACCCAACAGTAAACATACTAGCACAAACGGGTGTTCGAAACACTGCTTTCGGAGCCAATACCATGCCGAGTTTAACCTCGGGTAACAGAAATGTTGGTATCGGTGAATCTGTTTTATTCTCTAATTCGACCGGGAACGAAAATACTGCTATTGGTGTGGGAGCACTTTATTCTAACACTACCGGAAGTTCTAATGTAGCTGTTGGAAGAAATGCTTTAACAACTTCTACTATTGCTAGCAATAACACTGCGGTTGGTTTTACTGCTTTAAGAAATACGACAGGTACCGATAATACTGCAATTGGTGTTAATGCTGGTTCGAACCTCACAACAGGTTCAAGAAACATCATGATTGGAGCTAGCACTGCTGCTACAGCTGTTGGGGTAAATGACCAATTGAATATTGGGAATACCGTTTTTGGGAATATGACCGGTGCACTCACAGCTGGTGTAAACACTACTAGAACTATCGGAGTAAATGTTTTAGCACCCCAGGGAGCTTTAGATATTTTTTCATCAAATAATGGTTTATTGATTCCTAGAATTGCTTTATTAATTGGGGCAGATTCTGCATTACCAGTCATCACTCCTGCAAATTCTGAAATAATTTATAATACAGTATCTGTTGGTGCAGGTATAAATGCTGTTACACCAGGTTTCTACTTTTGGAATACAGCTACTCTTAGATGGGTTCGTTTTTCTACAGGTGTTCAAACAGGTTGGCTAACCACAGGAAATACAGTTGGAGCTGCCGGTAGTTTTATGGGAACTCTTGATAATTTTGATGTTGCTTTTAGAAGAAATAATGTAGCTTCTGGTTTTATAGGTGCAAATAGTACCGCTTTTGGTGTTGGTACTTTAGCTGCCAATACAGGATTAAATAACACTGCCTTTGGAACAAACGCCCTAAGTGCAAATACTACCTCTGCTAACAACACTGCTTTTGGATTTAATGCCTTAGCTATTAACACTCAAATTTCTGATACTGGAGCTTTGAATACCGCTGTTGGTAGTGGTGCATTAGCAAATCTAAATGGCGGTAATAATAATACAGCTATTGGATATAATGCTTTAACACTAGTTCCAAGTACTACCCGATTTAATACAGCTGTGGGAAGCAATGCCTTATCCGGTGTCAATTCAGCTGCCTCTATAAATAATGTGGCAGTAGGTTATAATACAATGACAGGAACTGGAGTAATCACTGAGTCTGTTGCGATAGGTTCTGGTGCTTTAGGAGCTGCTAGTAATGGTTCTACAAGGAATACCGCTGTTGGATATCGTGCTGGAATATCTTTAACTTCAGGAACTGACAATGTCTTGATAGGTAACGCAGCTGGTAGTTCAGAAGCAGGTACAAGTAGTAATAAATTGTTTATTGAAAACACCAATGCCAATGCTAGTAATGCTTTGATTTATGGTGAGTTTGATACTAATATCCTTAGAGTAAATGGAACATTACAAGTTAATAATCCAGCGGGTGTAAACGGTTACGCTTTACCAAATACAAGAGGAACATTAGGACAAATTTTGAGTACTAATGGTGCAGGAGGTACAAGTTGGTCCACTCTTCCCGTTAATACCGTTATGCCTTATGTAACCACTGGTGCTGCTGTAGGAAATTATATAGTCTCATTGACTGAATATACTATACGGGTTTTTAATGGTGTTTCACAAGTGACACTTCCCAATGCAGTTGTAAATCTTGGAAAAGTTTACATTATTATAGGAAGCAATGGTATAGGTCCTAAAATATTAGCAACTAGTGGTGGTGTGATTTATGATGATGTCATGGGTTCTACTATTACAACTATAAATTCTAACGAGCGATATACAGTTCAAAGTGATGGTACAGATTGGATTGTTATTGGACGATAATTTATTACTCCCATAAAACCTTCTTTGAAGTAAGTCAAATTAGATAAAAGAAATAAGAGCGACCTACTCAAACGTCGAGTGTCGCTCTTATCAACCTAACCAATAAATAAACAACGATTCTAACAACTAAAATTAGTTGGCAATATATTTTTGAAACGTCTTAGTATTTACTCTTGCTTTCAAATCATGAAGCAAATTATACAACCCGAAAAACGTTCGATTAATGTATAAAAAATGTTTGGAACCTCTGTTACCGTTCATCTTCCGCAACTGCGTGTCTTTTGAAAATTCTTCGCCCATTTGAGCAATGGCTCCAAAAAATTCTTCGTCAGAAAAATCAAAGAATTCACCATGAAACGGCTTGGTAAACAAACTCAATAATTGGTAAAACAATCCGGTGAAATAGGCTATTTCTTTCGGTGAATCATCGGTTCGTAATATTTCTAATTCAAATAATTTCTCTCTGAACAACGCCGGGTTATCAATAATCTCAGGTCGTGCCAATTCGAAATAAGGCACATAGAATTCTTCAGGAACTCGTTTGATACAACCAAAATCAATGGCTATCAAATTGGCATCTGCATCAACCAAAAAGTTACCCGGATGCGGATCGGCATGCACTTGTTTTAAATAATGCATTTGGTACATATAAAAATCCCACAAAGCTTGTCCGAGTTTGTCACCTATCACTCGATCAGTATTGTGTGCGGTGAATTCAGATAAATGTTCACCCTGCATCCAATCCATAGTTAGAATTTTCTTAGAAGACAATTCCGGATAATAGGTCGGAAAACGAAGGTTTTCTATATTTTTACATGCTTTTGACAAAAACTGACTTTGTTTTAACTCTAAATCATAATCGGTTTCTTCTAATAATTTATATTCTACTTCCTTAAAATATTTATCGGAATCTTTCCCTTCCAAATTAAACATTTTAACAGCAAAAGGCTTTACCAAAGCTAAATCAGAACTAATACTTTCCGCCACGCCGGGATATTGGATTTTCACAGCTAAATTTTTTCCATCTTTCGTTGCTTTGTGCACCTGGCCGATACTTGCAGCATTAATTGAATCCGGCGTGAAGGTGTCGTATAGTTGTTCAGGGAATTTCCCTAAATAACTTTTAAATGTCTTGCGAACCAGCGGTGCACTCAACGGTGGCACTGAAAACTGAGCCAATGAAAATCGCTCCACATACGCCCTAGGTAACAGACTTTTATCCATGCTTAACATCTGAGCAACTTTCAAAGCACTACCTTTCAGATTCTTTAATCCGTCATAAATATCTTCTGCATTATTTTCATTCAATTTATCACGGTTTAAACCGGGGTTCACCATTTTTTCACCATAGTAGGCAATATAATTTCCGCCGACTTTAATTCCGGTTTTAACTAATTGACCTGCACGTTCAATTTTATTGGTGGGTATTCTATCTAGTGTTTTCAATAGTACTAATTAAATTTTTCTTTCCAAACAAACTTTCCTAAATCAATCAAACTATCAATTGGAGTTGTATCTAGCACATCAAAAGTAGCTTTCACCGCTTTTTCAATCATCATGTCCGTTTTCTCAAATCCTTTGGATGTATCGTCAAGCCAAAATTTCATCAGAAACAAGAATTCTACCCAAGCACCTTCTACATACAGTGGTTTGGCAATTTTATTGACTTTGAAATCCTCTTCAGAACTTTGCGTATCTATCATATCTAAAATAAAACTCTTAAAGTGGTTTCTAAAATCTTTTAATTGTTGCAAATTCTTCAACATATTTTTGTCCTCTTTCAAAGCAAAAACTACGTAACTTCTATTCAAAGTCAATATTTCAAAAAGTGAAAAATACAACGTCAAAAGCTTATTCTTATTGGAATAACTCAAATAATTTTCGTCGTTTTCAATGGTATTTTTAACATTTTCGAAAAATTTCACCCAGATATCTTTCTTCAACGCTTCAATGGATCCGTAAAAAGCATAAAAATCGCTTTCAACAATTTTATTTTCCTGACAAAAAACGAATACATTTTTGGGCTCTGCATTGTTTTGCAGCACCTGATTCATGTACAATTCAATTAACTGATTGTCATCGATGGCCTTTTTCTTGGGTGCTGCTTTTTTTACTGCGGTCATTTTTATTGATTTTAAATCTAGTACAAAGATAAATATTTGTTTAAGTTTTATGCAAATTATTTAAACAAAATATATGTTAAAGTTTATTGCACATAAAAGGTTTTCCGTCATGAAAACCTTCGTAAAATATGAATGCTATAAAAACTAATTTTTCACTTCTTGTTCAGCATCTTGAATCATCTTTTCATTAGCAGTAATGGTAAACTCTACGCGACTATTTTTTGATCTTACTTCTGGAGTATCATTGCTGGAAATCGGATCATTTACACCCATTCCTTTGGTTTTTATTCTACTGCCAATAATCCTTTAGAGTTTAAATAACTAGTAACCGTAGCAGCTCTTTGTTCAGATAAAGTTTGATTATATTCAACACGACCGGTGCTATCTGTATAACCGTATATGACAATGTCGGTATCCGTATAACTTTGAAAAACCGGGATTATTTTGTCTAAATTGGCTTTTGCCGTACTAGTTAAAGTTGATTTATTTAAATCAAAGTTGACCGAGTTTTCACCTAGTACTAAAACAATACCTTCGCCAACGCGATCTACTTCTGCACCTGGCAAAGCTTCTTCAATTTCTCTGGCTTGTTTGTCCATTTTGTTACCAATAACACCTCCAACTGAACCTCCTACTACTCCGCCTAACACGGCACCCATAGCGGTATTTCCACCTTTGCCTAAGTTATTACCCAAAATACCTCCGATAATTGCCCCTGTAGTTGCACCAATGGCCACACCTTTTTGCGTATTATTAGCATTTTGAACCAATTTACAACCTGTAAAAGGAAATGCAATTAAAAGTACAATTACAACAATTATTATTTTTATGTTTTTCATGTTCTTATTGTTTTATAAATTGATAAACTACATCTGTTAAAGTTCCGCCTACATTTATTCGATCCACCAATTGAAATGAATTTTCGGTTTGATTGCTAACTTCAAAACATAGCCATTGCGAACTTTTTTTGCTTTTTCGTCAGCATTCAATACTTTCATAACAAAATTTCCTTCCAAATTAATATACCAAGTAATTGGTGAAGTGAAACTTGCATAACCGGTTTTCGAAATAGTTACATCACCTTTATTATTGTTAGATACAAAATTCCAAGTACTACCTACAAAACATTGTGAGTCAGCCATTTCAAAAGATATTACTTTAATATAATCTGAACCAGGATAAGTATGACCATGTTCCTTTCATTCCTGCTTCAGTTCTGTTATCTAATTGTTTAGCCGGATTGGATTTGCAGGCAAATATTAACAAGGAGATTAATCCTTACAAGAGTATTTTTTTCATCGCAAATAAAATTATTAGCTTCAACACAAAGATAAAAAATAGAATTTTCACAATAATTTAATTAGTTTGTATAATCCATACGTCAATTTGTCAGATTCTAAGTTTTGGTACTTCTTTTGCAAATATTTTTTTTACTAATGTTTAACAAATAAAATAGCTAATTATGACAACAGGAAAAATTAATGTTTCAGTAGAAAACATCTTTCCCTTAATCAAAAAGTTTTTATATAGTGATCACGAAATTTTTCTTCGTGAATTGATATCTAACGCAACCGATGCTACCTTAAAACTAAAACACCTAACAAGTATTGGTGAAGCGAAAGTAGAATATGGCAATCCGAAAATTGAAGTTAGAATCGATAAGGAAAACAAAAAACTTCATATAACCGACCAAGGATTGGGTATGACAGCCGAAGAGGTTCAAAAATACATCAATCAAGTGGCTTTTTCCGGTGCGGAAGAATTTTTAGAAAAATACAAGGATTCTGCTAAAGACTCGGGTATTATTGGTCACTTTGGCTTAGGATTTTACTCGGCTTTTATGGTCGCTTCCAAAGTGGAAATCATCACCAAATCATACAAAGACGAACCTGCTGCTCATTGGACGTGTGATGGTAGTCCGGAATTCACGTTGGTCCCTCATGACAAAACTGACAGAGGAACAGAAATCATTCTGCACATTGCCGAAGATTCTTTAGAATTTTTAGAAGATTTTAAAATTCGTGAACTGTTGAAAAAATACAACAAATTCATGCCGGTGCCAATTAAATTCGG
>NZ_JBIKJL010000078.1:0-8025 GCF_044361015.1 Flavobacterium sp.
GACATTCCAAAAATAGATTTGCCATCCACTTCAATTTTAGGCAATGCAACAGCCATCAAGAAAAAGGTGTCGTTGGCCTCAATTAAACTTCCCAAAATAATCTGGTTGGACACAATGGAGTAATCGATTTTTAAAAATTTATTTTGAGTATCTACAACCTCCAAAAGTTTTCGGTTTAGTTTTTCCTGTTCCAGATGCATCATTGCCAAACCCGTTTCGTGTTTGTCGCCGGCAGAACCTTTGGCATCGTTCAAGGAGTCTTCGGTTAAATCTACAATCATTTCGCGTAAGGAATTGATGCGGTTGTTCAGGTAGTGGTTATAGTGGTGGATAATTTGTTGTTTCATATTAAAGGTGCTAAGGTTCTGAGGTACTAAGGTGCTAAGGTTATAGAGGTTCTATTTTGCCTCAGTACCTTAGCTCCTTAGAACCTTAGTGCCTTTTTTAAAAATCAAATTTATAATTCGCTCCCAACACAATTTGGAATTGTTGAGCAGGATAATTCATCCATTTTTCGTAGGATTGATTGAACATATTATTCATTTTTAAAAAGAACGTTAATCGTTCATTGAATTTATAACCTACGTGAGCATTGACATCAAAATAACTTTTTACTGTAATTGTTGAGAAATCATAAAACGCAGGATCGTTGACTCCCGGAGCTATCATTTGGTCTTTTCTTTCGCCAACAAAGAATAAACTGGCTCCTGCATACCACTTTTCAGTAATCGTTAAATCAAGGTTTGCATTTAGGGTTATGGAAGGCAGATTCCAAGCTTCTATCTCATTATTTGTTGAAAAACTACTGAAGGTTCCTTGTATTGAGGCGGAGATGTTTTTAGAGAAGTCTGCTTTTAGCTCGCCAAAGAAACTAACTGTTCGCATGTCGTCGTAAATGACCTCAAAGGAGTTTCCGAATTGGTAGCCTTTCGCTGTAATCTCTAAGTCAGGGGTTGTGGCATTAGGGAAAGGGTTATTTCTAAACAGTGCTCTCCCCTTTTCCTGCATGAAGGAACCGCGAACATTGTAACTTACATTACCGGCCAGCTTTCCTTTTAATCCGGCAAAGATGTCGTAGGGTCTATCGGTGGGAGCAACGATGATTGTGGGAGACAGGAATGGGTTTTCGTTTGTGAACTCTCTGTAACTGTTTTGTTGTAAGGTTCCTTCAGCTCCGGCATATAAAATCATTAAGTCGCCAACGATTTTATAGGAAGCAGAAATGTTTGGATAAACAAAAAATTTGCTGTCGCTATTTTCTAAATCGGCACTGTAGAAAAGGGAAACTCCGATGTTTAATGATAAATCATCTTGGTTTAAAGTGACAGATGGATTTATACCGAAATTAGTAAACCCGTATTTGTATCCTTCGTTGTTAAAGTAATCGTTGTCGAAACTTCCTGCCACGTAATCAACAACAACATTTGTTTTGATGGCAAATTCATTGATATCTACCACAAAAGAGGGTTTGATGTAAAAGCGATTTTCTGCTGAACCGTTATCATCCCAAAAGCGATTAAACTTCATGGTTGCTCCGGTGAAGAAACTATCTTCAAAAGCTATTTTTCCTCCTAAATAAGCGTTGTGGAACATGTGGTCAGGAGCGATTTGAGCATAGAAGGTTGCATCTTGGTTGAAATAAGTTTGATCAATTCCATACCAATTGTAGATTTGATTTTGATATCCTAAATCTAGATTCCAATTGTAGCTTCGTTGTTGACTACCGTAAGTTAAATCAACAGAGGTGTTATAGAAACTATCTTCTAAGACGACTTCTTTTATTCCGCCTTGTGAGGAATGATGGCGAAACATTCCACCAATGTAATCCGTACTGCTTATGTTTTCAGTGATAAACAACTCACCGATTACTCTTCCGTAGTTTCCAAAACCGAGCGTGGCGTAATTACTAAAGAGTTTATCTCTTCTTGTTTTGTCAACACCTTCTGCTTTTCCTTTTGCGGGGGTGAATGTGGAGGCGACCGGAAAAGAAAATATGTTGTATTGAATATTTTCTTTCTTGGTATTCTCATCGTCGTCGAGGGCAGGTGTTTCTTTTACCTTGAAGGCATCGGAGATGGTGGCGGTATAGGGTTTTACTACATTCACTACTTCGGTACCTATGTTTTCATCCTTCTTTTGCGAATAACCCAGCAGGCTACCCAAAAGAAACAGTGCCGTGATTGATTTATATAGATTTGAACTCTTCATATCGTTTATTTTTTGTGGTATATATTAGTTTTGGATGGATGAATTTCGTTTAGATTCTTCTACTTTGATGATGTCCAGCTCCTTTTGTGCTTCTTCAATGACATCCGTATAGTCGGTGAAGTTACTAATGACACTTTCAAGTATGTATGTTGCTTGGAAGCTGTCCTTCAAGGCATAAAAGTTTTTTGCCATCAAGACAAGTCCTTTTGCTCCAAAGTATTTGTAGCCGGAATAGTCTTTTGTAAGTTTTTGTACGGCTACATTTGATGGTTCATACTTTGCCTCCTTGTTTTTGAAGTAGGCATCGTAATAAAGAGCTTCTGCCGCTAACTCGCCTTTTGCAATGGTTTGCAGTTTAGCATAAGCTGCTTTTGCCTTGCCTTCGTCATTTGTTTTGATGGCTGAACGAGCAATGATGATTTGTGCATCACTTTTGATTCTATCGTCTACTTTTGGGTTTGCTCCTACTTTATCTGCATAGATCACTGCGTTTGTATAGTTTTTTTGTTCGTAATAGGATTTCATCAAGTTCGATTGAGCGAAGGTGACGTTTTGAGGAAAATCAGCTTCGGTTTCTAATCGTTTCAAAGCAGGGATTGCTTTGTTGTAATCCTTTTTCTTGAGGTGAATTTCAGTTAAACGGGCTAAACTTTGCTCGGTAAATTCGCTTCTTGGCTTAGATACTACGTATTCATAGTTTGGAATAGCGTTGTTTTCAAGACCATCAGCAAAATAAAGTTGAGCTAAGTAGAAGTTTGCGTTTAAGGCATGGATGCCGTTTGGAAATTTAGTTACATAATTACTAAACCCGGTGATGGCTCCTTTTGCATTGTTTTGCAAATATTGTTTTTCGGCTGATTCATAGGAAGTATTGTCTAGGTCTGCGTCGGTAACTTCAACGAAGTCTAGGGTTTTTACCCAATCAGCATAATCGCTTACATTGCCGGTGTCCACATAAATTTGGCGAGCGGTTGTCACGGCTTCCATTGCTTCGGGAGTTCGGGGATAATCGGCCGCTACTTTTTTCAATTTTGTGATGGCTAGTTGTGGTTTGTTATCATTGTAATAGATTAATCCTTGACGAAGAATAGCTTTTGCTGCAAAGGAGCCGTTTTTGTATTCATTGATCAACTGGTCATAGGTTTTAATGGCCAAATCCGTTTTGTTTTGGTTGGTGTAGGTGTTTCCGAGTTCAAAAAGGGCATCATCCCGATATTGTGATTTAGGATAGTTTTTAAGAAAGGTGTTTAAGTCTTCGATTTTCTTGTCATTTTTGTTTACGAAGCCATAGCTTAATGCTTTTTGATAGGAGGCATAATCAGCATCGACTCCTTTTAGTTCGATGGCTTTGTTATAGGCTTCTAATGCAGGCCAATATTTTGAGGATACGAAATAACAATCGCCCATTCTGAGGTAACTGTCGTTGAGGCGGACTTTATCGTCATTCGAGGCGTCGATATAGCTTTGAAATTGTGTGGCCGCTTGTTCGTATTCTTTTAATTTGAAATGGGCATATCCGATATTGTAATGGATGTTTTTGAATTCGGGTGTTGTTTTAGCTTCCGGGAAACCGAGAAACTGTTTAAAAGTGATTAATGCTTCGGTAAAGTTGTCAAGGACGTATTCTATTTCTCCTTTCCAAAAGGTTGCCCGTGCGGTGAACTTGGCATTGCGAGGCTCTGCGATTGATTTTTTGAACATCTTCATGGCCTCGGTAAAATCGCCGTCGGTATAGAGTTCTAATCCGCGGTAAAAGGTAACCTTTTGATAGGCTTGCTTGTTCGTGAAACTTTTATTCTTTTCGATTAACTCTAATGCTCCTTTGTAGTTTTTAGAAGTGATGAACGAGTTGATTAAAAGCGTTTCGATTTCTTCTTTATTGGGGTTGTTTGGGTATTTTTCGAGAAAGGCTGACAACACTCCGGGAATGGTTTGGTATGAATTGCCTATCTCGTAGCTCAATTTAGCATAGTTTAGGAAGGCATCTTCTTGTATTTTTACATCAAAAGGCATTTCAGATGCGTTTTTGAAGGCATTTAGGGCTTGTTGCTTTTTGTCTGTTTTTAAATAGCTTTCGCCAAGGTGATAATAGGCATTTTGTGCCACAGCATCGTTTCCGTTGATGATTTTATTGAACTGGGCAATTGCGTTTTCGTAGTCGCCTTGTTTGTAATAGGAATAGCCGAAGAGGTAAAGGTCGGTATTGCTCCACTTTCCTTTTTTGCCTTTGTAGTCTTTAAGGTAAGGGATGGCTTTGTCGTATTGTTTAAGGTTGAAATAGCTTTCGCCAATGATTTTATTGAGTTCTGATTTTTCTTGTGCGTCGCTTTTTGATAAGGCAACTGTTCCTAAGTCGATGGCTTTTTGAAAGTTTCCGAGTTTGAAGTTCATGTCGGCTTGGTAATAGGACATTTTTTCTTTGTATTTCTGTTCACCTTCAACTTGTTCGAAATACTCGTTTGCTACTTTGTAGTCGTCTTTTTCATAGGACATGTAGCCGAGGTAATATTTGGCCTGTGAGCCATATTCTTTGGAGTTGACGACTTTGTTAAAATAGTTTGTTGCTTCTTTTTTCTTTCCGCCGTAGAAGTTTGCGTAGCCTTTTTGAAAGTTAAACTTTTCTATTTCTGCTGCGGTGAGGTTGCTTTCGTCTACTTTTTCGAACCATTGGAGAGCTTGGGGGAACTTGCCTACTTCGAAGTAATAATGTGCGACTTCAATGAAGGCTTGGTTGTGTTTAGAGCTGGTGGGGTAGTTTGTTACAAATTGTTCCATGAGTAAATCAGCATTGGGCTGGTCTAATCGGATGGCACAGTTTGCGATATAGTAGGCACAATCAGATTGTACTTCGTAGTTGTTGATTTGTTCTTTGACGTTTTTGAAGATGATTTGGGCCGATTGGTATTGTTTCTCTTTGTATAACTCTACAGCCCGGTTGTATTCCTTTAAATTGTTGGTATAAATTTCGGTTTTTTGAGCGATGGCTGCGAAATTGATTGCCATTGTGAGGAAAAGTAGTAGCCAGTTTTGCTTTTGCATAAGTTTCATTATTGATTGATTTACAAATTTAGGGTTTGCTTACTGATGAAACGAGTGAATGCTTGTGTTTATTATGAACAAGGTTTTAAACAATGGTTTTTGAGTGAGGTTTGGGTTGTTTGCATTGCTGTTTTTTTCTTTTCCCCAACCCTAAAAGGAGAAAAAAAACCGGGGTAAGTTTTATATTTGGCTTTATGCGTGATTGGTTTACTAGATAGTTTTTAGTTATGGGATTGGAATAAGGAGTAAAAGGATTAATGGGATTTTTTACTCATATCGCTTCGCGGTAGATGGATTTGAACGGATTGATTAAAGTTCACTCCCCTTTTTTTCTATTTTAGGCATTCACAACTTTTAAACGTTTTTCCTATTGATTTTAGTTTCTTTTTTTATCGAAAAGTTCGCAAAGGAGTCACAGTAAACGCAAAATCACTTTTTTTTTTGAGTTTTCGCAAAGCAAAAAAGACACTTTGCTTTTTTTGACACAATTTGACTTCATTTGACAGGGTTTGGTGGAATTGACTATTTTTTTGAGATTTGGTTGTTTTTTACCACAATGGGTATAAAGAAGGCACTAATAACATAAAAACGCTTTGCTTTTTTGTTTCTTGCAATCCCGAGACTTCGGGAACCAAGACACAAAGTTTCAAAAACAATACGATTTCATTAGAAAAACAGAAAATGCAGATATTAAAAAGGAATAAAATCTTACTTCGATTCCCTTTTTTAACATTAATAAGTTCAGTTTTTTTAAGAATCATTAAGTAAAAGTATAACTCAGCCTCTCAGCCCCTCAGTTACTTAGCCCCTTTTTTATCATTTTTTTTTATATATTTGTTTTTTAATTATACGCCATATGAATTTAACTATCCGAAAAATCGAGCACAAGGGAGCGGTTCGCATAGGTATCTTTTTTTTTAAGAATTATGCAATACAGCAACAATTAAAAGGGATTGGTGCTATTTACAGTAAAACTTTTCAATGTTGGTACATTGATTACAACAAAGCTGCTTATTACCAACTTAAAGCTTTATTTCCCAATTTACACATTCTGCAACCGGTGGCCGGCGAAGAGAGTAGCCGTGACCTTCCACCCATAGCCAAAAGCGAAAGTCAGTTAGGTTCTTTTGAAAATTTGAACAACCCTGATCATATAACGAAAGAATCATCGTTAGCCCAAAAGTTGCCAGTAGAATTATTACCAAATTTAGGAAAATATTGGGTTTTTAAGATGCGTTATGTTCAAGGCATTGTTAATCAACTGAAATTGGTTAAGGGCGTTTATTGGCACTCGGGTTACAAGGTTTATATGGCGATGCGAAATCCGAAAGTGAAGGAAGCTTTGGAGCGTATTTTAGAGGTTTCTCACTTTTTTCCGGAAGACTATTTAGAGAAAGAGGTTGTTTTTGAAGGAAAATCGATTGTTTTGAAAACCCACTTGGAGGATTTAAAATGGATGGAAGTTTTTGTTCCAGATATTTTGGTGATTCGAGAAAAGGTGAAACGTTTGTCTATGGTTCGCTATAGCAAGATCAGGTCGTGTTATTTGTTGCCTGCTACTCCGCAGGTTTATGAGGCTTTGTTGTTGCATTTTGAACCAAATCGTATTTTGATAGTTTCGGAGCTACCGGAAGGCTATTTAAACAAGCGAAATGTGGTGAATCGAAAACAATTAGATTTGAGTCAAACAAAGTCACGTTTGTTTGAACAGGTTCCGGAAGTGGCTCATGTTTATGTTTCGAGCATGGTGGATATGTTGCTGGCGTTGAATTACAGCAGTTCGACTTTGCGAACATATACGCATAGTTTTTTACAATTTTTGAGAGATCATGGTTATCGAAATCCGAAAGATATTGGATATCAGGAAACCGTAAAATATTTATCCTCGTTGATGGAACGTGGTTTGAGTGCAGCCTCGGGACATTCGATGGTGAATGCGTTGTTGTTCTATTACCAACAGGTATTGCATATACCGGGTTTTGAATTGCGGTTGCCACGACCTAAGAAAGAAAAGAAGCTTCCGTCAGTTTTAACGATGGAGGAATGTTTACAAATTTTTCGAGTGGTTGATAATCCGAAACATAAGTTGTTGTTATTGATTGGTTATGGTGCGGGTTTGCGAGTAAGTGAGATTGTGAGTTTGGAATGGCAGGACATTTTATTTGCTGAACACAAAATTCATATTAAAAATGCCAAAGGAAAGAAAGACAGAATGGTTATGCTTCCCTACTCTATTGTAAATTCATTAGAATACTACCGAAGTTTGTATCAAACAAAAAAATATGTATTTGAAGGACAATTTGCCGGCGAGCCTTATAGCATTGGTAGTGTTCAGGCGGTGATGCGGGAGGCATTGAAGAAATCGGGATTAGAGAAAAAAGCAACTGTTCACACCTTACGCCATAGTTTTGCTACGCATTTATTGGAGAATGGCACTGATATTCGTTACATCCAGAAGTTTTTGGGTCATGCAAGTATAAAGACCACAACCGTTTACACGCATGTTAGTGCGAGTGCTGTGAATAAGATTATGAGTCCGCTAGACCGTTTAACGGAGGGAATTCATAAGAAAAAACTTGATTAATTTTTGAAAAGTATGAAAAAGTTGTATATATTTGATGATATTAACTAGTTAGTGGCAATTTTGCCGTACCGACGACGAATTCAATAACTTAATGCAACAAATGAATAAATATATAATCCTAATATCGTTTTTTTTAACTTCAACAATTTTTGCTCAGAACAAAAAAAATATAATTGAAGAAACTTTTGATAAAA
>NZ_JBIKJL010000079.1:0-7913 GCF_044361015.1 Flavobacterium sp.
AAAAGTTTATTTGTTGATTAAGCCATACGGAAGGATTAGGGCGGAATCGGGGGTTTGTGAATTGAAAATTGTTGTTTATGAGTCAATTTTTGAACCGTCCTGTTCAATACCTTCTGGGAATAGTTTTGCTTGTCTTTTTTTCATTTCTGAAGCTATCAAAGCACTTTGTCCACCTTGTGCTTCCAATTTTGAAATAATATTCACATAACTTTTTTTATCTCTGTTTTGGCTAAGTTTGAATACATTCTCAATGTTGTCTGCCTTAATCTCTAAGCCAACAATGGCTGGCATCATTTTGCTTAGATATTGGTCAGGAAGGTTGTCATAAAATGTTAATGATTGTGCATTACCTTTTTCAAACTTTAAAGTCAGTTTACGCATAAAGAGAATTAGTTCTTCGTCTGTCATAAAATTGACTTGACCGGCTATGTGAACACTCATATAATTCCAAGTAGAACCAATTTGAGGATTACTGTACCAAGAGGCACTTACATAACAACTCGGTCCAGTGAATAGCAAAAGTCCGTTTGGATTTTCAATAAAAGCCTTATGGTGGTCTGTGCTTCGCATAATGTGACCCTGCAAAAACAATTCGCCATTTCTTTCTTCAAGTAAAATTGGTATTTGTGTGGCTACTTGTTTACCTGATAAAAAACTACCTGTCATAAAAGCAAACGGGTTTTCTGCTATGAAGTCCAAAATTGTCTGCTGGTCTTTTTCTTTAAAATATGAAAAGTTGTACATATTTCTGTTTGTTTATCTATTTGTATTGGTCTCCTACAATGCCTACTAACTTATTAAATAGCCGGTTCAAACCTTCGCATATACACCCAGTTTTAGTTAAATTCGCAAATGTCTATTTCGTTTTATTCTTTCAAATATATAAAATAATTCTCCACAAATTCATAGCCCTAAATTGATTTAAAAAACAATAGCAACCCAATCAGGTTGCTATGCAATTTATTTTATGAATTAAAAAAGTCATTTAATTCACAAGTATTTTTTTAGTAACCGATTGATTATCGGCGGTCACTTTTAGAAAATAAAAACCTGTAGGTAAATTTTCAACCGTATAGGTATTATTAGTTCTAGTTGGTTTTTGAATTTGTTGCATCAATTGACCATTGATATTGATTAATTGAATTTCGTCCACTTCCATTTCAGAATCTATATTAATTCTTCTGTCATTGCTTGGATTTGGATAAAGGCTAAACTTAAAAGCAACCATTTGTGTAGTTGATAAAGTTCCCCAAATATCTTGAGCAGGAAGACCTCCCCAAATTTTTGTGGCTAAGTAAGGGTTATCAATAAACGGATTTCTATTTCCTTGACCGTAGGTATTATTTGCATTAGTTAAGTAGTTATTTCTATTTATTTCAGTTTGTGAAACCGGATCTTCCGCATTCCAAGTTAAAAATAAATCGATCATATCATCACCGGCATCTGCATTGGCTCCAACTCCAATATTTGAAGGTAAGCATTGATTCCCATAATGGAGATACATATACATAATGATTCTGGCTACATCACCTTTCCATTCATCACCTGGATACCAATTTGCACCGACAACAGTAGAATTTCCAGAACCGGTAGCATATTTTCGATTTGCTCTTGTGCCATTACGCTGAACGTCACAAGCACGTAGCATATGAGCGTCAGCTCCGGGACCACTTTGACCTAAGTCAGGTGTTCCAACAGATTGTGCATAAACGTGCTCTCTGTTCCACTGACCATTACTACCGCCATTATCATTTTTATTTCTGCTTAAGTCGTTGGTTACATCATCATCGGAACCATTTTCCCAACCATATACTAACAATACATTTGAAGAATTAGAAGGATCTAAATCAGTAATTTTTAAAGCATTCCAAACTTGAGAATAACTAAGTTCTTTGGTATGAGTAGTAATTATTAGTTGAGCTAATTGATTTTTGAGCGGTTGACCATTTAAACTAAAGTTAATTCCATTGTAATATGCTTGCTGAGAAAACCCAAGTGTTACAACTAATAACAATAAAATAGAGTAGATTTTTTTCATGTAATTATTCGTTTTTTCGTTCTAATAAGGCCATATAAAACCCATCAAAACCAGATTCGGAGGCTAGAATTTTTTTATCTTGTACAAAAGTAAAGTTTTTACCGTTTTCAGTAGTTAAGAAACGCTTAATTTGTTCTTGATTTTCAGAAGGTAGAATAGAACAGGTAGCATAAACCATTTTCCCACCCGGTTTTACAATTCGAGAGTAACTTTCTAAAACTTCTGCTTGCACTTTACGGATATTGTCTATGAATTCTGGTTGTAATTTCCATTTACTATCAGGATTTCTTTTTAAAACCCCTAAACCACTGCAAGGAGCATCAATTAATACACGATCAGCTTTTTCGTATAGTTTTTTAATTACTTTCGTAGAATCGATAATACGGTATTCAATATTAAAAGCCCCATTTCGTTTTGCTCGAAGTTTTAGCTGTTTTAATTTACTTTCATATAAGTCCATCGCAATTAACAACCCTTTGTTATCCATTAAGGATGCCATATGCAAGGTTTTTCCACCAGCACCAGCACAAGTGTCAACTACTTTCATTCCGGGTTTTACATCTAAAAACGCAGCTACAAGTTGTGAATTTGCATCTTGTACTTCAAATAAACCCTCTTTAAAAGCATCGGTTAAGAAAACATTTGCCCGCTCTTTTAAGACTAAGGCATCTGCTTGTTTTTCAAGGTAATCTGTTTCGATGTTTAAATCCATCAAGATTGCCCGTAATTTTTGTTTTGTTGTTTTTAAGGTATTCACTCTTAAAATAACTTGAGCCTGTTGGTTTTGAGCAGCAATTTCTTTCGACCAAAGTTCTTCTCCTAATTCTTTTACACCCATTTCATCCATCCAATCGGGAATAGATTCACGGTATTTTCTTATTTTGGATAATTCATCAAAACGCCCTTTGATTTTGCGTTGCGGAGTTCCTTCCAATTGTCTCCAATCAGGTATTGGGTAGCCTCTTAATACGGCCCAAGCGGCAAACATTCTCCATAAATCATCCCGATCGTAAGGTTCTTTTACTTGAGCAATTTCGCCATATAATCGTTTCCATCGAACAATTTCATAGATGGTTTCGGCCACAAATTTTCTATCGGAACTTCCCCAACGTTTGTCTTTTTTTAGTGCTCTAGCGACCACTTTATCGGCATATTCACCTTCGTTAAATATGGCATTCAAGGAATCAATTGTTGTGTAAACTAAATTTCTGTGTAATCTCATTTCAATAAAATAGCCTGCAAAGGTACTATTAATTATGAGTCAGTTAACTAATAAACGTTAAAAATTCAAAACCCGACGGAAAAATCCAATCGGGTTTTGAAAAAAACAAGTGTCGTTAGTGTTTGAGTTATGCTAATACATTTTCTAAACTTGGACCGGCATAAACCAATTTTCTACCTTCTTCTGTATCAGTATATTGTTCAAAGTTTTTGATATATCGAGCAGCTAAATCTTTGGCTTTTACTTCCCATTCTTCTTCTGATTTATAAGTGTCTCTTGGATCTAAAATGCCTTTATCAACATTAGGTAAAGAAGTTGGAACTGTTAAATTTAAGAAAGGAATATGTCTGGTTTCCATTTGATCGATTTCTCCACTGATAATGGCATCAATAATCGCACGAGTATTTTTCAAAGAAATTCTTTTTCCGGTACCATTCCATCCGGTATTTACTAAATATGCTTTTGCTCCGTGCTCTTTCATTTTTCCAATTAATGTTTTAGAGTACATGGTTGGATGTAAAGTTAAAAAAGCTTCACCGAATGCAGGTGAGAATGAAGGTTCAGGTGCAGTAATTCCTCTTTCTGTTCCTGCCAATTTGGAGGTATAACCACATAAGAAATGATATTGAGCTTGGTCTTCATCAAGAATAGAAACTGGAGGCAATACACCAAAGGCATCAG
The DNA here is from genome assembly GCF_044361015.1 of Flavobacterium sp. Lineage (GTDB taxonomy): Bacteria > Bacteroidota > Bacteroidia > Flavobacteriales > Flavobacteriaceae > Flavobacterium. Next base: position 3,942 of record NZ_JBIKJL010000079.1, read on the forward strand.
CAGAAAGGTAAATTATTTTTTTTGCATGACCTGCTTTTGATGGTAACACAATTTTATTGATGTGGTAAATTGGGTAAGAAACTCTAGAGTTTTCAGTAATTGTATGGTCATAATAATCTACTTCACCATATTCATTTACCACTACATTTTCTAATAAGGCATCCCGTTTTATTGCTCTCCAAATATCCGGTTCGTTTTCTTCACTAAGATCAATTACTTTAGCGTAGCAACCGCCCTCGTAATTAAATACTCCGTTATTGTCCCAGCCGTGTTCATCATCTCCAATTAAATAACGTTTTGGGTCGGCAGATAAAGTTGTTTTTCCTGTTCCTGATAATCCGAAGAATACCGCTACATCACCTTTTTCACCTACATTAGCAGAACAATGCATCGATGCCATTCCTTTTAGTGGAAGATAGTAATTCATCATGGCAAACATTCCTTTTTTCATCTCACCACCATACCAAGTACCACCAATAATTTGGATTTTCTCTGTTAAATTAAATACTACAAAGTTTTCAGAATTTAAACCGTGTTCTTTCCAATTTTGATTAGTCGTTTTAGAACCGTTCATGACAATAAAATCAGGTTCGCCAAAGTTTTCTAATTCATAGATAGAAGGGCGAATAAACATATTGGTTACAAAATGAGCCTGCCACGCTACTTCCATTACAAAACGTACTTTTAGTCTAGTGTCGGGGTTTGTGCCACAAAAGGCATCCACGACATATAATTTTTTGGAAGTGGAAAGTTGTTTTAAAACTAACGATTTTAATTCACTGTAAATCGCTTGAGAGGTGGGAAAATTTACTTTTTCATCCCAGTAAATAGTGTTTTTAGTAACATCATCTTTTACAATGTATCGATCTTTAGGTGAGCGACCTGTGAAAACGCCTGTTTTTACTGCAACAGCACCTGTATCGGTTAACGCTCCTTTTTCATATCCTTTTCTCATGTGAGAGGTTTCCGCTTGAAATAATTCTTCATAAGAAGGATTGTACACTACTTCATGGTAGCCGGTGATTCCCAAATCGTGAAGCTCTTGAATGACTTTGATATTTTTCATGGTTCTAAAAATTTATTTATTTAACGTCTTTTTTTATTTGATTATAACTTGAAATCTTATACTTCAAAGGTCATAAAATTTACATCCAATAAAGATGATAAATGTCATGAAATTTAGAAATCTACGAAAACGATTTCATTACTTTGTGTTGATTTATAAGTGATTACGAATGAGTAACTTTCCAATTTTATAATTTGAAAAAGTTTACTAAAACTATACTTAAAAGTACCAAAAAACATTCGTAATTTTGCAGTCGTTTAACTGATATTTAACTACTAAATAAAAACATATGAGTCAATTTGATGTTGCTATCATCGGTTCCGGTCCCGGAGGTTATGTGGCTGCCATTCGTTGTGCACAATTAGGATTTAAAACGGCTATTATCGAAAAATATTCGGTTTTAGGCGGAACTTGCTTAAATGTGGGATGTATTCCCTCTAAAGCTTTGCTTTCTTCCTCTCATCATTACCATGATGCAGTAGCTCATTTTGAAGAGCACGGTATCGAAGTGGGTAAAGTGAAAGTAAATCTGGAAAAAATGATAGCCCGAAAACAAGCCGTTGTTGATCAAACAACAGGTGGAATCAAGTTTTTGATGGATAAAAATAAAATTACTGTTTTTGAAGGAATTGGCTCGTTTGAAGATGCTACACATGTGAAAGTAACCAAAAATGATGGTTCCTCAGAAACAATTGAAGCCAAGTATTCAATCATTGCAACGGGTTCAAAACCATCGAATTTGCCATTTATCACGTTAGATAAAGAACGGGTAATCACTTCTACCGAAGCGTTAAAATTAAAAGAAGTTCCAAAGCATTTAGTAATTATTGGTGGTGGAGTAATCGGAATTGAATTAGGACAAGTGTATCTTCGATTAGGAGCACAAGTTTCGGTAGTGGAATTCATGGACCGTATTATTCCCGGAATGGATGCTTCCTTGTCGAAAGAACTGACCAAAGTGTTGAAAAAACAAGGAATGAAATTTTACACTTCACACAAAGTGAAATCGGTTGATCGAAAAGGAAAAACCGTAACTGTTGAAGCGGAAACTCCCAAAGGAGAAATTTTGTCTTTAGAAGGAGATTATTGCTTGGTTTCAGTAGGAAGAAGACCTTACACGGATGGTTTGAATGCCGAAAAAGCAGGAGTAAAAGTAACCGATAGAGGTCAGATTGAAGTAAACAATCATTTACAAACAACTGCTTCGAATATTTATGCGATTGGCGATGTGGTTCGTGGAGCGATGTTGGCTCATAAAGCTGAAGAAGAAGGTGTGCTGGTTGCCGAAATTTTAGCCGGACAAAAACCGCATATCGATTATAATTTGATTCCGGGTGTAGTGTATACTTGGCCGGAAGTTGCTGCTGTTGGAAAAACAGAAGAGCAATTAAAAGAAGAAGGAGTTGCTTTCAAATCGGGAAGTTTCCCATTTAAAGCTTTGGGACGAGCAAGAGCAGGTGGCGATACGGACGGATTTGTAAAAATCTTAGCCGATGCGAAAACCGATGAAGTGTTAGGCGTTCACATGATTGGCCCTCGTTGTGCCGATTTAATTGCTGAAGCTGTTACAGCAATGGAATTTAGAGCAAGTGCTGAAGATATTTCGAGAATGAGTCATGCTCACCCAACTTTTGCAGAAGCGGTTAAAGAAGCGGCTTTGGCGGCTACGGACAATCGTGCGTTGCATGTGTAATTAAAAATGATAATAAATTGAAAACCTGCTGAAAAAGCAGGTTTTTTTTGTTATCTGGGACTATCCCATTCTTTTTCAAATAAATCAATATATTGTGTATATTGTGAATTTGGTTTAGCATATTGTCTAGTTAACTTCGCCCATTCATCAAACTTTTTTCTGTTTTTAACTTTGAAATATCCTTGTGCCATATTTAAAGCCATTTCACTTTTTTCAAAATCATTATCAGACATTTTTATTCCTTTTAAATAGGTTCTTTCTGCTAAAGGTATTTTGTTTTGTCTAACATAAGCAAATCCTAATTCTCTAAAAAAATAATAATTTTTCGGATTATTACTTATAGCTTTTTCTAACAGAGTTATTGCTTTGTCATATTGCTTTAAGTGGTTATAAGCATAGGCCAATTCAAATTCTAGACCATCATAATGCGGATTGATTTTATATGCTTTTTCTAGATAAACTAAAGCTTTTTCACAGGCTCCAACATGATTGTATTGATACCCGTAATCTTTTAAAGCTTGGATACTTTCAGGATTTGAGGGTTCATAAATTTTTAACCAATCAGGAACAATTGATAATTCAAAACTTTCTATTATTTTATCCGGAATTATATACACATCAGAAGTTTTGTAAGGTTCTAATCTAGCTTTAATTGAACTTTCTTTTCCATTTGTATAATATTTGAATTTGCCATATTTGTCAATTACTACATTTCCTTCATAATTTAGAGTAAATCCTGCTTGCATATCAAGATAAATAAATCCAAAAATATGCGTACTATCGGCATCTTTTTTGGGAAAAATAACCCATTTATCTTTTGCATCATAATACTTCACATTGAATGCCGATTTATCACTTGTGTTTTGAGAAAATGAATTTTGAGTTAGAAAAAGCAAAATGAAAATAGAAAGTGATTTTTTCATGTATTAAATTTTTATTTATCAAATATAATAATTTTCTTTAGCTAATTTTGTGGTAAATTAAAATAATAACGAATGTCAACCCTCTTAGCCTTTGCCGGAAGTAATTCTTCCACCTCAATCAATCACGAATTAGTAACCTATTTGACTACTCAATTGAAAGAGTCAAAGTTTGAATTATTCAAATTGTCTAATATAGACTTGATTGTTTATAGTGAAGATGAACAACGAGATAATGGTTTTCCGTCGTCAATCAATCAAGTTTATAAGCATATTCAAGCATCTACCGGAAT
>NZ_JBIKJL010000033.1:0-28885 GCF_044361015.1 Flavobacterium sp.
ACAGGCACAAATTTTAGATCCTGTTAAGTGGAAAACTTCGATTGAACAAAAATCAGACACCGAATTTTTATTAAAATTTGATGCAACCATTCAAGAAGAATGGCATTTCTTTTCGCAGTTTACGCCGGATGGAGGTTCGTTACCTACCGTTTTTATTTATGACGGTGCCAAGGGAAACTATCAGTTGGTTGGTAAAACAACCGAAAGCAAATACAAAAAAGTGTATAGCGATGTTTTTGGAGTAGACGAGTACATGTTTGAAGGAAAAGCACAGTTTTCTCAAGTTGTAAAACTTGCAAATCCTGCTTTAAAATCAATTAAAGTTGAGGTTGAATACCAAGCTTGTTTGGAACAATGTATCCAACAATACAAAAGTTTTGATTTTAAGTTGCCGGCATTAAAAATACCAGCCTCCGAAACACTTGTTGCACCAGTTGTTGATACAGCTACTGTGGTTGCTGCGGCAGCAACAGTTAATGATTCCACTCAAATAAAAGTAACAAAAGTTCAACCCGTAAAAGAAAAAAAGAAAGAAGAACAAAAAGGACTTTGGACTATTTTTATTGTCGCATTTTTTTCAGGGTTTTTAGCGTTACTGACACCTTGTGTATTTCCAATGATTCCAATGACGGTAAGTTTCTTCACTAAACAAAGTAAAGATAGGTCGAAAGGAATTAAAAATGCAATCATTTATGGTGTATCAATTATTGTAATCTATGTGCTTTTAGGAACTGCCATTGTCGCCATTTTTGGTCCTGATGCATTGAATGAGCTTTCGACAAGTGTAGCATTTAACTTAATTTTCTTTGCATTATTAGTCTTTTTTGCCGCATCATTTTTAGGAGCGTTTGAAATTGTTTTACCCAATTCATGGGCAAATAAAGTAGATCGTCAAGCTGATAAAGGCGGAATCATCGGTATCTTTTTTATGGCATTAGCGTTAGCGATTGTGTCATTTTCATGTACGGGTCCGATTGTTGGAACGTTGATTGTTGAAGCTGCTTCTAAAGGCGGAATTGCTCCAATTGTAGGTATGTTAGGATTTTCATCCGCTATTGCTCTACCTTTTATGTTATTTGCGTTGTTTCCGGGTTGGATGAACTCCTTACCAAAATCAGGTGGATGGTTAAATACAGTAAAAGTTTCTTTAGGGTTTTTAGAATTAGCTTTAGCATTTAAATTTTTATCAAAAGCAGATTTAGTTTCTCAAGCTCATTTATTGGAAAGAGAAGTTTTTCTAGCTATTTGGGTTGCTGTATTTCTTGCTTGGGTTTTATATTTATTCGGAAAAATTTCGCTGCCTCACGATAGTCCAATTACACACATTTCTACAGGAAGATTATTTATGGGGTTATTTGTTTTAAGTTTTACAATTTACTTAATTCCCGGACTTTGGGGAGCTCCTTTAAAATTAATTTCAGGTTTTCCTCCTCCATTATATTACAGTGAAAGTCCTTACGGAATAGGAAATACCGGAGAAGGAGATTTATTAAAAGACACAAAAGTAATTTCACATGGTTTGCAAGCGTTTACAGATTATGAAAAAGGATTGAAATATGCTAAATCGGTAAATAAACCAGTTCTTTTAGATTTTACTGGTCATGGTTGCGAGAATTGCCGTAAAATGGAAGATTATGTTTGGTCTGATCCAAAAGTACTTTCCATTTTAAAAGATGAATTAGTGCTGATATCACTTTATGTTGATGATAAAGAGGCTCTTGATGAAAAGGATATTTATGTTTCTCCTACAACCGGCAAAAGAATCAAAACTATTGGTAATAAATGGAGTGATTTTCAAATTACGAAGTACGAAACGAATTCTCAACCACAATATTTAATTTTGGATACTGACGGAAATACGATTTCTGATGGTTCAACAAGTTATGATCCGGATATTAAAAAGTATGAAAAGTGGTTACAAAACGGAATTTCAAAGTTTAATAAGTAGTAATCGAATAGGATTATAAAATCTCTGAAATACAATTATTTCGGGGATTTTTCTTTTGAAGTAAAATCAAAATTGTGAAAAATAAATAGTTGCAAATTGTTGTTTACTTTAGAGATATCGGATGTATTTGCTAAAATTAGTTGTTTCATATAAGCCAATTGAAACGACATGTTTTTTGTTTGATAACCAAATCCCAAAGTAACTCTATTTTGGTCAAATCGGAAGCTATTGGTGATTTCTTCGCCGGCGTTGAACATAATTTCATCAGAAGCTAACGTGTAAAAGCGATTGCCCGTTTTTGGATTTTTATCGAAATTATATCGCATTTGAAATAAGTACCTTAATCGATAATTAAAGTTGTAATCGGAAGTAGCTCGATTCTCAATAATCGTTTTTCTAAACCTCGCCTCGTAACGCAATCGATGAAAAAAATTAAAGGTTGAGCTGGCATGAACGGATGTGGTTTGCCCCCAAATCCGTTGTTCTAATCGAAAAGTATCATTATTTTCAAGCGGATAAAACCAAGCCACCGCATATCCTAAAGTGCTGGTTGTTTTGAGTTTGTTTTCAAAGTGATACGTGAGACCCGTTCTAATGATATAAAAATTATCAGGTACCCAGTGGGTGTCGTTCCACAACGAGTAGTTCTTTGATATTTTTGATTGAGTAAGATAACCAATCCAAAGTTTTTCATTTTCAGTTTCACTTTGTGAAAATGCTTTAAAAACAGCTAGTTAAAATTATAATAAAGGCAATGGTTTTGATTGTTTTCACAAAGAATTATAAAAATATTTTTAAAAATACTATTTTTCTATCAATCTATTTGTGATATTTGTCATAGATAAATTTATACGCCATGTTAGTTAAAGTATTTGGAAGTGCCGTTTTCGGTGTGGAAGCCACCACAATTACCGTAGAAGTAAATATTGATAAAGGAGTGGGCTACCACTTAGTCGGATTACCCGACAATGCCATTAAAGAAAGTAGTTATCGAATAGCTGCTGCTCTCAAAAATAACGGGTATTCCTTACCGGTTAAAAAAATCACCATCAACATGGCACCGGCCGATTTAAGAAAGGAAGGCTCCGCTTATGACCTTACTTTGGCAATTGGTATTTTAGTTGCTTCAGGACAAATTAGAGCGGATGAATTAGATCAATATGTCATCATGGGGGAATTATCTCTAGATGGCGGTTTGCAACCTATTAAAGGAGCTTTATCAATAGCTATAAAAGCGAAAGAAGAAGGTTTTAAAGGTTTTATTCTTCCCATTCAAAATGTGAAAGAAGCTGCAATAGTGGAAGGTCTGGACGTTTATGGAATTGAAAATGTATTACAAGTCATTGATTTTTTTGAAGGAAATGGAACTATTGAACCTACTATTATCGATACCAAAGAAGAGTTTTCCAGAACATTAGATTTTCCTGAATTTGATTTTTCTGATGTAAAAGGACAGGAGAGTATTAAACGTTGTATGGAAATTGCTGCCGCTGGAGGACATAACATCATTTTAATTGGTCCGCCGGGTTCGGGTAAAACAATGTTGGCAAAAAGATTACCGAGTATTTTACCACCTATGACCATGAAAGAAGCTTTGGAAACTACCAAAATACATTCTGTTGCCGGTAAAACCAAAGAAGCCGGATTGATGAGCCAACGGCCTTTTAGGAGTCCGCATCATACTGCTTCCTCTGTTTCATTAGTTGGAGGAGGAAGTTATCCTCAACCGGGTGAAATTTCATTGGCACATAATGGTGTATTGTTTTTAGATGAACTTCCGGAATTTAAACGAGAAGTTTTAGAAGTGATGCGTCAACCTTTAGAGGATAGAGAAGTTACAATTTCCAGAGCAAAATTTACGATTACCTATCCTTCTTCTTTTATGTTGGTTGCGAGTATGAATCCGAGTCCGAGTGGCTATTTTAATGATCCGGATGCTCCAATAAGTTCATCACCGGCCGAAATGCAACGGTATTTGAGCAAGATTTCAGGGCCGTTATTGGATAGAATTGATATTCATATTGAAGTAACCCCCGTTCCATTTGAAAAATTAACCGAAACCAGAAAAGCGGAGAGCAGTATAGAAATAAGAAAACGAGTTACTAAAGCCAGAGAATTACAAACTGTTAGGTTCGATTTGTTGCCATCTATTCATTATAATGCTCAAATGAGCAGTAAACTGATTCGAGAATTTTGTGTGCTTGATGAAATATCATTACAATTACTTAAAACAGCTATGGAAAGACTGAATTTGTCAGCTAGAGCCTATGACAGAATATTAAAAGTCGCCCGAACAATTGCAGATTTAGAATCATCAGAATTGCTAAAACCTTCACATATTGCTGAGGCAATTCAATATAGAAGTTTGGATAGGGAAGGTTGGTTGGGATAGGCAAAAATCAATTTCAATGTCAAAAATCAATATCAATTATTAAAACATAATCAATATTACCTGTTATTCAGCACTAACTTGCCTCCGACTGAAGTTGGAGGAGAATTAAAAAATATAATCCAAAATCATAATTATATGCCCTATCTAAAAATTTATATACATTTTGTTTGGTGCACAAAAAACAGATATCCATTTTTAAACACAATTGAATCGAGACAGTTGGTTTGGAATCATATCAAAGAAAATGCAAAACAAAAATCAATTCATGTTGATTTTGTTAAGGGTTATGAAGATCATTGTCATTGTTTGATTTCACAGGGAATTAATCAAAGTGTTGAAAAAGTAATGCAATTAATTAAAGGAGAATCTTCATATTGGATTAACCACAACCCTGATTTATTTCCGAATTTAAAAGGGAAAAAATTTGAATGGCAAAGTGAATTTTTCGCATTGTGAGTTTCTGAATCTATTTTGAAGTGAGTTCGAAATTATATCAAAAATCAAGAAAATCATCATGGTAAAAAACCTTTTGGTGAGGAGTATGATAAGATAATAGAGGTTTTTGAAAAAAAAGGAAATAAATTATGCGACTGAAGTCGGACGAAATTTAGTACTTTAGCTCGGAGAAGATTGAAAACGGACGAAATTTAATCCATAAACTTATAATATCGTGCTCCAATAAGTACTGGGTTTTCATTTTCGATATAATCTAAAACAAACTCTTTTTTAGGTTTTAAAACGGATTGTTTTAATTCTTTTTTATGTAATTTTTCATATGTTTCGAAGTCTATTTCATGGCATTTTCCTAAATGATCAAATAGTGAAATTTTTTCAACTTGCGATTTCCATTCGCTTGAAAGGGACGCCTCAAAAACCTTTGATTTTGACCCACTACCATAAGCAATAAAGCCAACTTTTTGATTGGTTAATGTTGAATTTTGTTGAACATGATAACTTAGCGTAGAAAGTAGTCCTAAAAAGATTGAACCTGTGTAAATATTACCTACTTGTCCGGAAGCAATTTCTGAGGGATAGATTTTTTGATTGATAAGTTCTAAATATTCCGGACTTTTAGTCAATGCTTTTAATTTATCTTTTTCAGTTTCTCCTATTTGTTTGGTTAACAATTCCGGATTTTCTTTAGAAAAAATTTCTATAAAAGTACGTCTTCCTTGAAAACAGTAGGGAAGGTGCATCAAAATGGAAGACCAATCTTCATAGATTTTTCCACTTTGTTGACTTTCTTTTTTAAAATGTTCGTAGGCTTCTGTAATTCTGTTAATATAGCATTCATTCGAATATTGACCATCAAAAACGGGTTGCTCTTTGTAAATGGCAACTTCGTTTTCCAACACATTTAACCATTTCGGATTATCATTTTTTTTGGTAATTTTTTCTTTAGAAAAATAGCGGCGTGGTTTAAAGAAATCAAAAACACCTTCAGTAGAAACACCTACTTCATTTGAAAAACGTAAAATTCTAGGATTTGAAGAAATTAACATCGCTATAGCTCCGGCACCTTGTGTATATTCTCCAGTTGAGTTTAAATCGTATTTGGCATTATCAGTGGCAATTACAATTGCTTTTTTAGTAGGATTTAGTCGAACATAGTCCAAACAATTTTGTAAAGCATCAACAGCTCCGATACAAGCAAAGGTAATATCTACCACATCACAATTGCGGAATGAACCTTGGCCTAGTTTATTTTCTAACAAATTAAGTAAGTAGGAGGCAATTGGTTTTGAACTATCAACGCCACTTTCACTACCTATATAAATTCTTGAAATAGTTGTTGGATTATAATTATCCTGTTGAATTAGTTTAAAGGCTGCATTTGCTGCAAAAGTAACTACATCTTGGTTAACATCCGGGAAGCTCATTTTTTGTAAACCTAGTCCTTTAGTGAGTTTTCCAGGTTCAATGCCTCGGTGTGATGCTAAAGTTGAAATGGATAAATAAATTTTAGGAATATCGAAAGATATGCTGTCTATACCAACGTTCATGTTGAAAAATTTGAAGCACAAAATTAAAAAAGAGCCTTCCAATTATTGATAAACAAATCATAAAAATTATCTATTTTAAAACGATTTACGAAAGTTTTAAAAAAGGGAAGTTATTTTTTTGAAAAGAACAATTTTTTAATCAAAAACTGATTTTAATTCAATGTTGCGAAGGTATTGCCTTGTTTGATATCACCTGTTTTAAAACCTTTACCAAACCACTTTACACGTTGTTCAGAAGTTCCATGTGTAAACGAATCAGGAACGACATGACCTTGCATTTTCTTTTGAATGGCATCATCACCAACTGCTTGAGCTGCACTTAAAGCTTCTTCGATATCGCCTTCTTCTAGATATTTTTGATTATAATGTGTCCATAAACCGGCATAAAAATCAGCTTGAAGCTCTAAACATACGGATAATTTATTACCTTCCACATCACTTACTTTTTGTTGTAGTTTACGAACTTCACCTGAAGTTCCTAATAGTGTTTGTACATGGTGACCTACTTCATGAGCAATCACATAGGCAATGGCATAATCGCCGCCTTTTGCACCAAAACGGGTTCGGAGTTCATCAAAAAAGTCTAAATCCATATATATTTTTTGATCTCCGGGGCAATAAAAAGGGCCTGAGGAAGACGAAGCTCCACCGCAAGCTGTTTGAACAGCGCCACGAAATAAAACCATTTTTGGTTCAACATATTTTATACCATTTTCCTCAAAAATTCTATGCCAAACATCTTCTGTATCGGCTAAAACTGTTGCAACAAATTCACCCATTTTTTGGTCAGCTTCACTTAAAGGTTGAGCCGGACCGGTTTCTGTTTGTTGCTGTTGCATTTGGTTTTGCAGTTCTTGCATTAGTTGGGCATTGTCACCACCGCCCATAAACATTTGTATAACAAGAAAAACCAGACCGATTAAACCCCCGCCGGCAAACACTTTTCCCGTGGTTCCCATTCCTCTTCGATCCTCCATGTTTGAACTTTGTCTTCTACCTTCCCATTTCATAGTATTAAATTTTGAATTATATAAAAGTAAAAAAAGTTATCATTATTTCACCCATTGCAATTAATAATATTGCTAACCAATAATGTTTTTTAAAATTATTTAGTGCAACGGTTTCATTATCAATTATTTTCTGATTTATTGTTACTGAATAAATTATACTTGATAAAAAGTTTACAAAAAATAAAGAAATACATTTTCAGAGAAAAAGATGAGGGCATTTGTTTGTTTGGGTTTGTTTTTCAAGTCTAAAAATATAAAAAAAAGAGTTGCATAATAACTACAACTATTTTTTTATTTTAAATAATTATTCTAGGTTGTTTCCAATTTCTTCAATTTCACTTTCTTCGTTTATAGGTATAATGTTATTGTAGATAGTATAAGTTAAAGAGTACCAAAAAGGCATTGTGAAAAAGATCCCGATACACAACCCAATTAGTCCAATAAATATTCCAATAATCCCAACAATAATTAATCCGAAAATTATAAAAGGATTTTTAAAAATTAATTGTGCACTTTTTGTAATCGCTTCAAAAGCATTTTGATTTGCAAAAATGATTAAAGGAACGGTTAAAAAAGTTAAAAATCCAATGATGTAAGTTATTATAGTACCTAAAAAAGTTAAACCCATAGAATCTAAAGTGGTGCTGATTCCTAAATTCACTACTGCTAATAGAGAAGCGGAAATAAATAATTCTTTAAAATGAATTGTTTTATAATAGTCAAAAACAGCCCCCATAGTGAACTCTTTATTTTCTTCTGCTAAATGAGCCATTTTTAAAAAACCGGCTCCAATTGGACTAAAAAGTCCTGAAATCAGAACCAATACTCCAATATAAATTAAGATTCCAACAGTAGAAAAATTTAGCGGATTAAAATCGGTTAAGGTTTCAGTTAAATCGGATGCTCCCATAAATGCGGTGAACATGGTGAATGCGATACCAATCAAGGCTATCATCAATAATAATAATGTTGCACCACCAAGTAAGGCAATTTTTTTATAGTTTTCAAAGGATTTTTCAATAACTAATCCAAAATCAAGAGGATAACCAAATGTAATGGCATGTTTAATTTGCGTGTCTTTATTTTCCATACGTTATATTTTAGAGCCAAGATAAAACTTTTTTTATAAAATTCAATTTGTTTTTATAAGGAGCATATCGAATTGGGTTATCTCCCCAATTCGGTTTTTTCACAATCGCTTTATGATGAGAAAAAGAATCAAAACCTAATTTACCATGATATGCACCAATTCCACTATGACCAACACCTCCAAAAGGCAATCGATGATTGGAAAAATGAACCATGCAATCATTTACACATCCTCCACCGAAAGAAAATTTTGTAATCATTTTTTCAGCAAATTTTTTATCGTTTGTGAAAACGTATAATGCTAATGGTTTTTCATTTTTTGAAATAATATTTTCTAAATCTTTTTCATCATGATAAGATATAATTGGTAAAATAGGACCAAAAATTTCATCTTTCATTACCACACTATTCAGGCTGGGTTCGTCAAGTAATGTTGGACTTATGTATTTTTCGTATTCATTTGTTGTCCCACCGTAAAGCACTTTAGTATGGTCTATCATTTCTTTTAAACGATGCCAATTTTTAGAGTTGATAATTCGGCTAAAATCTTTTGATTCTTCTGGATTTTCACCATATACTCGTATAATTTCTTTTTTCAATAATTCTACAAAATTGTATTTTTCTTTTCCTTGAACTAAAATAAAATCAGGGGCAATACAAGTTTGTCCGGCATTAATGAATTTACCCCAAACAATTCGTTTTGCCGCAATTTCTAAATCTGCACCTTCATCAACGATACAAGGGTTTTTTCCTCCCAATTCAAGTGTGTAAGGTGTTAGGTTTTTTGCAGCGGCTTGAGCCACAATCTTACCAACAAACACACTACCGGTAAAGAAGATATAATCCCACCGTTTTTCTAATAAAGACTGCGTGAATTCAGCTCCGCCATGTACAACAACCACTTCTTTTACATGAAAAACTTCCTCAACAATTTTTGTAATAAGCTGGGATGTATTAAAGGTTAGTTCAGATGGTTTTAGAACAATAGTATTTCCGGCAGCAATAGCAGCAATTAGTGGACACATAGCTAACTGAAATGGGTAATTCCAAGGCGAGATTATGAGTACTCTACCATAAGGTTCCGTATAAATATAATCGGAAGAAGGAAAATTCAAAATAGAGGGCCAAACCCGTTTTGGTTTAGACCAATTTTCAACATTTGAAATCGTATGTTTTAAATCAGAAATTACATAATTGATTTCTGTAATATAGGTTTCAAAAGGAGGTTTTTTAAAATCTTTTTGTAAGGCTTCAATAATAGCTGATTCATGATTTTGAATAGTAATCAGTAGCTTTTTGAGCAATTTTTTTCTTTTTTGGGGAGAGACGAGTATACTCATAACTTGATAATCAAAAATTAAACTTTATATCGAATTCCAAATAATATCATTGGGGATAGGAGCAATTAATTCTATTTTTTCTTTAGAAACGGGATGAATAAAACACAATTTTATCGCATGTAGATGAATTCCTCCGTCAGGATTACTTCTGTCAAAGCCATATTTTAAATCTCCTTTTATAGGACAACCAATGGTTTGTAATTGTGCCCTAATTTGGTGGTGTCTACCGGTATGTAACTCAATTTCTAAAACAAAATAATTATCTAATTCTGCAATAATTTTATAACTTAAACTTGCTTTTTTACTCTCAGGAACTTCTTTTAAATGAGCTTTTGAAGTATTGTTTTGTTGGTTTCGTTTTATAAAATGAATCAAAGTGTCTTCTTCTTTTGGTGGCTTATTTTTTACGACTGCCCAATATGTTTTTTGTGTTTCTCTTGAACTGAATAACTCATTCATTCGAGTTAAGGCTTTACTGGTTTTAGCAAATACAACTATTCCTGTGGTAGGTCGATCAAGTCGATGAACAACTCCTAGAAATACCTCTCCTAGTTTATTATATTTTTCTTTTAAGTATTCTTTGACAATATCCGGTAAAGGTTTATCTCCTGAAGTATCACCTTGAGCAATATCCCCAACCCTTTTGTTCACTACAATCAAATGATTATCCTCATGAAGAATTTGGAGATTATCTTTGGTAGTTAGTAGTTTCATTTTCAAATTATTTCATTTTCAAATTTGATTAATATTGTTCGTTTGCATTGGGAAAATCAACTGCTTTTACATCGGTAACATATTGTCCGATAGCTTTGGTCATGTCTTCATATAAGTTCATGTATCTTCTTAAAAAACGCGGATTAAATTCGTGTGTCATGCCTAGCATATCATGTAAAACTAAAACCTGACCGTCAACACCACTACCTGCACCAATCCCAATAACGGGAATAGAAATACTTTCAGCCACTTTTTGAGCTAGTTTGGCCGGAATTTTTTCTAAAACCAATGCAAAACAACCAATGCGTTCCAATAATTTGGCATCTTCAATCAATTTTTCGGCTTCCGCTTCTACTTTTGCACGAACGGTGTAGGTCCCAAATTTATAAATAGATTGCGGAGTCAACCCCAAATGTCCCATAACCGGAATGCCCGCATTTAATATTTTTTTGATAGAATCTTTGATTTCTCCTCCGCCTTCTAATTTGACTGCGTGACCGCCACTTTCTTTCATAATTCTAATAGCAGAACGCAAGGCTTCTTTTGGGTCGGATTGATAAGTTCCAAAAGGCAAATCTACCACTACCAATGCACGTTCACAAGCTCGAACAACACCATTGGCATGATAAATCATTTGATCTAAAGTAATGGGTAATGTTGTTTCATGTCCTGCCATTACATTACTGGCAGAATCGCCTACCAAAATAACATCAACCCCCGCAGCATCAACAATTTTAGCCATCGTATAATCGTAAGCGGTTAGCATCGATATTTTTTCGCGGTTGGCTTTCATATCAAATAATGATTTAGTGGTAATTCTCTTGTAATCTTTTTTTGAGGTGGACATAATATTAAATTTTGTTAACGAAACTTACAAATGTAAGGAATGTTTGTTTATTGCATAAAAAATAAAAGAAAAGAAATAAATTGATTAATAATCTACTTACATTTGCTTTTATAAAATCTTACATAAAAATGACTACAATAGTACTTGTCATCGCGATTTTAGGATACCTTTTGGTTATATTAGAATCACCTTTCAAAATAAATAAAACGATTACAGCAATACTCACCGGGTCTTTATGCTGGGTGTTTTTTGCTTTGTTTTATAAGGGCGATCAGCATTTACTTGCAGAAAAGTTAACAGGACATTTTGGAGAGATTGGCGGTTTGCTAATCTTTTTGTTAGGAGCGATGACAATTGTAGAATTAATTGATTTGCATAAGGGATTTGCTGTTATTACCCATCGAATTCGAACTAAATCAGTACTTAATTTACTTTGGATTGTAGGAGGCGTCACCTTTTTTATGTCGGCATTATTAGATAATTTAGCTACCGCGATCATAATGGTAACCTTGTTAAAAAAATTGATGCCTAAAGGTGAAATTAGAATGATTCTTGCGGGAATAATTGTAATTGCAGCAAATGCCGGTGGTGCATGGAGTCCTATTGGAGATGTAACCACAACCTTATTATGGATAGGAGGCCAGGTTAGTGCCTTAGGAATTGTAAAAGTATTGTTTGTACCTTCATTATTTGTCATTCTGGTGCCGTTAATAATTGCAAGTTTTCGTATGAGAGGTTTCGCTGCACTTCGCGTGCAGTTATCAATGCAGGATGTTAAAAGGGAAGAAAAAATGTATGGCAGTGTAAGTGTACTGCTAGCGGGTGTTTTTGGATTAGTTATGGTTCCGGTAATCAAATCAATAACAGGTTTGCCACCCTTTATTGGGGTTTTAATTGCTTTAGGATTTGTGGCTTTGGTATCGTTAATTTATCATCGCGAAAAATCACAATCTGAAAAGGACTTATTTTCTGTGGCTCATGCATTGTCAAAAGTTGATGTTAGTTCTATACTCTACTTTATGGGAATTTTATTGATGGTTTATGCTCTTCAGGATACTGAAATATTGAGCACGTTTGCTGATTTTTTATTGAGAACCTTACCTAATATAGACACAATGGTTATAGCAATAGGGGTATTATCATCGATTGTGGATAACGGTAGTTTAGTTGCTGCAACGCAAGCGATGTTTCCTTTAACCGAATATCCTATGGATCATTCATTGTGGGATTTTATCGCATTATGTGCAGGAACAGGAGGCAGTATGTTAATTATCGGTTCTGCTGCAGGTATAGCGGTTATGGAGAAAGAAAAAATAACTTTTATGTGGTATTTGAAAAAAATTATGCCTTTAGCAGTAGCAGGGTATGTTGCAGGCATAGTGGCTTTCTTAGCTCTCAATTGGCTAACCCATTAAGCAAGTTTATGAAAAGAATATATATCATACTTTTACTTTTAATAAGTCATCTTTCTTTTGCACAAGAGAAAGAAATTCAACAAACCATTGAAACTTTTTTTGAGGCTTTTCACCAACGCGATTCTATCAAACTCCAATCGGTTTGTACCGAAAATTTGGTTTTGCATTCCATTTCTGAATCGGGAAACGGAACTAAATTTTCAGTTGAAAAGGCTTCGAATTTTTATAAATCCATTGCTTCTATTCCCATAACGATGAAATTTGAGGAGAAAATACTAAACTACACTATCCAAATAGATGGTGCAATGGCTCATGCTTGGACACCCTACGAGTTTTATGTAAATGACAAATTGAGTCACTCAGGCGTAAATTCTTTTCAATTATTTCAGGAAAATGGGGTTTGGAAAGTGGTTTATATTTTGGATACGAGGAGGAAATAACTATGAGATTTCCAGTAACTTTTGGATTTGAATCTGTTGAACCCGTTCATTATTTTTTTGAAGTTTTGGCGTTTTTTGTGGGTGTTCGATTGTATTATTATTTGAAAAAGCGAACAGCAGATCCAATTTCAAACATCAATCGCCTTTGGATTTTGGTAGGAGCCATGCTTGGAGCATTGTTAGGTTCTCGAATTATAGCGGCTTTGGAAACTCCTTCACAACTTTTTGAAATGACATGGCTCACTTTTTACCAGAACAAAACAGTTGCCGGTGGTTTTTTTGGAGGATTATTTGGGGTTGAATTAGTTAAAAAAATAATTGGAGAGAAAAATTCTTCTGGTGATTTGTATGTTATACCTATCATAATTGCTGTTTTTATTGGAAGAATTGGTTGTTTTTTTGCCGGAATTACAGAACCAACATACGGCATTGAAACCACTTTCTTTATGGGAATGGATTTGGGAGACGGATTAAAAAGACACCCAACTGCCTTGTATGAAATGATGTTCATGTTGTTTCTTTTATTCTTTTTCTGGAAGATTAAGAAAGTAGAATTAATAAATGGTGACCGATTTAAACTTTTTATGGTGCTCTATTTTTTGTATCGTTTTGGCGTTGAGTTTTTAAAACCGTTTGAACCTTTATTTTTTGGATTGAGTAGTATTCATTGGTCGGCTTTATTTATATTTGTGTATTATGTTACTTTTATAAAAAGAATTTTCAAGAGAGTAAGTCAATGAAAACAAGAGATTACATTTATTACGATTACACCAAAAGTTTGTGTCCGGAATGTTTACATACCATCGATGCTAAAATTGTATTTCAAGATAATCAGGTTTTTATGCTAAAGCATTGTAAAACACATGGCGATTCAAAAGTGATGATTGCGGATGATGTGGAATATTACAAGCAAATTCGAAATTACAATAAGCAATCCGAAATGCCTCTGAAATTCAACACAAAAGTGCATTATGGATGTCCGTATGATTGTGGATTGTGTACCGATCATGAGCAACATTCTTGCTTGTCTATCATCGAAGTGACAGATCGATGCAATCTAACTTGTCCGACTTGTTATGCAAGTTCAGGACCAAATTATGGTCGTCATCGCACCTTGGATGAAATAGAAAAAATGTTTGATGTGATTGTGGCTAATGAGGGAGAACCGGACGTAGTTCAGATTTCAGGAGGCGAACCAACTGTTCATCCTGATTTTTTTAAAATTTTAGATATTGCTAAAACCAAACCAATCAAACATTTGATGGTTAACACGAACGGAATTCGAATAGCCAAAGATGAAAAATTTGTTCAGAAGTTAGCCGATTATATGCCGGATTTTGAATTGTATCTTCAGTTTGACAGTTTTAAACCGGACGTTTTAGAAAAATTACGAGGCGAAGATTTAACCGAAACACGAAAAAAAGCAATTGAATATTTAAATAAATATAATATCTCAACAACGTTGGTTATCACACTACAAAAAGGTGTAAACGATGATGAAATTGGTGCAATTCTCGACTACGCTTTGCAACAAAAATGTGTTCGCGGAGTTACGTTTCAACCTACGCAAGTGGCCGGAAGAAATCAAAATTATAATGATGGGGAAGGAAGAATAACATTAACTGAAGTACGACGAAAAATTTATGAGCAATATCCGCTTTTTAAGCCACAAGATTTAATCCCTGTGCCATGCAATCCGGATGCACTTTGCATGGCTTATGCACTCAAAGTAGACGGAGAAGTTTTTCCGATGACGCATTTAATTAACCCTGAAGATTTGTTGAATAATTCCATGAACACAATTGTTTTTGAACACGATGAAAAATTAAAATCCCATATGTTGAATCTTTTCAGTACTGGAATTTCGGTAGATTGTGCGGAAGAAACGTTTGGTGAATTGATGTGTTGTTTGCCAAGAGTTAAATCGGAAAATTTGAGTTACAGTAATTTATTCAGAGTATTGATTATGAATTTTATGGATCCGTATGATTTTGATGTTCGAGCTGTCAAAAAATCATGCGTGCACATTGTAAGCGACAAGATGAAGATCATTCCGTTTGAAACGATGAATATTTTTTATAGAGATAATAAGATTGATGAAATAAGAAAACAATTAAAATAGAAAGTATGGGAGCATTTTTTATTACGGTTTTTCTAATTAGTTTCCTGATGGTAATAGTGGGTTTTATCGAATATGCCTTTATCAGTGAAAAAAAAGAAAGAGGATTAAAATTGTTGATATACGGAATAATCGGATTAGTAATTGGTTTTGGTTCTTGCTTTGCAATAATTAATATCGCTTAAATAAAAAATATGGATGAATTTTTTGTTGGTTTTGGTATAATAGTAGCAATACTGAGTTTAATCAGTTTTGTTATTGGTATTATAATGTTGTTTTTTGAATCGAAACGAAAGTTAGGTTTAAGAATAATGGTTATATCCATCATTGCTTTCATCATTGGATTTGGAACTTGTGCAGCTTATTTTAAATTGAATTTGCATTAACAATCCGCCAAGTTCACACCAACTGCCAATCCACCTTCGCTGGTTTCTTTGTATTTGGAGTTCATGTCTTTGGCTGTTTCCCACATGGTGTTGATTACTTTATCTAATGGAACTTTTGCATTTAATGCATCTGTTTCTAAAGCCAATTCAGCTGCATTAATGGCTTTAATTGCACCCATTGTATTGCGTTCTATACACGGAATTTGAACCAAACCACCAATCGGATCACACGTCATTCCTAAATGATGTTCCATTGCAATTTCGGCAGCCATAGTTACCTGAGCAGGCGTTCCTCCCATCAATTCACATAAAGCTGCTGCAGCCATGGCACTGGATACACCAATTTCAGCTTGACAACCACCCATGGCGGCAGAAATAGTAGCTCCTTTTTTAAAGATACTTCCAATTTCGCCAGCAACCAATAAAAATTGTTTGATTTCTTTATCTCCCGCTTCGTGGTTTTCAATAACTAGATAATACATCAAAACAGCAGGGATTACTCCGGCACTTCCATTGGTAGGTGCTGTAACTACACGGCCTAAAGCAGCATTTACCTCATTCACAGCCAATGCAAAACAACTGACCCATTTTAATATTTGTCGGAACTTAACTTCTGTTTTTCTGATGGTTTCCAACCATTCTTGCGGATTTGCATAGGGAACAGTTCCTTTTAAACCTTCGTGCATGTCAAATGCTCTTCGGCGAACATTTAATCCACCGGGTAAAATTCCTTCAGAGTGACAGCCGATGTAAATGCATTCTAACATGGTGTCCCAAATTCGCATCAACTCATGGTTGATTTCTTCTTCAGAACGCATTGATTTTTCATTTTCATAGACAATTTCAGAAATCGATTTATTTTCTTTGATGCAATAGGCTAATAATTCATCTGCTTTTTGAATAGGATAAGGGAAAGCACATTTTATTTCTTGATTGTGCTTGGCATTGCTTCTTCGCTCGGTCACTACAAATCCGCCACCAATGGAATAAAAAGTGTCACTGTATTCTTTTTTAGTAGTAATAATTGTAAAAGTTAATCCATTGGCATGGAAAGGGAGGAAGTTTTTGTTGAATACGATGTCTTTTTCTACATCAAAATCAATCCAAATCTCGTTGCCTAATTTAATTTTTTTATTCGTTTTAATGGCTTGTACTATTCCGTCAATGTCAGCAACCGGAATAGTTTCAGGATCCTGACCGCTTAAACCCAGCATAACCGCATAATCAGTGGCGTGACCTTTTCCGGTTAGTGAAAGAGAACCGTATAAATCTACTTTCACACGAACAGCAGTAGAAAAAAGATTCTCTTTTCGAATTTCAGCCAAAAAACGCTCGGCAGCTCGCCATGGCCCCAATGTGTGTGAACTTGAGGGTCCAACACCAATTTTAAGCATATCAAAAACAGAAATACATTCTTCCATAACTATATCGTTTTAGTAGTGCAAATATAGTGCATAGTTTGAAGCATTTTCGAAAGCAATTTAAAAAACAGGTTTGAATTTTTACCATTTATAATCCCAATGAAATAATAATTAAGCTTTTTTACTTCTTTAATTTATATATTTGATTTCTAAAATTTTTAAAATGAATCGTTGCCTATCTATTGTTTTATTTTTCCTGGTTACTATTGGCTATTCGCAAACTAAATCTCCCGCCGAATTTTTGCCTAATTACGGCAAGCAAGTGACTTACTATCATCAAGTTGAAAAGTACTTTGAACATTTGGTTGCCACTTCCAACTGGATACAGCATAAGAAGTATGGCGAAACTACTCAGGAACGGAATTTGAATGCGTATTATATTTCAACTCCGGAAAATCTAAAAAATTTAGAAGACATTCGAAAAAATCATTTGAACGCCATTGGTTTGTATCCAAATAAATCAACAAATTTAAAAGATAAAACGATTGTTTGGTTGAGTTTTAATGTGCACGGAAACGAAATTGGTGCCATTGAAAGTGCTTTGAGCGTAGCTTATGAATTGATAAACCTAAATAATAAAGACACAAAAAATTGGTTGCAGGACATCGTGGTTATTTTAGATCCTTGTTTGAATCCAGATGGTTTTTCACGTTATGTCAATTGGCTTCGTGATATTTCAAGTAAAAAAACACATCCCGGATTGTCAGATAGAGAACACATGGAACCTTGGCCTGGAGGCAGACAGAATCATTATGTGTACGATTTAAATCGGGATTGGGCTTGGCAAACACAAATTGAAACACAATTACGAATGGATTTATATCATCAATGGATGCCAATGGTTCACGCTGACGTTCATGAAATGGGTTATAATGAACCGTATTTCTTCCCACCGGCTGCTGAACCTTATCATGAACAAATAGCTCCATTTCAGCGAGATTTTCACAAAAAAATTGGTGAGATAACCTCCAAGAAATTTGATAAAGAAGGTTGGATGTATTATTCAGGTGAACGTTTTGACTTGTTTTATCCAAGTTATGGCGACACTTATCCGTGCTATAATGGAGCGGTTGGTATGACTTATGAGCAAGGCGGTATTGGAGCAGGAAGAGCAGTTTTGCTTAGAAATGGAGAAACATTAACCATCCAAGATCGGATTGATCACCACGCCATGGCATTGTTGGCAGTTGTTGAATTGTCATTTGTACAAAAAGATGTTTTGCAAAAAGAATTCAAAGCTTACTTTAAAGATAATCGAACCAAACCCAAAGGAAAATACCAAACGTATATCGTAAAAAGCAATCCTAAAAATTTAGAGTTGGTCAAACTTTTGGAAAGGAACAGAATTGAAAGTTCTTTCGCGGATGAAACACGAAAATTATCCGGTTATCACTACCAAACCAATAAAGATGGTTCCTTTACAATTGAGCCAAACGATTTGATTATTAAAGTAGATCAGCCTCGTGCAGTTCTTACACAAGTATTATTTGAGCCTAATCAAAAATTGACAGATAGTTTATCTTATGACATTACAGCATGGTCGTTACCGTTTGCTTATGGCGTAGAAAGTTATGCAGTTAAAGGTAATTTGGCTGTTAAAACAAAATCGAATGTAGATGCTGCAATTCCATTAAAATCAGAAAATGTATATGCATTTTATATCCCGTGGAATAATCGAAGTTCTGCAAGAGTTTTGAGTCTTTTACACCAAAGTAAAATTAAAGTAAGAGCTGCTAAAAAGGAAGTGTTTTTTGACGATGTAAAAGTTGAAAAAGGTGGCTTGGTGATTACTAAAGGTGATAATTCAAAAATTCCGAATTTTGAACAAACAATTCAAAACTTGATTCAGGAAAAAGAGGACTATGTTACTTTAGGTAGTGGTTTTGCTAAAAAAGGAGGCGATTTAGGTGGTGAAAATTATCCGCTTTTAAAAGCTCCTAAAGTTTTAGTTTTAGGAGGTTCAGGCGTGAGTAATATCGATTTTGGTCAGGTTTGGTTTTTTATGGACCAAGTTATAGAATACCCTCTAAGTATCGTGGAGTTGCAACATTTTAATCGCGTTGACTTAACCGAATACAATACGCTCATTTTACCGGAAGGATATTATGGATTTTCTGATGAACAAAAGAAAAGAATTGATGATTTTGTATCTAAAGAAGGAAAAGTTATTGCTATTGGGGGTGCAGTCAATCAATTTGAAGACCGTCCGGGATATCATTTAACAAAATTTGCAACCGATGATGAAAAAGAGTCCATTAAAAAATCAATGGAACAGGAAGAGTTAATGGTTCGATTTTTAGATTATGAAGGCTCTGAAAGACGTTCAATTATGGGCTATGTTCCTGGTGCGATTGTTGAAAATGTTATAGATAAATCGCATCCGCTAACCTTTGGTTTGGGCGATAAATACTTTAGCTTAAAAACCAGTGAATCCAACTTTAAATTGCTAAAAGGAGCTCAGAATGTAATTTATGTGCCGAAAAAATACCAAAGTTTTGGTTTTATAGGTAGTAAGCTTAAAAATCATTTGGAAGAATCTGTTTCTTATGCAGTGGATAATGTGGGTGGTGGAACAGTGATTTATATGATTGACAATCCCTTATTCAGAGGCTTTTGGGAGAATGGGAACTTGCTATTTAGTAATGCGTTGTTTTTGGTAGATTAGGAAAAAGTTATTAATAAAATGCCATAATGTCATATTTTTCCTGATGCGTCAGTTAAAATATGACATTGTTTTTTTGTTTTTAGGCTTGGCATAATCCTTGACTTTAGCAAATCAAGTTTTAAAAAACGAATTAAAAACAAAGACATACAAATTTAAAGTTATGAGTAAAATAATTGGAATCGATTTAGGAACTACCAACTCTTGTGTATCCGTAATGGAAGGTGGAGAACCGGTAGTAATTGCAAATGCTGAAGGAAAAAGAACAACTCCATCTGTTATTGCATTTGTGGAAGGTGGCGAAATCAAAGTAGGGGATCCTGCAAAAAGACAAGCGGTAACTAATCCAACCAAAACCATTGCGTCTATTAAACGTTTCATGGGTAATAAATATTCTGAAAGTGCAAAAGAAGCTGGAAATGTTGCTTACAAAGTAGTAAAAGGAGACAATGACACGCCACGTGTTGATATTGACGGACGTTTATTTACGCCCCAAGAGTTATCGGCTATGACCCTTCAAAAAATGAAAAAAACAGCCGAAGATTATTTAGGTCAGACTGTAACCGAAGCGGTTATTACTGTTCCTGCTTATTTTAATGATGCTCAACGTCAGGCTACAAAAGAAGCTGGTGAAATTGCCGGTTTAAAAGTAATGCGTATTATCAACGAACCAACTGCTGCTGCGTTAGCGTATGGTTTGGATAAAGCTGGAAAAGATCAAAAAATTGCTGTTTACGATTTAGGTGGAGGTACATTTGATATTTCTGTTCTTGAATTAGGTGATGGTGTTTTCGAAGTATTATCTACAAACGGAGATACTCATTTAGGTGGAGACGATTTTGACCAAGTAATCATCGATTGGTTGGCAAACGACTTTAACAGCGAAGAAGGAGTTGATTTACGTAAAGACCCAATGGCTTTGCAACGTTTGAAAGAAGCGGCTGAAAAAGCGAAGATTGAATTATCATCTTCAGCTCAAACTGAAATCAATTTGCCTTATGTTACGGCTACAGCTAGTGGACCAAAACACTTGGTAAAATCATTAACCAGAGCTAAATTTGAGCAATTGGCCGAAAGTTTAGTGAAACGTTCAATGGAGCCGGTTGTAAAAGCACTAAAAGATGCAGGTTTATCAACTTCTGATATTGACGAAGTTATTTTGGTTGGAGGTTCTACTAGAATTCCAATCATTCAAGAGCAAGTGGAGAAATATTTTGGTAAAAAACCATCCAAAGGTGTAAATCCGGATGAGGTTGTGGCAATTGGTGCTGCTATTCAAGGTGGTGTTTTAAGTGGTGATGTTAAAGATGTATTGTTATTAGACGTTACGCCTTTATCATTAGGAATCGAAACTATGGGAAGTGTAATGACCAAATTAATTGAGTCGAACACAACCATTCCAACCAAAAAATCACAAGTTTTCTCTACAGCAGCAGACAATCAGCCATCGGTTGAAATCCACGTTTTGCAAGGAGAAAGACCAATGGCAAATGATAACAAAACAATCGGTCGTTTCCATTTAGATGGAATTCCGCCTGCTCCAAGAGGTGTGCCTCAAATTGAAGTGACTTTTGATATTGATGCCAATGGTATCATTAAAGTTTCTGCTACTGATAAAGGAACAGGAAAATCGCACGATATTCGTATCGAAGCTTCTTCAGGATTAACTCCGGAAGAAATCGAAAGAATGAAAAAAGAAGCGGAAATCAATGCCGAAGCTGATAAAATAGCTAAAGAAAAAGTGGATAAGTTGAATGAAGCGGACGGAATGATTTTCCAAACTGAGAAACAATTGAAAGAGTTTGGTGATAAATTATCAGATGCTAACAAACAACCAATTGAAGCTGCATTGAATGAATTAAAAGTGGCTTATGAAGCAAAAGATATCGCCATGATTCAACCTGCTTTAGACAAAATCAACGAAGCTTGGAAAAATGCTTCTGAAGAAATGTATAAAGCACAAGATGGTCAAGGAGCTCAACAAGCAGAACCAGCAAATGCAGGCGGAGATCAAACACAAGATGTTGATTTTGAAGAAGTTAAATAATTTCTTCTTATAGAAAGATAAAAAAGCGAACTGTAACTAGTTCGCTTTTTTTGTTTTGAACATATTGACGATTACCCAAACGTGTGGAAAAGTAATGGCCGCTAAAAAAGAAAAGAATAGAGCATCAAAAAAATGTTCATTCTTAAAAGCAACATATAAAAGTAAAATTCCAAAAAGAGAAACAATCCAATAAAAAAAAGCGGATTTAAAATATTTTTTAAAATTTTCGAATGTTAAGGTACCATATAGAAATTTCATTTGGTCAATCATTGACGGAATACTATGCCACAAAATAAAATAAATCGCAAAACCCCAAATGAGCGAGGAGGTTTTAAAGATGATTGCAAAGACAAATAATAATAAAAGTTCTTGCACTATAATTTTTTTGAATTCATCCGATTTAAAATATTTGATTAAACAAAGAACTAAAAAAGTGATTAAAGCAAAATAAAAAAAGATATAAATACTTTCTTCGGGAATATTTGATTGCGAAATATCAGTGATGATGCGTTGTACTTCTTCTACGTGAAAAATAAAAAGAAGACTCAAAATTAGCAACCCATAGATCGAATGAAAAATCATCGTTAGTTTTTTACTTTTGGCAACTATTTTATTATGCCAATGTTGTTCGCCAAAATGATAGCCGCTAACAAGTATAAAAAGTAGCAATGCCAAACCGGGAAGAAAATAGAAAAGGAGAGCACCAATTAAAACCACCACTATATAATAGAGTAATATTTTATAGAAGGATTTATTCGTATTATTGGATAGTGTTTTGCCAATTAAAAGTAAATCATTGGCTCCATGAAGTATGCCAAATGAAAAAATTAGTAAAAATCCTATAAATATTTGAGCTTGCTCTGTAAAAAAGGAATTGATCCATAATCCTAAAAAGCTTGCTACTATTGAGAAATTTGTAATTTTAGCCATCTTTTTTTAAATATTTTTTAAAAATAAACAAAAAAAATTAAACAAAAATATTTTTATTTTGTTTAATTTTTTTATAGTTTTGGTTAAACAATAACCTTTAATTCAATTTTTTAATTCAAATCTTTATGAAAAATTTTATGTTAATCGCGGACTTAGTTCCAAAGTTAGATCCTACTGATTATGTAGGTTTCACATTTTTTGTAGGCTGTATGGCTATGATGGCTGCTTCAGCTTTTTTCTTTTTGTCATTGAGTCAGTTTGACAAGAAATGGCGTACATCTGTTTTAGTTTCCGGCTTGATTACATTCATTGCCGCTGTTCACTATTTTTACATGAGAGACTATTGGGCTTCTCACATGGAATCACCAACATTTTTCCGTTACGTAGATTGGGTGTTGACAGTGCCTTTAATGTGTCTTGAATTTTATTTAATTCTTAAAATTGCCGGTGCAAAACAATCTTTACTTTGGAGAATGATTGGCTATTCAATCATTATGTTAGTAACAGGCTATTTTGGAGAAGCAGTTGATAGAGACAATGCAGCTCTATGGGGATTCATTTCAGGTCTTGCTTATTTTGCAATTGTTTATGAAATTTGGTTAGGTTCAGCAGCCAAATTAGCAAAAGAAGCGGGTGGTGATGTTTTAGCTGCTCACAAAATTTTGTGTTGGTTTGTTCTAGTTGGATGGTCTATTTATCCATTGGGATATATGTTAGGCACTGACGGTTGGTATAATGGTTTACACAGCCTTAATCTAAATATTGATGTAGTTTATAACATAGCCGATGCTATCAATAAAATTGGTTTCGGTTTAGTAATTTACTCTTTAGCAGTGAAAGCTAGCAAATAGATAAAAATATCTTTTTCAAAACCGAGTTAGCAATAGCTCGGTTTTTTTATTTTATAAAAATTCACCTAAAAATTATCAACTGGTTGAAAATTTCAAAACTTTATTTAGAATTCAATTATAGGACAATTTGAATAAAGTAAAGCTATTGAGGTTTGTATTTTTTTGTAGTGGCTTTGATTGAAATTATTGCATAATTTTTAGATTAATGCCCTTGATTTATGTGTTCAAGCCATCAATCTCAATTATACTGATGCTTCTTTATTGGTTTAGTTCTGAAAAGAAAGATGTCTTATTTTTTCTAACTATTGGAACTTCTTTACTCACAAATGTTTTGTTTATTCCAAATGATTTGTATTTTATTTTCATTGGTTTAGTAGTTTTTATTTTTCATCGATTTATCAGTATTTTACATATTTTGAAAGTCATGAAAATTAAAGATTTTATACCTGTCTTATTGGCTTCCGTACCTTTTTTATTCGTGTTTTTTTAATCTTTTTAGATACTGATTTATTAACTAAAGAGGTTTATTATATTATGATTGTTCATAATATTCTGATTTCTTAACTTGGAGGAATTGCCTTGTCTAATTATGTCATGAATGGTAACAATAGTAGTTCTTGGTTAATGATTTGTGTTTTGTCGTTTGTAACGTTACACTTTATTATCTTTATTGAAAAATTTTAAATTCAATTGCAAATTTTTAGACCTATTGCTATGACGCTTAATACGTTTGCCTATTTTGCTTTTAATAAATTTATATTGGTTATTGAAAAATCAACGGCTAATTAAGTTTTATCTTCAAGTTTGAATGAATTTCAATTTAAAAATAGATTTTAAAATCTGCTCACTATTATTTTCGGTATATTATTAAATATGAATATCAGACAATTATGGATTTACCTTGTGAAATTACGGTTGATTCTGAATCGAAATAAAAGTCTATTCGTCCTAAATTAATTCCATAACAACCTACTTGATTCACTAAAACATCTTTTCCATCCAAATTTTTATGAATTGTTGGTTTATCTAAAAAAGTGTGGGTGTGTCCGCCGATTATCAAATCAATATCACGGGTTAAGGATACTAATTTTACATCGCTTATTTTAGAAGAATCATCTTTATAGGCATAACCTAAGTGGGACAAACAAATAATTAAATCACATTTTTCATCATGTTTTAGTTTTTTTACCGTGTCCAACGAGATTTCAACCGGATCTAGGTAAATAGTTTCTTTATACATTTTTTTGTCTACTAACCCAGCTAATTCAACTCCTAAACCAAATACGCCCACTTTAATTCCGTCCTTGCGAAAGATTTTATAAGGTTTTACAAAACCATTCATGACGGTATTTTCAAAGTTATAATTAGCGGAAAGAATGTCAAATTTGGCATGAGGTATTTGAGCAGCTAAACCATCAACTCCGTTGTCAAATTCATGATTTCCGATAGTGGTTGCTTCGTACCCCATTTTTGACATTAATTTGTATTCCAATTCACCGCCGTAATAATTAAAATAGGGTGTTCCCTGAAAACTATCACCGGCATCTAAAAGTAAAACATTTGGATTTTCTTGTTTGATTTTTTCAATTAAAACAGCTCTTTTTACAACACCACCCATGTTTGCATTTTTTGGATGTCCTGCAGGAAATGGATCGATGTGACTATGAACATCGTTTGTATGCAATATGGTCAAATGTTTGGTTTTTAGATGATCTAAACTAGTCAGTGATAATCCTCCAAATCCTACTAAAGCAGTTCCGGCAGCTGTATTTTTTATGAATTCTCTTCTTTTCATAAACTATTTTAATTTGGATTGATAATAATTCTCGGAACAGATGAAGCTTCAACCGTGCTAACCTCTTTAAAGTAATCAATCAGCATATTTCTAATTTTATAATCTAAATCAAAGACTCCTTCATTGGTTAAAAAAAATCGCATATTATCACCTCCATTGGCTAAATAATCGGAAGTAGCTACATAATAAGTAGCATTTAAATCTAGTTCTTTATCTTGAATCATGATGGATTTGACAAGTAGATATCTGTCTAGAATTAATTTCATTCCACTTAACGGATGGGGTTTTTTCTCTTTAATAATATGGGCAACAAGTTCATTAATTTGACTTCCTTTTAAAGCAATTACCACCATAATATTTTCAAAAGGCATGACCTCAAAAGCTGTTCGGGTGGTAACATTTCCTTTAGGAATAATAGAGCGAATTCCACCATGATTTAATAAACAAAGGTCGATTGATTTATTGTAGCGTTTTGAAAAAATTTTGTTGCTTCCTGATAAACAAACATCAGCCATGAAATTTCCTATATTGGTTTGCCATTCCCCTTTGCTTTTGTCTAATGTTTCCGGACAAAAAGCTAAAACACTGTCTAAATCTTTGTTGATATGTTCTCGATAAGGCTTTATAAAGTTTTCTAATTCAGGTTGTTTAGCTGTTGGGTCAGAAACTCCAATTTGTTTACCTTCAATTTTTACAATTTCATAGGATGTTTTGCATCCGAATAGTAGTAAAGAAAATGTTATAATTAACACAAAATGTTTCATTACAACGATATAGTTTTTTAGTTTTAGCATCGAAAAAACAACTTTAATTCAGTAATTTTGTAAACCAAGTAAAGGTACAATGTTTTTAAAATTTTTCAAGAATTTTTCCGCAAAAAGAATAGTAAAAAAAAGTTCACTCAATGTTAATTCAACTATTTCTAGCAAGCCAATTGTAACAGTAGGTTTGCTGATAGACGAAACATTTTTTTCAGAAAAAGATAAATTGATTCAACAATTAGTTTCTAATGGAATTGAAGTAAAAAATCTTACCGTATTGGCTTTTAAAAACAGCTATAAAAAGAAAGAAATAATAGATTACCCTCACTACAGTAAAAAAGATGTTTCATGGTTAGGGACGATAGAAAGAAAAGAAGCACTTGATTTTATAGCGAAAGATTATGATTTATTGATTAGTTATTATGATGTTAAAAAAACTCCTTTAGTGATAGTGACACATCAGTCTAAAGCCAATTTTAAAGTTGGATTCACCTCTGTAGACAAACGTTTAAATCATTTTATGATAGAAACCCAAGTTGAAAAATATAATGTTTTTATAGATGAACTTTTTAAATATTTACGAATACTAAAAAAAATATAATATGCAATCTCTAATTGGAACAGGTGTGGCCTTGGTTACACCATTCAAAAATGATTTTTCTGTTGACACACAAGCGTTAACCCGAATTGTGAATTTTCAAATTGAAGGAGGAATAGACTACCTAGTTGTTCTAGGAACAACAGCAGAAAGTGCAACATTAAATGGGGATGAAAAAAATTTAGTTATTGAAACCGTAATCAAAGCAAATAAAAATAGACTGCCTTTGGTTTTAGGAGTTGGAGGAAATAATACTTATAAAGTAGTCGAAGAATTAAAAACACGTGATTTATCACCTTTTGTGGCAGTTTTGTCAGTTTCTCCATATTATAATAAGCCAACTCAGGAAGGAATTTTTCAGCATTTTAAAGCGGTTGCAGAAGCTTCTCCTGTTCCTGTTATTTTATACAATGTACCCGGAAGAACAGCAAGTAATATGGTTCCGTCAACTGTTTTTAGATTAGCTCATGATTTTAAAAATATTGTTGCTATTAAAGAAGCAGCTGGCGATATTGTTCAAGCTATGAAATTAATCCAAAATAAACCTAATGATTTTTTGGTTATATCGGGAGATGATATGATTACCTTGCCAATGATATTAGCCGGAGGTGCAGGAGTTATTTCTGTAATAGGAGAAGGATTTCCAAAAGAATTTTCAACTATGGTCAGATTTGGTTTAGAAAGAAATGTGGAGGAAGCTTATCAACTTCATTATCTCGTTGCCGATGCAATTGATTTGATATTTGAGCAAGGTAATCCTGCCGGAATTAAAGAGGTTTTCAAAACATTAGGATTATGTGAAAATACAGTAAGACTTCCTTTGGTTAATGTAAATGAAGACTTAGCAAATAGAATCCGACAAATGGTGAAAAAAGTTTTAAATTAGTTTAATAAAAAAAATATAATAACCAAAAGAAATATTATGTTATCATTAAAAGTATTAGAAGCATTAAATAAGCAAATTAAAATGGAAGGTGATTCTTCTCAAGTTTATTTAGCAATGGCATCTTGGGCTGAGGTTCAGGGATTTGAAGGTATTTCAACATTTATGTATAAGCAATCTGACGAAGAACGAATGCATATGTTGAAATTAATCAAATATGTAAATCAAAGAGGGGGTGAAGCTAAAGTCGGTTCAACTTTAGAACCAAAATTAGATGTTACCAATTACAAATCTTTGTTTAAACAACTTTTAGAACACGAAATTAAAGTATCTGAAAGTATTAATAATTTAGTTGGAATTACACTAGATGAAAGAGATTTTGCAACACATAATTTCCTTCAATGGTATGTTGCAGAGCAAATTGAGGAAGAAGCAACAGCCCGTTACATCTTGGATAAAATCAATTTAATTGGTGATGATAAAGGAGGTTTGTATCTATTTGACAACGAAATGAAAAATTTTGTGAGTCCGATGTCAACAGTAAAATAATTTATGTTAATCTAAATATAAAAGTAGCTTTAATTTAGGCTACTTTTTGTTTTTTTACACCTTTAAAAGACTATGAAAAAAATGTTTTGTAGTCTGCAATTAATAACTAAATTTGCAGTTCGATTTTTTAAGTAAGTTTTACTTTAGAATCTGCCCTTAAAACCCATCTAATGAATAAATTGTATTTTATTTTCATTTTTGCTTTAATTGTCACTTCTTGTGGACCATATCAAGATGCTCTAAAAAGTGAAGATGTTGGCGTTAAATATACAATGGCCGAATCAAAATATAATGAAGGAAAATATGAAAAAGCGATTCGTTTATTTGATCAAATCGCTCCCACTTACAGAGGCAAACCACAAGCCGAAAAGTTGTTTTACATGTATGCTCAAAGTTATTTTTTAACGAAGCAATATTATTTGGCAGGTTATCAATTTGAAAGTTTTGTATCTTCTTATCCTAAAAGTGAAAAAGTCGAAGAATGTGCTTATTTAGGAGCTTTTTGCTATTCTAAATTATCACCTGTTTATTCATTAGATCAAGTGGATACCTACAAAGCAATCGATAAAATGCAAGGTTTTATTGATAATTACCCGGAATCAGTTCTACTTTCTGAAGCAAACGTTATTGTAAAACAGTTAAGAGAAAAAATTGAAAAAAAGGCTTTTGAAAACGCAAAACAATA
>NZ_JBIKJL010000019.1:0-42060 GCF_044361015.1 Flavobacterium sp.
CAATCGATAAAATGCAAGGTTTTATTGATAATTACCCGGAATCAGTTCTACTTTCTGAAGCAAACGTTATTGTAAAACAGTTAAGAGAAAAAATTGAAAAAAAGGCTTTTGAAAACGCAAAACAATACAATACTATTTATGATTACAAATCAGCTATCGTAGCTTTGGATAATTTTATTTCAGATTATCCGGGTACACCATTTAAAGAAGCTGCGTTGTATTATAAATTTGATTCTGCTTATTATTTAGCAATCAATAGTGTTTCAGAGAAAGTAGAAGAACGATTAAAAAGTGCAAAAGAGGCTTACGATAAATATATTAAGCATTCTAATTCATCAGAATATAAAGAACAAGCAGATGATTTAATGAATAAACTAAATCAAAATTTACAACAATTTTCTAAATAGATACATGTCATGGATTTAAAAAAAACGAATGCTCCGGTAAACACAATTACATATGATAAAAGAGTAATTGAAGAACCTACAGGGAATGTTTACGAAGCTATTACTATTATGGCTAAAAGAGCAAATCAAATTAATTCTGAAATTAAAAAGGAATTAATTGAGAAATTAGAAGAGTTTGCTACCTATAATGATAGTTTAGAAGAAATTTTTGAAAACAAAGAGCAAATTGAAGTTTCAAAATTTTATGAAAAATTACCTAAACCACATGCGTTAGCTGTTCAAGAGTGGCTAGAGGGAAAAATTTACTACAGAGATACTACAAAATAAAACGCTATGTCAGTTTTAAAAGGGAAAAAAGTGCTGCTGGGTGTAACCGGTGGAATTGCTGCCTATAAAACTGCTTCCTTAGTTAGATTATTTATAAAAGCAGGTGCCGAGGTACAAGTCATCATGACACCTGCTTCTAAAGAGTTTGTGACACCATTAACTCTTTCCACACTTTCTAAAAATCCTGTATTTTCTGAGTTTTATAATGAAGAAAATGAATCGGACAATCAAAATGCTACTTGGAATAATCACGTTGAATTAGCCCTTTGGGCGGATTTGATGCTAGTAGCTCCTACAACGTCGAATACCTTAGCAAAAATGGCTAATGGGAATTGTGATAATTTATTGATGGCTACCTATTTGTCCGCAAAATGTTCGGTATATTTTGCCCCGGCAATGGATTTAGATATGTATAAGCATCCAACTACAATAGCCAATTTAAATAAATTATCGCTTTTTGGAAACATTATGATTCCTGCTGAGCATGGTGAATTAGCTAGTGGCTTATCCGGTGAAGGCAGAATGGCAGAGCCTGAAAATATTATTGCCTTTTTAGAAAATCATTTGCTCCAACAATTACCTTTAAAAGGAAAAAAAATATTAATAACTGCAGGTCCCACATACGAAGCAATAGATCCTGTGCGTTTTATAGGAAATCATTCAACTGGAAAAATGGGTTTTGATATTGCCAATGAAGCTGCAAAATTGGGAGCTGAAGTTATTTTAGTGACAGGACCAAGTCATTTTCAAAATGATAATTCAAGTATACAGTTAATTCGCGTGACATCTTCAGATGAAATGTTTGATCAATGCCATCTGTTATTTGATGATGTTGATGTTGCAATAGCAGCAGCAGCAGTGGCGGATTATAAACCAAAACAAATTGCTAAACAAAAAATAAAAAAAACTGAAGCAGCATTTTCTATTGAACTTGAAAAAACGAAAGATATTTTAGCTTCCTTAGGAAAAATTAAAACGAAACAATTTTTAGTAGGTTTTGCATTAGAAACTGAAAATGAAATTGAACACGCCAAGTTGAAGATTCAGAAAAA
This sequence comes from Flavobacterium sp., assembly GCF_044361015.1. Classification (GTDB taxonomy): domain Bacteria; phylum Bacteroidota; class Bacteroidia; order Flavobacteriales; family Flavobacteriaceae; genus Flavobacterium. The sequence continues at coordinate 1,787 of NZ_JBIKJL010000019.1, forward strand.
AAACTTAGATTTGATTGTTTTAAATTCGCTCAATGATGAAGGTGCCGGTTTTGGTAAAGCGACAAACAAAATTACATTTATTGACAAATCATTTAAAATTGAACCGATGCCATTAAAACCCAAGGAAGAAGTGGCTAAAGATATTTTAAATAAAATAATAGGGTTATATCATGCGTAAAATAATAGTTGTTTTAGTTTTAATGCTGTTTGGATTTATTCAAGCTCAAGAACTTAATTGTGTTGTAAGTGTAAATTCTGAAAGGGTTACGGCTAATACACAGCAGGTATTCAAGACGTTAGAAACATCATTAAATGATTTTGTAAATAAAACAAAATGGTCTAGCCAAAATTTTAACCAAAATGAACGAATTGAATGTTCTATGTTTATTAATGTTTCGGAAGTAGATAATACCACTTTTACGGCAACTATTCAAATTCAATCTTCCAGACCGGTTTATAACTCGATATATTCAACCCCAATATTTAATTATAACGATAAAGATTTCACATTCAAATATGTTGAATTTGAAAGTCTAAATTTTAATCCCAATTCATTTGACTCTAACTTAGTTTCAGTGGTTGCCTTCTACAGTTACATTATAATGGCCTTAGATGCAGATTCATTTGAATCTTTAAAAGGAAACAGGTATTTAGAGATGGCTCAAAACGTGATGAGTGTAGCTCAAACAGGAGGTTATAAAGGTTGGTCTCAAACCGATGGTTTACAAAACCGCTATTATTTAATCAGTGATTTGTTGTCTAATACGTTTAATCCAATCAGACAAGCCTATTTTGAATACCACGCAAATGGTCTTGATAAAATGGCAGATGATGTGAAATTGGGAAAAGAGAATTTGAAAACTGCACTTTTAAATCTCTCAGTAATTCATTCAGTTAGACCAAATGCATTTTTAACCCGAGTGTTTTTTGATGCAAAATCAGATGAAATAGCCGATATTTTTTCAGATGGACCCAGCATACAAACTACTGAATTAGTTGACAAGTTAAATCGACTTTCTCCTTTAAATGCGTCTAAATGGTCTACAATAAAGTTTTAATAACTTTGTTTAAATAATCTCATTTTTACTTCTATCTTCTTCTAATTTATTGAGTACATTGCAGTTGTTTATTTGTATTCAGAATAGTTATGCTAACTTCATTATCCATAAATAATTATGCTTTAATTGACAAATTATCCATTGATTTTTCAAATGGATTTTCAACCATTACCGGTGAAACCGGAGCAGGAAAGTCAATTTTATTAGGAGCACTTGGATTAGTTTTAGGGAAAAGAGCAGACTTAACTTCACTTAAAAATAAAGAAGAGAAATGTATAATTGAAGGGCATTTTTCAATTGAAAAATATGCTTTAAAAGATTTTTTTGAACTTAACGATTTGGATTATGAAGAGGTAACTATTATTCGACGTGAAATTCTTCCTTCCGGAAAATCGAGAGCTTTTGTAAATGATAGTCCCGTTAATTTGCAAACCTTGGTTGAACTCAGCGAATATTTATTGGATATTCATTCACAACATCAAACTCGGGAATTAACCGAAGAGCAATTTCAGTTTCAAATAATCGATGCTGTCGCTTCAAATCAGAATTTATTAGTTGATTATCGTCATAAATTGAAAAATTACAAATCACTTTTAAATACCGTAGAGCAACAAAAAGAATTATATGCAGAAGGTTTAAAAGAGCAAGATTATTTAGCCTTTTTGTATACGGAATTGGAACAAGCTAAATTAATTGATGGTGAACAAGAAGAAATGGAAATTCAATTAGAAAAATTGAATAACGTTGAATTAATTAAAGAACAACTGGAAAAAAGTTTGTTATTGTCAGATAATGAACAATTTGGGATACTTCAGCAAATAAAAGAGTTTAAAATTGCCATCCAAAAAATTAGTCAATTTTCGTCAGAATATGCTTTGCTTTATGAGCGTATTGAGAGTATTTCTATTGAACTGAAAGATATTGTAAATGAACTAAATCTTTTTTCTGATTCCGTTGATAATGATCCGGAGAGATTAGCTTTTATCTCTCAAAAACTACAATTAATTTACACTTTACAGAAAAAACATCAGGTTAATACCATTGGTGAATTGCTTCAAATTCAACAAGAATTGAATGGAAAAGTGAGTTCTTTGGAAACGTTAGAAAAATCAATTTTGGGACTTGAAAATCAAATTCAGAAGGAGCAAACAATTTTGATTGATTTAGCTAAAAATATTCACTTTAACAGAAAAAACAGCCTACCACGTTTGACAAAAATGCTTATTTCTATTTTGAGTCAGCTAGGTATGCCAAATGTGCAATTTAATATTGAGTTGACATTCTCGGACACCTTTTTTTCAAACGGAAAAGATACTATTCAGTTTTTGATTTCAACCAACAAAGGATCTGATTTTGGATTACTGAAAAAAGTAGCTTCCGGTGGTGAAATGTCACGAATTATGTTGGCAGTTAAAGCTGTTTTAGCTCAATATTCAAGTTTGCCAACCCTAATTTTTGACGAAATTGATACCGGTGTTTCCGGAGAAATTGCTAATAAAATGGGAGATATTATGAAGGAAATGAGTAAGAATATGCAAATTTTTGCTATCACTCATTTGCCACAAATTGCTGCCAAAGGTAATTTTCATTACAAAGTTTTTAAATCTGATTTGGGAGACAAGACAAAATCTGAAATTATATTGTTAAATAATGATGAAAGAATCATCGAAATTGCTCAAATACTTTCAGGGAATTCTTTATCTGATTCAGCCATAAATCATGCAAAAGCATTGTTAAACTGATTTTTTAACTATATTTGAAACCTCATATAAATAAAAATAAAATTAAAATAGTATGTATAATTTACTAAAAGGGAAAAGGGGAATTATATTCGGAGCATTAGATGAAAATTCAATAGCATGGAAAACAGCAGAGCGTGTTCATGAAGAAGGTGGTACTTTTGTTCTGACCAATGCCCCAATTGCTATGCGAATGGGAACAATTAATCAACTGGCTGAAAAAACAGGCTCTCAAATTATTCCTGCAGATGCAACATCAGTTGCTGATTTGGAAAATTTAGTAGAAAAAGCAGTTGAGATTTTAGGTGGAAAATTGGATTTTGTCCTTCACTCGATAGGAATGTCTGTGAATGTTAGAAAAGGAAACCATTATACAAATCAAAATTATGAGTTTACACATAAAGGTTGGGATGTATCTGCAGTTTCTTTTCACAAAGTAATGCAGGTTTTATATCAAAAAGATGCCATGAATGAGTGGGGAAGTGTTGTAGCCTTGACATACATGGCTGCTCAACGTGTCTTTCCTGATTATAACGATATGGCAGATAACAAAGCATATTTAGAATCTATCGCGAGAAGTTTTGGTTATTTCTTTGGCAAGGATAAAAAAGTTAGAGTTAATACAATTTCTCAATCGCCAACACCAACAACTGCAGGACAGGGAGTTAAGGGTTTTGATGGTTTTATTACCTATGCCAATAAAATGTCGCCACTTGGTAATGCCACTGCTTTAGATTGTGCTAATTTTACGATAGCAATGTTTTCGGATTTAACCAAAAGAGTGACATTACAAAATTTATATAACGATGGCGGATTTTCAAATATGGGTGTAAGTCAGGACGTTATGGAATATTTTACAAAAGAATAACAAAGAGTTTTATAAAAAATCATACTCACAATACAATTTTGTGGGTATTTTTTTTTATATTTATACATTGAATTTTAAAATTTATAAATATGAAAAAAATTACATTATTTTTATTAATGCTTTTCAGTTTTACTGCTTTTGCTCAGTTTCCTGAAAGTTTTGAAACTACCGTTCCTCCAGCTGGTTGGGCATCCTTTAGAGGGACCAATGGTTTAGGAACTGAATTTGATTGGTCTGTAACTACTGCGACTGCTTTTGTTCAAACAGGAACACAAGCTGCTTTTGTTCGTTGGGAAGATGTGACTGGTGGTTTAGCAGAGGATTGGTTAGTATCACCATTGCATACGGTTACTGCTCCAAATACATTGTTGACTTTTTATCAAAGACAACAATTTACTGTAGACTATGGTACAACGTATGATATTCGTGTGTCAACAACTTCACAAACAAATCATGCAACATTTACAACCGTTCTATCTCAAACAGAAGCAGACTTAAATTTAACAACAATGACTGTAAAATCTGTTGATTTGAGTGCTTATGTTGGTCAATCCATTTATATTGCTTTTGTCATGACAAATGATGATGGTGACAACTGGGCAATTGATAATGTAAACATGGAATCATCAGTAGCGGCTCCCGGTTGTGCAACATTGTTGACTCCTGCTGATGGAGCTACTATTCCTGTTGGACAAGTTAATTTCTCTTGGACTGCCCCAACTACAGGGGATGCTCCAACATCATATGATTTCTATTATGGAATTGCTCCTGATGCAGTTAATACTTTTTTAGGAAATTATACTACAACTTCAATTAATGTTAATGTCAATGATTATAGTTTTACATTCTATTGGAAGATTGTTCCAAAAAATTTAGGAGGAAGTGCAATAGGATGCCCTGTTTGGACATTTACGACTCAAGACCCTCCAGGATATTGTTTAAGTGCTCCTAATGGACAATATCCTGCGGATACTTATACTCCGGTAACTTGTGATGGATTGACAACAAATGTTATTGTAACAGATGGATGGGCTGGTGAGTACTCTGTTGTGAATGTAACTTCCGGTGAAACTTATATTTTCAGTTCCGGTTCTACAGATTTTATTACATTAAGTACTGATGCCGGTGCAACAGCTGCTGCTTTTGGAGATACACCTTTAACTTGGGTTGCTAATGTGACCGGGGAAATTAGGTTTTATTCTCACGTTGATGATGAATGTGGTGATGAAGATGTAAATAGAGTTCGTTCTATCGTTTGTGGTGTAGTAACGACTGATACACCGGATTATGTAAACCTACAGTTTCCTTCTGCGTTTGATATTACTCAAGGAGGTTCAGGAACTGTTTACGGCCAAATTTATAAAGCTGGTTTAACAGATGTTGAACCTGGTTATTCCGGTCAAGCAGCCGGGATTCAAGCATGGGTAGGAATCAGTCCTGTTGGAGAAAATACCAACCCATCTACTTGGACAAATTGGGTGGATGCCACTCACAATGCAGCTAGTGTTGGAAACAATGATGAATATATGGCAGAAATAGGCACGGGTTTAACACCGGGCACCTACTATTATGCAACAAGATTTAGACTGAATTCAGGAGATTATGTTTATGGAGGTATCAATGCCTCTAATGATGGTAACTTCTGGGATGGAACTACTTATTTAAGTGGTGTTTTAACAGTAAACGAACCTGTTTTTGTTGGTTGTTTGAATGATCCGAACGGACTATTCCCATTAGCTACATTTACACCAGCTTGTATTGGAATTACTCAAATCATTACTAATGTGGGATATGCTGGAGAATATTCAAATGTGAATTTAACCTCTGGGGTTGAGTATACATTTAGTAGTAGTATTGCAACTGATAGAATTACAATTGGTAACGTAGACGGTACTGTTGTATTAGCTTATGGTGTTACACCATTAACTTGGACATCTAATGTTACTGATGTAGTAAGATTCTATTTACACACTGATAATGCTTGTGGAGATAATACTACTTTCAGAGCTAGAAATATATTTTGTGGAACGCCACCACCTGCACCTGCAAATGATAACTGTGCCAATGCAATAGCTTTAACTGCTGGTGCTGTTTTTGCAGACTATGCATTAACAACAACTAGTTTAGGAGCTACTTCAAATGTTTCCGATCCACTTCCATCTTGTGGTGCATTTGGTTTTGCTACTAATGGAAAAGATGTTTGGTATTCTGTTGTTGTACCTGAAGCCGGAACAATCACAATAGAAACACAAGGTAATGCAGGTTTAGCAGATACCGCTATTGAAGCTTATTCGGGTACTTGTGGAGCACTAGTTTCTATATCGTGTAATGATGATACAACTGGTTTGTTTTCAACATTATCTTTAACCGGGTTAACAGCTGGTGAAACAATTTTAATCAGAGCTTGGGGTTATAATGGTTCTCAAGGTTCATTTGTGATTTCGGCATTTGATGGTTCATTAAGTGCTACATCATTCGATAATGCTAATTTTACATATTATCCAAACCCGGTGAAAGATGTATTGAACTTATCATATGTTTCTAACATTTCAAAAGCAGTTGTTGTTAATCTTTTAGGTCAACAAATGATAACTGCTAATGTTAATGCAACACAAGGTCAATTAGATTTATCAGCTTTAGCTTCAGGTACTTATTTAGTAAAAATAACTACTGAAGATAATCTTGAAAAAACAATCAAAGTTATCAAACAATAATTTTTAATAATTTGATTTCAAAAGCCATGCCTACCGCGTGGCTTTTGTTTTTTATGCTGTATATTTGTTAAAATTTCAACATGTATTTTTCAATTATTATCCCGGTTTATAATCGTCCGGAAGAAATAGAGGAATTACTTGATAGTCTCATAATTCAAGACTACAATAAACCATTTGAAATTGTAATCATAGAAGATGGTTCAGCAATTAGCTGTGAGAATATAATTTCTAACTATTCGGATAAACTAACAATAGCTTATTTTTTTAAAGAAAATTCAGGACCGGGTGATTCCAGAAACTTTGGCATGAAACGAGCAAAAGGAGATTATTTTATCATTTTCGATTCTGATTGCATTATTCCGACAAATTATTTATCAGAAGTAGAATTAGCTTTAAATAGTGACTATATTGATTGTTTTGGTGGACCTGATAAAGCGTTAGATAGTTTTTCTGACATCCAAAAAGCAATTAATTTCAGCTTGACTTCGTTTTTAACTACTGGAGGAATACGTGGTGGTTCTGAAAAAATCGATAAGTTTCAACCCCGAAGTTTTAACATGGGAATTTCTGAAAAAGCTTTTGAAGCATCCGGAGGTTTTGGAAATATTCATCCGGGGGAAGATCCTGATTTATCAATTCGATTATGGAAGTTAGGATTCAATACTAAATTATTGACTAAAGCCTATGTTTATCATAAACGCAGAATAGATTGGTCTAAATTTTACAATCAAGTATTCAAATTTGGAAAAGCACGTCCAATTTTAAACAGTTGGTATCCTGAATTTAGTAAGCCTACTTTTTTCTTACCAACCCTGTTTATTATTGGTTTGGATTTGGCAATCATAGTTATGTTTTTTGGTCTTTTTTTTCCCATTTTATTTTATGGGTTTTATTTTTTGCTTTTATTTTTTGTGTCTTCAATTTGTAACAAAAGTGTTAAAATAGGGTCTCTTAGTTTAGTTGCTGCCTTAATTCAATTTTATGGATATGGTTTTGGTTTTTTAATTTCGTTTATTTTAATAACCATTTTAAAGAGAAATCCCAAAACTGAATTTCCTGAATTGTTTTTTAAATCAAATTAAAATGACTAGGATTATTGGTTTAACTGGAGGAATCGGAAGCGGAAAATCAACTGTGGCTAATTTATTTATTTCAAAAGGTATTCCTGTTTATATTGCCGATACTGAAGCTAAAAAATTAATGGAAACAAGAAAAATCATTACTAAAATAACAAAAGTTTTTGGTAATGATATACTAGTAAATTTAAAAATTGACAGACCAAAATTGGCTAAACTAGTATTTAATAATCCTGCAAAACTTTCTGAATTAAATAATATTGTTCATCCTGAAGTGCAAAAGCATTTTAAAAATTGGTTAAAGAGCAAAAAGAATTTTCCATTTGTTATTAAAGAAACTGCCATTTTATTTGAAACCGGAGGCAATAAGCAATGTGATAAAGTTATTACGGTTGTTGCTCCGCAAGAACTCCGAATTAAAAGAGTAAAGGATAGAGATAAAGTAACTAGAGAAGCTGTTTTGGAAAGAATAAAAAATCAATGGACTGATGAAATGAAGATTTCAGCGAGTGATTTTGTAATTGAAAATATTGATATTGAGAACACTAAAACAAAAGTTGATCAAATTCTTAAAGTATTAAATGATTTATAATAAAAAGGCATGATGTTAATGTTTGGTTAATCTATTAACAATACAAATGTTAAAATGTTAAATTTGTAACGATGACTAGAGTGTTATTTAGACTATTAGTGTTTTTGATGAGTATTTCACTTATCGGAATAATTTTAGTTCAGGTTTATTGGTTTAATTCTTCTTTAGAAAACAATCAAGAACAGTTTAAATTCCATGTGAAACAGGTATTAGGGAATGTTTCGGCAAATATCCAAGAGCAGGAGATTTTATCTTTCGTTGATAAAATAAACCAGTTTAAGGACAGTACAGGAAGCGATAAAGTTGATGCGGATTTTTTAGAATTTGGCTATTATCAGCGAAATTCACAAACAAATGAAACTATAATTTATTCGAATAGTATCAATTCACAAGATTTTACTATTTCACCCTCGTTCTTTGATAAAAAATTTGACAGTATGAAAGTGAAAAGTTTTTCTGCAAAACGAAAAACTGAAATATATCATAATGGAATTGATAAATCAAATTTGCAAAATAATTTAAGACCTGATTTAAAAATTGAAAAATCAGGAAAACTTAAGGTTTTAGACAAATTATTATATGATATCTCTTTTAATGATATTGCATTAACTTATCCTATTCAACGAAGAGTTTCCAAAGAAAAACTTTTCGAATTATTGAAAAGACAACTCACGGAATATGGAATAAATACTCCTTTTGAATTTGGAATTTATAGTAACGGTTTAGCTACTAAAGTTAAATCTGATAAGTTTAAATTCAATAAAAATGATACATATAGTATTCCTGTTTTTACAGATAATGATGGTAGAAGTCAATACCAATTATTAGTAAGTTTTCCGGAAAAAAAGAAATTTATTTTTTCTGATTTGATAGGGGTTGCAATTCTTTCATTGATTTTTACGTTAATAATTATAATTGCTTATGCCAATGCATTGAATCAATTATTTAAGCAACGTCAAATTTCCGAGATAAAAACAGATTTCATCAACAATATGACTCATGAATTCAAAACACCTATTGCAACTATAAATCTTGCCTTAGATGCCATAAAAAATCCAAAAGTTATTGATGATAAGGAGAAAGTTCATCGATATTTACAAATGATTCGTGATGAAAATAAGCGAATGCATGCTCAAGTAGAAAATGTATTGCGAATATCTAAATTAGAAAAAAGAGAATTAGAAATTAATAAAGAAGCGATTGATATTAATGAAATAATTAGCGATGCTATCGAACATGTGAGTTTAATCGTCGAAGATAGAGAAGGTGTTATTAATACACATTTTAGTGCATCAAGAACTTCGGCTCTGTTAAATGATGTTCATTTTACCAACGTATTTGTAAATATTTTAGATAACGCCATAAAGTATTCACCTGATAAACCTAAAATTGATATTTTTACAGAAAACGTGAAAGATTTTCTGGTAGTTAAAATAAAAGATTGTGGTACAGGAATGAGTAAAGTAGCTCAAAAGCGAATTTTCGAAAAATTCTATCGAGAGCATACCGGAGATATACATAATGTAAAAGGGCATGGACTAGGTTTAGCTTATGTCAAACGAATTGTAGAAGAACACAACGGACAAATAACTGTTGAAAGCGAAAAAGGAAAAGGTAGTACCTTTATTATAAAATTACCATTAATAAATTAAATACCATTAAATAAATTAACTCATGGAAACTGAAAACAAAAAAATTCTTTTAGTTGAAGATGATCCAAATTTTGGAGCCATATTAAAAGATTATCTTGTGCTAAATGATTTTGATGTCGTTTTAGCCAAAAATGGAATGGAAGGATTTGAAAAATTCAAAAAAGACATTTTTGATTTGTGTATTTTGGATGTGATGATGCCTTATAAAGATGGTTATACTTTAGCAAAAGAAATTAGAGAAAAAAATAAAGAAGTACCTTTGATATTTTTGACAGCAAAGTCAATGAAAGAAGATGTTTTAAAAGGATATAAAGTTGGAGCAGATGATTATTTAAATAAACCATTTGATTCTGAAGTGTTATTGATGAAAATTAAAGCCATCATGCAACGCAAACAGTCTGAAAGTAAAACTGATAATTTAAAATTTGAATTTCAAATTGGAAAGCTTCATTTGAATTCTAAGTTGCGCTTCTTAACTTTTGGCAATCAAGAACCAATTAAATTGTCACCTAAAGAAAATGAATTGCTAAAAATGTTGGCTCTTCACGAAAATGATTTGATGCCAAGAGAATTGGCTTTAACAAAAATTTGGAGAGACGATAACTATTTTACTTCTAGAAGTATGGATGTTTATATTGCCAAATTAAGAAAATACCTTAAAATGGATCCGGATGTAGAAATTCTTAATATTCATGGAGAAGGTTTCCGATTAGTTATTAAAAATAAATCTATATAAATTTTTAATGCCTCTGAAAAGAGGCTTTTTTTTGTTTTATAATGAACTATGGGTTATATTCCAAAAAAAGAGCAAAACAGTATTTGTCATTTTTTATCACTGAAATGAAATTTGGAATTTCTTCCATAGATGATACTAATTCAACTTCATCATGCCAATGTAATTCTCTTAAAAAATTCATATCAAATGCATTGATGCCATTTTTGAGTAAAATGTTTGGGTGAATACAATCCAAACACCATTCTAAATATTTCACATTATTGGCATGATTGACAATGTCTAAATCAGACAAGAGAACCTCTTTGTTTTTTAGAAACGTAGTTGCTACATGCAAGTTGATTTTTGAAAAAGATTTTTCGGTGGGGACATTTTTAGGATACACTTCAAAGTGTTCAAAAGGCAAGGCCAAAGTTTCCGGTTTTCGCAATTCGGTATTTAAAACAACCCAATAGGTAAGTGAGCTGACCATTTTTTTATCTCCTACATACAATTCTAAAGCTCTCACTGAACGCGAACCCTGCATATCCACAATCCAAGTTTTTACTGTGACACGATCTCGCCATTTGGGTAATTCAGTTACCTCCACTCGCATTCTACTCAAAACCCAAGCTTGGTTGTGAACTTGCATATCACTAAAACTCAATCCGCCCATTTCTGCATGAAAGCCGGCAGTTAGTTGCAAGATATTGCACAGTTCCGTATGTTTCAATTGTCCGTTGGGATAACATTGAATGAAATTAATTTCCCAGTCTTTGGAATATACAGAAGTGAAATTTGGTGAGATGGCCATTTTTTTATGTTTGAATTTACTCCACTATAAAAGTAAACACTTTACTATCCATTCCATTAAAATCTGTTGGCATTGAATAGGTGGTGAAATTGCAACCTATCCGGTCTCGATTAAAAGAAGAAACATTGTATATAAGTAATGAATAAGTTCCCGGTTCTAAAAGTTTGATTCCGATTTTACTTTTGAATTGCTCATTGTTTTTTGTTAAAATAATGGTGTTCCAATCTAGTTCTCCTTCTTCCATTACGGTTGTGTTTTCATTTATGTTAAGAAAAATCGAACCATTGTAAAGTGATGTTTTACTAAATCCTAAATAATAAGCTAATTTCTGATCAGAAGAAAACAAATCATAGGTAGTTTCTGTTATTGGGTTTACCTGAAATCTGTCCACAATTGACGAAAGCCAAATTAAATCGCCAACTTGATAGGTGGTTTGTTGGTTTTCAATTGTAATCAAATCTCGTTTTTCAAATTCAATATATTCGCCACAAGGTCCCGGTTCAGGATCACATTGAAAAGCAAATAAAAAGGGGATCAATGCAAAAAGTAAAACTATTTTTTTCATCTGTAAGGCTTTGTTTCAGATGTAATAGTAGTAAAAAGGTTGTGTGATTTTTTTATTTTATGGAATTATTGACATAGTTCATAACTACCGAATTTGCAGTTTCAAAATCAAACCATGCCACGTTTTCCGTTCGCTTAAACCAAGTGAGTTGACGTTTAGCAAATCGGCGTGTATTTTTTTTAATTTCTTCAATGGCAAACTCTACGTTCGTTTTGCCATCCAAATAATCAAATAGTTCTCGATAGCCAACGGTTTGTAAGGCATTCAAATTTTTGTTGGGATGTAAATTTTTCACTTCTTCCAACAATCCGTCCTGCATCATGAGGTCGACTCTTCGATTGATACGTTCATACATGATTTCCCGATTGGCTTCCAATCCGATGATAATCGGCGTGAAATTCCGTGTACTTTGCTTCTGATTTAAAAAAGAAGAATAGGGTTTGCCGGTTCCCAAAGAAACTTCGACAAATCGCATCATGCGTTGCGGATTTTGTAAGGTCTGCGGATTTTCAGAACTTAGTTTTTCAAAATAATATGCATCTAATTCTTGCAATTTTTGTTGTAAAAATTCCAATCCTTTTTCTTCATAATTTCTTCTAATTTCTTCACGAATGGAGGATGCTATATCCGGAAAATCATCAAAACCTCGCAAAACAGCATCCACATATAACCCTGAACCGCCCACCATGATTTGGATGTTGTTTTTTTGAAACAATTCATCCAGTTTCAAAAGTGCTTCTCGTTCAAAATCACCTACGGAATAATTTTCGAAAACCGATTTGTTTTGAATGAAATGATGTGGTGCAGCTTTCAATTCTTCATCAGAAGGAACAGCGGTGCCAATTTTCATCTCTTTGAAAAACTGTCTGCTGTCGCAGGAAATAATGTCGCAGCCAAAATGTTTGGACAAAGTAATACTCAAAGCCGTTTTTCCGATGGCGGTTGGACCAACAATTGTAATCAAGTAATTAGTTTTCATCTAACGAATGTCCGCAGTTCTGACAATATTTTGCGTCGGATAAGTGTGTTTCCGACCCACATTCAAAGCAATGTAATTTGTTTGGCAGAGGCATTTTGGGAGTTGTGTTTTTAGCTAATTCAGCAGTAACTATTCCTGTGGGAACTGCAATGATTCCATAACCCATAATCATTACCAGCGAGGCAATAAATTGACCTAACGGAGTGATCGGTGAAATATCTCCATAACCTACTGTAGTTAACGTAACGATACACCAATAGATGCTCGTTGGAATACTTGTAAAACCTGCTTCTTTGCCTTCTACCACATACATAACAGAACCAATGATTATGCAACTAATCAGTACAAAATACATAAATACTAGTATTTTGCCTCTACTTGCAATGATAGACTCCCTTAAATGTACTGATTGGCCCGAAAACTGCGGGTGATTGAGGATTTTGAAAAGTCGGAGTAATCGTAACGCTCTTATTGTTGTAAAAATACTTGTACCGGCAAAGAAAAAAGAAAGATACATGGGAAGCGTTGCAATCAAATCAATAATTCCATAAAAGCTTAAAATATATTTAATCGGTTTATTGATGGTGATAATTCTTAGGATATATTCAATGGTAAAAAATATAGTAATGACCCATTCCAAAAAAACCAATTGCTCATGGAATTTTAAATCGATTCCTTCAACGGTTTCTAGCATTACCAATAAAACACTCAAAAGTATAATTCCCAATAAAATCAAGTCGAATAATCTTCCGGCAACAGTATTTGTCCCATAAATAATGATATGAGTTTTTTGTCTGAAAATTTCCCAAGATGATTTTACTGAATTCATGAGCCTTTTATCAACTTTAGTGCTAATATAAACTAAAATTTTACAATTTTCATTACTTTATGTTTTCTTAAATAGGCTTTAATGATATTTCGGGTATCCCGATTATTTTGCATGTGAATGATAATGTTGTTGAGCACATCTGTATTGGTAATTTGATAGTTCAAATCGTAAAAACAGTAACCTTTGTAAATACCGCCTTCAATTAATACCGCCGAACGTTCTTGGAGGGTTCTACCGCGGTCGATAATTACCATATTTTCGTTTTCAAATAAGTTAGTTTCAATAAACTCCTGCACTCGTTCATTGTATTCTTCCGGCGAAATTACTCCTACGCAAGCACCGTCGCATTCTTTTATTTTGTATTTAAAACAGGCATTTTTTGTGTCATACAAACCATTAATTTTTTGGCAAAGATTGAATTGGTCAGTGAATTTAAATAATGCATTTTTTCCTTCTTGAATGGAGCTAAAAGAGGTAATTTCTTTTTTGCGACCATCCGCTTTTTGCAGTTTTAATGCCAAATAGCCGTTTTCATCTTTTTGTGCATACAAAGCCCACTGGAAAATGGTTTTGCGTTGAGCTCGATTGTAAATGGGTTTATTGATTTTAATTTCTTCACTTTCTTTCAATAAAGCAATTAGTTCACTTCCGGTTTCTTCAAATGTTACCGCAAAAACTTCTAATTGAATTTTTTTGCATTTACGGGAAGTGCCTGTAAAATGTTGATTGACCCTCTTTTTTATGTTTTTACTTTTTCCGATGTAAATTAAATCACCTTTTTCATTATGGATGTAATAAATCCCGGTTTTGGAAGGCAAATTTTCAACAATGTCTAATAATTTCGGTGACATACCCGATTTAATTTCGGTTTTCACCATGCTTTTGACAATTTCTTTTTCAATATCTTGAGTCAAAAGCATTTTGAATAATTTCACTGTTGCCATCGCATCGCCACTTGCTCGATGTCGGTCGGCCATCGGAATTCCCAGTGCACGAACCAATTTCCCTAAACTATATGATTCATGTCCGGGTAACAATTTTTTTGATAATTCAACCGTGCAAAGTGTTTGTTTATGAAATTGAAATCCCAATCTTCTAAATTCAGTTTGCAAAATTCGATAATCAAAAGAAGCATTGTGAGCCACAACAATACAACCTTCGGTCATTTCAATGATACGCTTAGCTACTTCATAAAATTTGGGAGCCGACCGCAACATGGCGTTGTTGATTCCGGTTAATTTCACCACAAAAGGCTGAATAGGTTTTTCAGGATTCACCAAACTAATGAATTGATCAATCACCTCATGACCATCAAATTTATAAATGGCTATTTCGGTAATTCCTTCTTCGTTGTATTGACCTCCGGTGGTTTCTATGTCTAAAATTGCGTACATCAGCCCCCTAACCCCCGAAGGGGGAATTACTATTACTAATTATTTTCTTTTCTCTTTTCATGCCTACTATTTTAACAGTTCCTACTCTATTCCCCCTTCAGGGGTTAGGGAGCTCCTGTCGCCAAAGATACTACTTCCAATCCGAATCATGTTACTTCCGCATTCAATGGCAAGTTGATAATCGCCACTCATGCCCATGGATAACGTTGTCAGATGGCAGTTGTCAGTTTTCATTTGACTGTGTTTATCAAAAATAGCTTTTAAATGTAAAAACTCTCTTTTTATTTGTGTTTGATCGTCAGTAAATGTTGCCATTCCCATCAGACCGACAATTTTGATATTTACAAACTGGTCTTTGTCATGCTGAACTTGTTTCAGCATCTCTTCTAATTCATTTTCATCCAAACCAAATTTCGTTTCTTCTTCGGCAATGTGAATTTGCAACAAACAATCGACTTTTTTCCGCCATTTTGCGGCTAATCGATTGATTTCTATGAGCAATTTCAAACTATCCACGCCATGAATTAAACTGACATACGGAATCATATATTTCACCTTATTCGATTGCACATGACCAATCATATGCCATTGAATATCTTTTGGCATTTGTTGCCATTTTTCGGTCATTTCTTGGATTTTGTTTTCGCCAAAAATGCGTTGACCGGCGTTATAGGCTTCCATCAAATCAGTTACCGGTTTTGTTTTGGAAACGGCTACTAAAGTTACGTGTGGCGGAAGAGCGGATTTTATCTTTGCTAAATTATTTGCTATTGACATTTTATTGCTTTTATTAGAACACAGATTTAAGAAATTTTAAAAATTAGAAAAGCACTTATATAAATGATGCTTTACTTAAACTGTGATTTTTATTTGCATATATAGTTATACTTATAAAATCAATCACAGGTGGGTTATCTACTGGCATTTTAAATATTTGTGTGATTTCTCCTTTGTCGAAATGACAAAGAATGCGTCTGTTTTTTTTCTCTAAATTCTATCTTCTAATCTTCCATCTTCCATCTTCCCTCTTCCCTCTTTTCACAATTCATACACCATCAACCCACTTCTAAACTTCGGTTCAATATAGGTACTCTTCGGTGGCATAATCAAATGATTGTCAGCCAATGCTTTAATCTCCGAAATATCCGAAGGATAAAGCATAAAACCGACTTCAAATTCGCCTTCATCAATCAATTCCTTGAGTGTTAAAATAGATTGCTTTCCGGGAATGTATTCAATACGTTCGTCGTTACGCAAATCGTCAATTCCAAGCAGCGGTTGCAAAACTTTGTTGTATAAAATTTGAGCATCTAAGTTTTCTAAAATAGTTGGATTTTTAGTTTCTTGCTTGTAAAAAAGTGCGTAAAAATTACCATCTAAATACATGCCAAATTCAAACTTACTTTGTGGCTTCCACAATTCTTGTTCTTTGTTTTTAATGATGAAATGTTCTTCTAATTTCAATAAGAAATCAATTGTTTCATACCCGTTTAAATCACGAATAATTCGATTGAATTCGAAAATTTTGACATTACTTTCAGCAATTAAAAAACTCATGAAATAGTTCAAGTTTTCGTTGCCCAAATGCTTGTCTTGGTCATATAATAATTCAGCTGAAGCCGAACGATGATGACCGTCGGCAATGTATAATTCTGGAATCAATTCAAATTGTTTTTGCAACCACTGAATTTCTTCGGCACTTTCAATTTTCCAAAGCTGGTGCTTTTCTTTATTGGTTGTGGAATAATTGTAGATGGGCTGACTTTTTTTCTTTTCTTCAATCCATTGGTTAATCGATGGATTATCTGGATAGGTAATCAAAACAGGTTCGGTATTAAAACCGGTTTGATGCAAATAATCTTTGAATAATTCCACCCGATATTGCAAGGTATCTTCGTGTTTTTTAATCACATTGTTTTTGT
The DNA here is from genome assembly GCF_044361015.1 of Flavobacterium sp. Classification (GTDB taxonomy): domain Bacteria; phylum Bacteroidota; class Bacteroidia; order Flavobacteriales; family Flavobacteriaceae; genus Flavobacterium. The sequence goes on from NZ_JBIKJL010000019.1 coordinate 18,701, forward strand.
AATCTTCAATGGATGTTCCCGCAACAATTCCGGTAAATACATTGGTTTTAGTTTGAATTTCATACAGAAAGAAAACGGGTTGATCTTCTTCTATAAAAATTCCATCGGCTTTAAAATCCTGGTATTTATGAGCTACACCTTTGAAACGTTTGTCCAATGTGATTTTTTGCGAATGCACATATGCCGGATGAATCACATGTAAAAATGAGTACGGATTAAAATTCAGCCACGAAGCCAATTCGGTCTGACTGTAATCGTCATAATTTCTACAAGTAACTAAAGCGACTTTGTCCGGTGTGGGACGAACGGCTTTAAAGGGGATTATTTTACTCATTAAATAAAAGTGTTCAGTTGGCAGTTTTAAGTGTTCAGTAACTGCCAACTAATTACTGAACACTGATTACTTTATTTACATTGTTTCGAAACTTTCTCCGCTTTCTTGCTCTCCGAATAATCATAAAAACCTTCACCGGATTTCACCCCTAGTTTTCCGGCCATCACCATATTTACTAATAGTGGGCAAGGAGCATATTTTGGATTTTTGAAACCGTCGTACATCACATTCAAGATGGAAAGACAAACATCTAAGCCAATAAAATCAGCCAATTGCAAAGGTCCCATTGGGTGAGCCATTCCTAATTTCATCACCGTGTCAATTTCTTGAACTCCAGCAACTCCGTTATACAATGTTTCAATGGATTCATTAATCATCGGCATTAAAATTCGATTAGCCACAAAACCAGGATAGTCATTTACTTCTGTAGGTACTTTGCCTAATTTGACTGATAAATCCATGATGATTTTAGTCACTTCATCCGAGGTATTATACCCGCGAATAATTTCAACCAATTTCATAATCGGCACCGGGTTCATAAAATGCATACCAATTACTCGTTCCGGATGAACCACTTGAGCTGCAATTTGTGTGATGGATATGGATGAAGTATTCGTTGCCAAAATCACATTGTGATCACAAACATCACTTAGTTGTTTAAAAATTGTCATTTTTAAGCCTACATTTTCAGTGGCCGCTTCCACAACTAAATCACAACCTACAACTCCGTCATTAATGTCGGTATAAGTTATAATGTTTGAAATGGTTTGGTGTTTGTCATCTTCAGAAATAGTGCCTTTTGCTACCATTCTATCCAAGTTGGAAGCAATAGTTGCGATACCTTTTTCTAACGATTTTTCAAATTTATCAATTAATTTTACTTTAAATCCGCTTTGAGCAAAGGTGTGAGCGATTCCATTACCCATGGTTCCTGCTCCGATTACTGCGATTGTTTTCATTTGTTATTTAGTTTCAAGTTTCAAGTTTCAAGTTTCAAGTACTTGAAGTTAGTTATTTTGATTTAATATGTTTATTTCTCGTCTAATTTCTTTCAATAATTGTTCTTCAGATGGAAGATATAGTTGATATTGGCTAGCTAAAATAGAATTGTTTTTTTCTGGCAATGAGTATTTTACAACGGCATTATTTTTATCAGCACAAAGCAAAATTCCAATCGTGTGTTTTTCGTGAGCTACTTTTTCAACGCGGTCATAGTAGTTAACATACATTTGAAGTTGACCTAAATCTTCATGCGTTAATTTATGTGTTTTAATTTCAAATAAAACGAAGCATTGCAACAAACGATTGTAAAAAACTAAATCGATAAAAAACTCATCACCTTCTAAATGAATTCGTTTTTGACGAGCAACAAATGAAAATCCATTACCTAATTCTAATAAAAAATCTTGGAGATTCGTAATAATAGCTTGTTCAAAATCTTTTTCATAATAAGCACTTTCACGTTTTAATCCTAAGAATTCTAATATTAAAGGATCTTTGATGATTTCATTTGGATGGGTTGGGATCACTTCATTTCGAGCAACTGCCAAAACACTTTCTTTGTCATTACTCAACAATAGTCGTTCAAATAATTGACTATTTATTTGCCTTTCCACTTGGCGAACCGACCAATTGTTTTTTGCTGTTTCAGCTATATAATATTCTCTTTTGTCTTCATTGTCAATACTTAACAGTAATTTGTAATGCGACCAACTCAATTGCGTCCGCAGTGTGGACGCAATTGGAAATATTCTGTAAAATTGCCTGTAACGTTCTAATTGTCTTACTGAAAATCCACTACCATATTCAGGTTGCAGCTGTTCCGAAAGATATTTAATCAAATAATTTCCATAATCCGCTCTCTCTTTTCCCTGTTGTTCTTCATTGAAAATACGTTCGCCAATATGCCAATACATGACCGTTCGATGATGATCTACCGAACGAATTGCACCTTCTTTAGCTTGAGCTATTAAAGTTTTTATTTCAAGTAGTAAACTATTGGATAAAGACATATAGTGTTTCAGGTTTCAAGTTTGGCTTTGCCTTGTTAGGCTTCGTATTGAGTCAAGTTTTAGGTTTCGCAACAACTTGAAACCTGAAACTTGAAACAAATTACCTTTCCATCGAATCAATAATCATATACGCCACTCGCAGAGCTTCCGTTCCATCTTCCAACGTCACAACCGGAGTAGAATTGTTATTTATCGCATCCGCAAAAGTTTCCAATTCATCCAAAATAGCGTTATTCAAAGAAACTTCGGGATTGTCAAAATAAATTTGTTTTTTGATTCCTTCCGCATTTTGTAAAATCATGTCAAAATCACCTGGGACTTCCGGTGCGTCTTTCATTTTTACCACTTCACACACTTTGTCTAAATAATCGACAGAGATGTAAGCGTCTTTTTGAAAAAAACGTGATTTCCGCATGTTTTTCATCGAAATCCGACTCGAAGTGACATTGGCAACACAGCCATTTTCAAATTCAATTCGAGCATTGGCGATGTCGGGAGACTGACTTAAAACGGGAACACCACTCGCATGAACGGCTTTTACTTTTGATTTCACCACACTTAAAATAGCATCAATATCGTGAATCATTAAATCTAAAACTACAGGAACATCCGTTCCACGAGGATTAAATTCGGCCAAACGATGAGTTTCAATGAACATCGGATTGTGAATTTGATTTTTTACAGCTATAAACGCAGGATTAAATCGTTCTACATGTCCCACCTGACCTTTAACATGATTTTCTTTTGCTAAAGCAATGATTTCTTCAGCTTCCTCAACAGTTGTAGCAATAGGTTTTTCTACAAAAACATGTTTGCCAGATTTAATTGAAACTTTAGCACACTTGTAGTGGGAAAGGGTAGGAGTTACAATATCAATTACATCCACCGCATGAATTAATTTAGCAATTGTGTCAAATTGTTTATATCCAAATTCGGCTGCTATTTTTGCTCCGTTTTCTTGATTTTCATCATAAAAGCCAACTAATTCGTATTTTGAGGATTGTTTGAGTAATCGTAAGTGTATTTTTCCAAGGTGACCGGCACCTAAAACGCCAATTTTTAGCATAAAAGTAAATTTTATCAAAAATAGTAATAATATGAGAAAATACAATGTTTAAAAACTTCAAATTGCTAAGAAGGTTATAAATATTTATTCTTCAACTTTAGATATTGTAAATTGGATTTTTTACCACTATTTTTACCAAAATAAAGATTACCAAAATTGAAAGACACTTCTAAACATCAAGGACTTCGAAATCAGTTGGTCAAGCTATTGGAAGGAAAAGGAATAGTTGATAAAAACGTGCTGGAGGCAATACAAAAAATCCCTCGTCATTTATTTTTAGATTCAGGTTTTGAACAATATGCTTACCAAGACAAAGCTTTTCCGATAAGTGCAGGGCAAACCATTTCGCAACCTTATACTGTTGCTTTTCAAACGCAATTATTAGAAGTAAAAAAGGGAGATAAAGTATTAGAAATTGGAACAGGTTCTGGTTACCAAACGGCAGTTTTATGTAGTATGGGAGCTAAAGTATATTCTATAGAAAGACAATTGGAACTGTTTAAAAAAACATCATTATTATTACCAAAATTAGGAATCAGAACCAAACATTTATCATTTGGTGATGGATACAAAGGATTACCTGATTATGCTCCTTTTGATAGCATTATTGTTACTGCCGGAGCTCCAACAATTCCCAAACCATTGATGGAACAGTTAAAAATTGGTGGAAGATTAGTTATTCCTTTGGGAAAAAACGAGCAGATAATGACTTTGTTAATTCGAAAAAATGAAACACAATTTGAAAAACATGAACATGGTGAATTTCGATTTGTTCCTCTGTTAGAAGATAAGAATTAGATTAATTTTCTTGTTTTTATAAAATAAAATTTATGCTAAAAAAAATATTCTTTTTATTCTTTTCTATGTTCTTGAATGCTCAAGGATACACTAGTTATTTTACCGGAAATTCAACTAATATTACCACGCAAACTCAATTTGGAGTTTGTTTGATGGGTGGAGCTTCTGAACATGATGAAGCTATGAAGTGGCTTTTACAAAAGGCTAATGGCGGTGATGTTGTAATTTTGAGAAGTTCAGGTAGTAATGGATATAATAATTATTTATTTTCAGAATTAGGAGTGGTAGTTAATTCTGTAGAAACATTGGTTATTACATCAGTAGCCGGTGCTACAAATCCTTATGTGTTAAATAAAGTGGCGAATGCAGAAATGTTATGGTTTGCTGGTGGTGACCAATGGAATTATGTATCATTTTTTAAAGACAATGCACTTGAGGATCTGTTAAATCAACACATCAATATAAAAAATGCCCCTATTGGCGGAACAAGTGCTGGAATGGCGATTTTGAGCGGTAAATATTTTAATGCTCAAAACGGTTCAATAACATCTGCACAAGCAATGAATAATCCGTATCATCCTAATGTAACAATTGGATATGATGATTTTTTATCCGTTCCTTTTTTAAACGATGTAATTACCGATACACATTATGATAATCCTGATAGAAGAGGAAGACAAAGTACATTTATTGCAAGATTAAAAAATGATTTAAATGTAAATGTAAAAGGAATTGCCGCTAATGAATACGTAGCCATTTGTATTGATGAAAATGGTAAAGCTCAGGTTTTTGGCGATTATCCGGCTTATCAAGAGTTTGCCTATTTTGTTCAAGCCAATTGCAGTAATCCGAATCCAATAGAAAATATTCAGGCTAATCAACCTTTGACATGGAATTATAATGGTCAGGCCCTTAAAGTGTATAAAGTTCCCGGTACTATGAATGGGAGTCACTTTTTTGATTTGAGTAATTGGTATAATGGCAATAATTCAGGTGGTAGTTGGGAAAATTGGTCGGTGAATAATGGTGTATTTGACTCTGTTGTTGGTACACCAATTGATTGTGCTTTATCATTATTTGATTTTAAAAAGTATGATTTTAAGGTAATTCCAAATCCATTTTCAAATCGTTTTTTTGTAGAAGGAATTACTTTAGCTAAAATTTTAATATTTGATTTACAAGGAAGATTAGTTTTGCAAACTCAAGTAATCAGTGAAGAATTTATTGAAACAAGTCAATTAAATTCGGGAATTTATACTATTCAAATAGAGGAAGAAAATCAAATACAATTTAAGAAACTAATAAAAAAATAAACACACAACTCTAGTAGTTTAGGTAGTTTATAGATGATTAATAATGCTTAAATATCGTTCTAAACTTTCTTTTTCAAGCTGTGCAATAAAGAGTAAGAAGTCTTCTTTATTTTTTTTTGTTTGAGCAGATTCTAAGGCATTGTAATACTTCATTCGATTATCATAATTACCTTTAATATTGGCTATAACATAACCATGTTGTAGTAAAATTAAGTTCATGACTAAACGGGAAGTTCTTCCATTTCCTTCAATAAAAGGATGGATATTGACTAACCTTTGGTGCATTTCTGCAGCTAAAATTAACGGATGTAATTTGTTTTTTTGACTTTCATACCAAATAAAATAATCTTCCATTTCTTTGAGAATCAAATAGGGTTGAGATGGCATGTTTTGACTTCCGGTAATAATTACTTGCACCCTGCGATAACTTCCGGCATCTTCCGGATTAATACCACGAAGAATCAAATTGTGAATAGAAAGCAATTCTCGTTCATTAAACGGAAAGCCTCTTTCTATCAATTGCTTGATATATCCGATGGCTTCTTTATGATTAATTGCTTCTAAATGTTCACGCATGCTTTTTCCGGAAACGGTTAAACCTTCGTTGATAACTAATTCGGTTTCACGCAAAGTCAATGTGTTTCCTTCAATTCGATTACTTTCAAAAGTATATTCCAACTCAAGAGCTTGTGCAATTCTAAGACGATCATTACTTCTTTTTTGATCTAAAAATTTCTTTAAACCATCAATTTCATTTAGAACTAGTTGCAATGAATTTGAAATTTCCTTTCGATTAAAAGAGAGATTATTTTTGATATGTTCTTCAGCTACTTGTATGGCTTTTAAGGCCAACTCATCAGAACCAATTTCATATAAAATTTTTTCTTTTAACCAAACAATCATCAAGGTTTCATAATCTATCTTTAAAATAGAAGCTAATTTGGCAATTTGTTCACGAGTTGGTTTCCTTGTACCATTTTCAAATTTACTAATCAATGCTTGATCTATCCCCAAAAGTTTTGCTACTTCACGAGTTTTTAGATTCTTTTGTTCACGAGCATTTTTTAATAAATTTTTCATCACATTAATGTCATTACAAAAATAGTCACATATGCTGGACGCACAAAAAAATCGCAAGTAACTTTTTAAATTACTTGCGAAACTATTACTTTTTGAACTTTTATTTTTTTGGAGGCAATGAACCGTCTTTTCTCATTTGAGTAACAATTTCATTTATAATATTTCCGGCTGTTTCGTCAATATGACCGGATACATTAGATGATTTTGTTGTTCCTGACCAAATTAAATTATTATTTTTTAATGAAAAGATATTGGTTTCTATAAAATAATAGGTGTTTTCAACATAATAACCAGGATCGTAATAATAAGGTGAATAATAGCCATACCAACCACCAAACATGGTACCATAACTGTTGTAATAAGGATTACCATAATACAATGAAGTGTTCATTCCTGCAACATAATCTGTTTCTACACGTGTGTCTACTAATCGCAATGTCACAACGCCATCAAATTTTTCTAAATTTAAAAGTTTAATTAACATCTCTTGTGTCATATCCTTGTTTCCTTTATGCAAAAAATTGTAGGAGGGTTTAAATCCTGGATTATATTCTTGGAATTTAGTCTCTACAACTCTTCTGGTAACATCATCTTTCAAAAGTGCAACTACTAATACTTTTTTAAATTGTTCACTGACTAACGATGTGTTTGGATCTCTCCAACTGTTAACAATGGTTGTGTTACTACTACTACAAGAAAGTAAAAAAGAAAATGCTATAAATCCCAGAATTTTTTTCATAAAATTATTTTGAAAAGTTTATTATTGTTTAAAAATAGAAATAAAATTAGAATAATCAGATAGACTTTTAAAAAAGTGCGTTAAAAACTTTTTTTCATTCTATCAATTTCACGCTTGGTATCTCTGTCTTTTATGGTTTCTCTTTTATCATAGGTCTTTTTACCTCTGCATAAAGCAATTTCCATTTTGGCATATCCTTTTTCGTTGACATATAATCGCAAAGGAATGATTGTTAGGCCTTTATTTTGCATACTTTTTTCTAAACTTTTTAATTCTTTTTTGTTTAATAAAAGTTTACGTTCACTTTTAGCTTTGTGATTATAATGAGTGCCATATAAATATTCCTCAACTTGTGAATTAATTACAAATAATTCACCATCGTGAAATTCGCAAAAACTTTCTGTGATTGAAGCTTTTCCGAATCTTATAGATTTAATTTCTGTTCCGGTTAAAACAATTCCGGCATCATATTTCTCCAAAAATTCGTAATCAAATTTGGCTCTTTTATTCAGTATGTTTATCATTCTTTGCATAATGTTGCAAATGTATGAACAAAAATGAGGATTATTTAAAAATTTATTATACTAGAAAACCCGTTGGGTGAAATTATTTGAAGTAAAATAAATTGAATAAATGTTGGTCAAGATGCTGAAAATCAGTATCTTGAAGTCGAAAAACAACCAACATTTATTATAAATATAGTTAAAAATTATTTTAGAGTATTAGAAGTTATAAGTTCTTTGAATTTTGAGTTAGATTTTAAATTAGGAATTGGCAGAAAGCAAAAAATGTCTGATATAGAAGTAGTTGCCTTGAGTTTGACTGCAGAATTTATGTCAATTGACAGTGAAAATTCACTTTTCAAACAGCTACTTCCAGGTGAAATTTCCAATTTAATTGAGCGTAGTCAATTTAATAAAAGACGTAAAAAGCTGTTTTTGTTTTCTGAACAAATTAGAACAGAGTTAGCTGCTAAATTTAAGTGTTTTGAAGACTACTTTATTGTTGACAGTATGCCTTTAGAGATTTGTAAATTTTCACGACATAACAGGATAAAAATCTGTAAAAATGATTTTGAAACGGCTCCATCAAAATGATTTTGTGCTTCACATAACAATTTGTTTTATGGGTACAAACTTCATGGCGTTTGTTCTGTTACTGGTGTTTTCCATTCGTTAGACATTACAAAAGCGGAAGTTCATGATATTCATTTTTTGAAAAACATAAAACAGCAAATGTCTGATTGTGTCTTGCTTGGAGATAGAGGCTATCTGTCTGATAGCATACAACTGGATTTATTCCAATCAGCAAATATTAAATTGGAAACACCAAAAAGAATGAATCAAGTGAATTATAAACCACAACCGTATGTTTTCAGAAAATCCAGAAAAAGAATAGAGACATTATTCTCTCAATTATGTGACCAATTTTTAATTAGAAGAAATTATGCTAAAACTTTTGAAGGATTTAAAACTCGAATTTTAGCCAAAATAACAGCATTAACTCTAGTTAAATATATCAATAAATTGACCAATAAACAATATCAAAAATCAAATCATTTAACTACACCCAACGGGTTAAATTAATAATTTCATCCCTATTATTTTGTGATATATAGTACAATGAATTACATTTGCCCTCACTATTCGGGATGTAGAGCAGCCTGGTAGCTTACTAGCATGGGGTGCTAGGGGTCGCTGGTTCGAATCCAGTCATCCCGACGAAACAAATCCTTTGAGGAATACTCAAGGGATTTTTATTTTCTAAAAATTAGTATTAATCGAACGATATTTTCTGCAAAATAATAATTTGAAATTTTTAATACTAATTGATATTTTACATAATAATTAAATCAACTATTCAATACACATTTCAATATTATTTTGAAAATAATCAAAAAAAATCAAAAAAAATGTTGATATTTAAAATATTATGTTAAATTTGAGTCCCCTTAAATCTATTATTAACCTAAATTTAGCACTATGGCGACTCTTTATGAATCCATTGAAAACGAGAAAATTTCTTCTCTCGTGTTTCCTAAGTCTGATGTATTAAGTAAAAATGAAGCAATTCTTCAACGTATTTCCGAGTTGAAATTGGCTTTGTCATTTGGCAATCTTGATTATTTTAAAATCAAGATATACTTTGAAGATAATCTTTCTAAAAAAGTTGTAGAAGCAAAAGTATGTGGTGTCACAAACAAACGCGTGATATTAACACATGGTATTGGAATTCCAATTAATAGAATTTATAGAACGTTTAAGTTTTATAACTAAATTGCTATTATATGAAGAAAACTATGCCCACTTTCTTTGAATCAATAGAGAAAGAATTGATTCATTCGCTGAGTTTTCCAAAACTAGATGTTTTAGAAAGCAAAGAGCTAAAAAGACACCGCATTGCCGGATTAACAAGAGCTTTAGCTCTAGGAAATATTGAACATATTAAAACAAAAATCTATTTTGAAGACAGTACTTCTAAAAAAATGGTAGAAACTACTATTTGGGGTATTACTGATGATAAAGTTATCCTAAAAAAAGGAGCAATCATTCCAATAAACAGAATCTATTATTCGCAATAGAATCTAGTTAGTTTGTTAAGTTGAAAACACCAACTGTGCCGGTTGGTGTTTTTTTATAAATTATCCAAAATAGATGAATCTAAATCATTTTGTTGATAATATTCAAGTACTGATTTTTTAAATTCAATTGATTTTTTGGCATCACCCATTTTATTTAAACATAAAAGTTGTTGATAAAGCAAATCACCTTTTTGTTCAGGTTCCATTTCCAATTTTGATAAAACGTCCAGTTCATCTTTAACAATTGATATGGTTTGCTTACTTTCAATTATTTTGATGTAAAAATCGGTAATGTATAAGGAAGAAAATATATTGTCTTTACTTTCGTTTAAAAGAACTTTCATAAGTGAAATTGCTTCCTCATTTTGTTTAGTTTCAACTAATATTTTTGCTTCTTCTTCCCATAAAAAATCATTTCCATCTTTTGATAATACTAATCCAATTGTCATTTTTTTTACTTTTCGATTGGTTTCCAAATTCCAAGTTGATTTTTGTTTTTGAATAGATTCTAATAAAATACGTTCCAATGCTTTTATTTCTGTACCCTTTTGTGATCCTTTTTCAACATCTTTTAGATTTTCTCTGTTTTCATACCAATAAATAAAAAATCCGTTATCAATGCTTTTGACGGAATTTTTTAAAATCAGATAACTTTGATTAGTTGCTAAATTTTGTTTGGGAAAAACATCAAAAAGCTGACTAGAAATTTCATTACTTAATGCATTATTTTGATACAGTTGAATCAAATCTGAATAGGCATAAAGAGTTTTGATACTTCTGTCTCCTGCTTCGTATTTTGTTTGAAGGCTTCCTGTTCTTTCTTTAGGATTTAAAGCTTTTTTTCCAATATTTATAAGATATTCTAAATCATTTTTTGCCCCGGAATAATGCACAAAATTCTTGTCTTGATCAAAAAATAAAAAGAAAGGAACTCCCGTGAATTTTAATTTTCTTTCAGCCATGAAAAGGCTATCTTTTCCTTTTAAACCACCTTTGGTGTTTATTTTATAATTAACAAAGTTGGTATTATAAAAATCAGCCATTTCCTTATTTTCAAATAAAGGTTGAATGCTCATACAGATAGTGCAATCCGTGTTGTAATATTCTATGAAAACTAACTTATTTAGTTTTTTAGCTTTTACAAATGCAACATCAGCACTCGACTCAAAAACTATTTTTTGACCAAATGATAGATTAAAAAATAAAATTAAAAACAAGAAATATTTCAAAACAGAATCTATTTACTATAATCTCACAAATTTATAAAGTTGCAATCAATTTGTTAGAATTTTTAGTCAAACTTTAACCAGTAATTGCTAAATTCGATCAATAATTATAGGTAATATATATTGACATCGCACTTGTTTGTTGTCTTTTACAGCCGGGTACCATGGTTCATCAAACTTAATCATTACCCGAATGGCTTCTTTACTGAAATTTTCAGGAATATTATTAAGTATCTTTATGTCAGTAATAGTTCCGTCAGTTTCAACTATAAAACTGCAAATAATTTTAGGAACAAGAGCTTCATTTTTTGGAAATTTAAAATTTCTTGACATGAAACGGTACATACCGTTTTCACCATATATAAGCTTAGGTTTGATGTCGACGTCTTTATCTAAATATACTTTTTCACCGGAAACAGAATGATTTAATTTTCTTGAATAATCAGTTTCTGATTGAGCAAAAATGGTGAAAGAGATGAAAAATAATAATAATTGTATTTTTAATTGTTTCATTTTTAATTGTTTAAAATTTATTTTCTATTAAAATGGTATTATAATAAAATTAATCAGTATTTAAACACTTCTTTTAATTTAGTATATTAAAATTATATTTTATTAGTATATAATCATAAATAAAAGAAATTGTTTAATAAATTAATAAATATTTTATTTTCTTAAATTAATTATATATTTTTGTGGCTTAAAATTTTAAATCTAAAAAAATGAAAAAAATAATTACTTTATTCTTATTGACATTAGTTTTTTATCCGGAATTATCTGCTCAAAGTTTTTCTCCCGATAAAAGAATTTCGCTTTATGGTTCCTATACTTTTGAAGATAGTTTTGATTCGTATTATGATTCTGGTAATTACTACCAAGGCGTTATTCAAGATGGAATGCTTTACGGAGTAGGTTTTGAATTTGAAGTTCGAAAAGATATTTTTTTGGAACTTTCTTATCTTCGTGAAAACACATCGGCTCCTACGCAGTATTTTAATGGAGGCATTTTTGGTAAATATGCTGATATTGATTTAAAAATAAATTATTTAATGTTAGGCGGAAATCACAGTTTTAGCAAACCGGGTTCTAAAGTTGAAGGCTTTGCAGGAGGTTCTCTAGGAATGGCCATCGTCGATTTAGATTATAATGATGGTAATCCAAATAATTATATAAATAATAGAGCTACAAAGTTTGCATGGGGTTTAAAAGCAGGTGCCATTGTTTGGGCAACGCCAAAATTTGGAGTTAAGTTGCAAGCTCAACTTTTATCTGTTGCACAGTCAGTTGGTGGTGGTGTTTTTTTTGGCACAGGAGGTGTAGGAGCTGGTGTAAGTACCTATTCATCAATTTACCAATTCAGTCTTGGTGGAGGTTTGGTTTACAGCTTCCAAAAATAGAAATAGATGCTGTTATAAAATAGAAAGCGACCCGATTTGGGTCGCTTTTTTAGTTTATTTAAATAGTTAAAGCACTAATTCACTTTGATTTCTAAATACTAATTCGCCATTCAAACTATCTAATAATATGATGCTGTCTGTTTTTATAGTTCCTCCTAAAATTTCTTTAGAAAGCTTATTTAAAACTTCACGTTGAATTACTCGTTTTACCGGTCGTGCACCAAACTGAGGATCATATCCTTTTTGAGCCAAATAATCGATTACTTCTGGAGTCGCATCTAATGTAATGTGTTGGATGGCCAACATTTTTGTCACACTTTTTAATTGCAACCCAACAATCTCTCTAATGTTGGCATTTGTTAAAGGGGTAAACATGACAATTTCGTCAATTCGATTAATAAACTCCGGACGAACGGTTTGTTTCAATAACCCTAACACTTCTGACTTTGCTGCTTCGGTTGCAGCGTCAATTCCTCCCTTTAAATTTTCAAATTTCTCCTGAATAATGGCACTTCCCATGTTGGAGGTCATGATGATAATGGTGTTTTTAAAATCAGCCAAACGTCCTTTGTTATCAGTTAATCGTCCCTCATCTAAAACTTGAAGTAGAATGTTAAAAGTATCTGGGTGTGCTTTTTCAATTTCATCCAGCAATATAACAGAATAGGGTTTTCTTCGCACAGCTTCAGTCAATTGACCACCTTCATCATAACCTATATAACCCGGAGGAGCACCAACTAATCGGCTCACAGCATGACGTTCTTGGTATTCACTCATATCGATTCGGGTCATTGCATTTTCATCGTCAAATAAATATTCAGCCAATGCTTTAGCTAATTCAGTTTTTCCAACACCTGTTGTTCCTAAGAAAAGAAAAGTTCCAATTGGCTTTTTCATATCTTGTAATCCGGCTCGACTTCTACGAACGGCATCGCTAATAGCTTCAATAGCTTCTTCTTGACCAACAACTCTGAGGTGCAATTTATCTTCTAACTTCAACAATTTTTCGCGTTCTCCTTGTAGCATTTTCATCACAGGAACTCCTGTCCATTTCGCAACTACTTCTGCAATATCTTCTAGAGTAACTTCTTCTTTTATTAGGGAAGTTCCAGACTGATTTTCAATTAATTGTGTTTGAAGGATGTCCAAACGTTCTTGTGCTTCTTTAATTTTTCCGTAACGAATTTCAGCCACTTTTCCATAATCGCCTTCTCGTTCCGCACGTTCAGCCTCTTGTTTGAAATCTTCAATTTCCAGTTTCACATTTTGAACATTATCGACTAAATCTTTTTCTGATTTCCATTTGGCAAAAATTTCGTTGCGTTCTTCTTTTAAATTGGCTAAATCCAAACCTAAAATTTTTAATTTTGTTTCATCATTTTCTCGTTTGATGGCTTCAATTTCAATTTCTAATTGCATTATTTTTCTATCTAAAACATCCAATTCTTCAGGTTTTGAATTGATTTCCATTCGAAGTTTAGAAGCGGCCTCATCCATTAAATCAATTGCTTTATCCGGTAAAAAACGGTTAGTAATGTATCGCTGAGAAAGTTCTACCGCTGCAATAATTGCGTCATCTTTAATTCTAACTTTATGATGAGCTTCATATTTTTCTTTGATTCCACGCAAAATGGAAATCGCACTTTCAGTATCCGGTTCATCGACCATGATTTTTTGAAAACGTCTTTCAAGAGCTTTGTCTTTTTCAAAATATTTTTGGTATTCATCTAAAGTGGTAGCTCCAATTGCACGTAATTCACCACGAGCCAAGGCCGGTTTTAAAATATTTGCCGCATCCATCGCCCCTTCACCGCCACCGGCACCAACCAGTGTGTGAATTTCATCAATGAACAATACAATGTCTCCTTCGGCGGCAATAACTTCTTTGACAACTGATTTCAGACGTTCTTCAAATTCACCTTTGTATTTTGCACCGGCAATTAAAGCTCCCATGTCTAAAGAAAAAACGATTTTGTCCTTTAAATTTTCGGGCACATCACCATCTACAATTCGGTGCGCTAATCCTTCAGCGATGGCAGTTTTGCCAACACCGGGTTCACCCACAAGCATTGGATTGTTTTTGGTTCGTCTCGATAAAATTTGCAACACTCTTCGGATTTCTTCATCTCGACCAATTACAGGGTCAAGCTTACCTGTTTTGGCTAATTCGTTGAGATTTTTTGCATATTTATTCAAGGAATTATAGGTTTCTTCAGCAGAAGCAGATGTTACACGTTCGCCTTTTCTCAATTCAGTAATAGCGGCTTCTAAGCCTTTTTCGTTCACTCCATGGTCTTTTAAAATCTGAGCAACTTTACTTTTCGATTTAAAAATGGCTAAGATTAAATGTTCGATTGAAACATATTCATCGTTCATTTTTTTGGCAATGATAGAAGCCTCGTTTAACATGGTTCCGGCTTCGCGGGAAAGCATTATTTCGCCACCGGAAACTTTTGGCAAACTCTGAATTGTACTATCTAAAATTTGTGAAAATAAGCTTACATTCACATTCATTTTTTTTAAAATAAATGGAGCAACATTTTCATCAACTTCTAAAATTCCTTTAAAAATATGTTCGTTTTCTAGTTGTTGTTGATTATAACTTTGTGCAATTTGCTGAGCTTGTTGCAAAGCTTCTTGCGATTTGATGGTTAAATTTTTTAAATTCATATAGTGTGTTTTTATAATTTTCAGACAAGTAAATGTCTTTTAATTCAATATCTTTGGTAAATAATTGTCAACTACTGTTCCAATTCTAAAATCAAGACAAAATGTCTTTTTTTGAGTAAAACTTATTCAAAACCAAGTCAAAATGTCTTAAAAGTGTCAAAATATGAGTTTTTTAACCAATTTATTCGGAAGTTCAGAAAAAGATAAAGTATCGAAAGTAGGATGGAGGATATTAGCCGATTTAGGACAACTTAATGAAATCATCGAGCTTTCTCATCAAAAGCCAGTTTTGATTTTTAAACACAGTACACGATGCAGCATTAGTCGTTTTGCCTTGAAAAATTTTGAAAACGAATATGATTTTTCAGAAGAAAAACTTCAGCCTTATTTATTAGATTTAATGGAATACAGAGCTATTTCAAATGAAATCACTAATAGATTTGACGTGATGCATCAATCTCCACAAATTCTTCTCATTAAAGAAGGAAAATGTGTTTATGATGATTCACATGATGGAATTGAAGTAAATAAATTGAAAAAATTTATTGTTTAACTGTTTTAGAAATTTTCATTTGTCAGCATATCAAATGAACTATCTTCTGATTCGATTTCTACTAATAATCTCTTTTAGTTTTGCTTTCAAATCTTCACCGGTATCAAAAACCATTTGTTCGTTAGATGGAAATGGAACTGCTCTTTTACCGAAATACGAAATATATTGTTCATCAAATGCTCTTCGATCACCCCGAAAAGTAGCATAAATATTTTCAAAAATAAACTCACTGGCAAGTGGGTAAGTGTTGATTAACTGATTATTATTGAAATCAATATAATCCACTTTTGCTGTAACTTGACAGGCTTTGAATTGTATAAACTGATACGCTGTTCCTTTTACAGTTATGAATTTATCTACTTTGATGGGATTTCCTAAACTGTCACGAACTATGTTTCCGTTGGCATCTAAAAGATTTTTCACACCATCTTTTATCTGTTTTTCTTGAATCACTTGTTTTTCCTTGATTTGTTCAGGTGAAATGTTAATTTCTCTGAAATTCAAAATGATGCCGAAATCATAAGTAATTCCTTGATGTCTGTTGCTGTGATAAACCGTCCATTTATCGTTTAAACCATAGGTGCTAAAATCCAATAAATCATCTTGCAAACGAATAGGAATCATCATGTTGGTTTCGTTTTTTGTATAAACATTTACAAAATCAGTTCCTTTGAATTGAGCTTCTTCAATTAGTTTTTTGACATCTTTAAATCCCGGATTGATGCTGTTTAAATAGTTTAAATCATCGAAAACTTTTCTAGCTTCAATTTTATTTGCTGTTTGTAATAAGTTTTTAGAATTGGTATATAAATAATTAGACAAGGCATTTTTACTATCAATAATTTCTGTAGAATAATTGTCCATAGGAAAAAAAGCGTCTCTACCTTCTTTCAGTAATTTTAAGGGTAGCAAAGGTCTAATTAATTCTTGACGACGATTGAGTTGAACGTACGAATTATATATTTGTTCTAAATTTGTTGGATTGGCGTCTTTTGACCATGAATCGATGTTTCTTAAATCTCTTTCTTTTGCTTTGGCAAATGCTTCTTCAAGTATATAAACGTAATCTTGTTTTCCTTTTGTATTTTTATTGTTTCGTAAACTATTTACAGCAATATGAATTGCTTCGTCATAATTACCTGAATTTAGCTGGTTGGTAGACTGTTTTACTCCACAAGAGAGAATGCTGTAGAAAAATAAAAGAAGCGTAATTTTTTTCATGAAATCAAATTTTTATAAAAATCAAATATAATAAACATGAACAATCTGGAGCAAAAAAAATCCGGTAAAACCGGATTTAAATTATTGTCTTACAAAGGGGGGGAGTAGCTTGCTTTTAACTTCACCAAAGCCAATTCTAATTTGTCCATTTTGACAATATCCCTTCATTGTAACAGTATCGTTGTCATTTATGAATTTTCGTTCACTTCCATCTTTCATTTTTATTGGGTTTTTTCCACCCCATGTTAATTCCAACATAGAACCAAAGCTATCTTCAGTAGAACCTGAAATTGTTCCGCTTCCCATCATGTCTCCGGAATTTACTTTACAACCATTAGAAGTATGATGAGCTAATTGTTGGGCCATTGACCAATACATATATTTAAAATTCGATTTGCTCACTAAAGTGGAGTCTGTTTTTTCAGGAGTGATATAAACTTCTAAATTAATATCAAAGGCATGTTTTCCTTTTTGTTGCAAATAAGGAAGAGGAGCCGGAGATTGTTTAGGGCCTTTTGTTTTAAAAGGTTCTAAGGCATCCATCGTTACAATCCAAGGTGAAATAGAAGAAGCAAAATTTTTCGATAAAAAGGGACCAAGCGGAACATATTCCCATTTTTGAATGTCCCGGGCACTCCAATCATTCAACAAAACCATTCCGAAAATATAATCTTCTGCTTCATTAACGGGAATATTTTCTCCCATTATATTAGCATCGGTTGTTATAAAAGCCATTTCTAATTCAAAATCAACTAATCTTGAAGGACCAAAAACCGGTTGGGTATCTCCATTTGGAAGCGTTTGACCCATAGGACGATGAACAGGTATTCCGGAAGGAATTATTGTAGAACTTCTTCCGTGGTAGCCTACTGGAATATGAAGCCAATTTGGTAACAATGCATTCTCGGGATCACGAAACATTTTACCAACGTTTGTTGCGTGTTCTTTACTAGAATAAAAGTCAGTATAATCACCAATTAATATAGGAAGTTGCATCTCTATATCATTCATTTTAAAAATGATGATATCTCTATGCTCTTTGTTATCTCTTAGTTTTGGGTTATTGCTATCAAATAAATCTCCAATTCTGTTTCTTACTAAACGCCAGGTTTTTTTTCCGTCAGAAATGAAATCATTTAAAGTATCCTGCATGAACATATCATCCGTTAAATCAATACCTTCAAAATAATTCAATTGCTGCATAGCACCTAAATCAATAGCACAATCACCAATTCTTGTTCCAATGGTTACAATATCATCCTTAGTTAAAAAGACGCCAAAAGGAATGTTCTGAATAGGAAAATCACTCTCGATTGGTACTTCTATCCAAGATTTTCTGTTGGGGTTGTTAGCTGTTATAGGCATTTTTAAATGTTGATTTAATGTTGAAAAATTATAAACCAAATATATTATTTACTATCAATTTAACAAACGATTTTTGTAATTTTGAGCTCAATTTAACGAAATATTATCAAATGCAACGCGACGAACAAATTTTTGACCTTATTTTAGACGAGCAAGATAGACAAATTCACGGATTAGAACTTATTGCCTCTGAAAACTTTGTGAGTGACCAAGTGATGGAAGCTGCCGGATCTGTTTTAACAAATAAATATGCCGAAGGTTATCCGGGTAAGCGTTATTATGGAGGTTGTGAAGTAGTGGATCAAGTGGAACAAATTGCCATAGATAGAGCAAAAGCCCTTTTTGGTGCCGAATATGCTAATGTCCAACCTCATTCAGGTTCACAAGCGAATACAGCGGTCTTTTTTGCTTGTTTAAAACCGGGAGACAAAATTCTAGGTTTCGATTTGTCACATGGCGGGCATTTAACGCATGGTTCACCGGTGAATTTTTCAGGAAGATTATACAATCCTGTTTTTTACGGAGTTGAAAAGGAAACCGGACGTTTGAATTATGATAAAATTCAGGAAATAGCAACTAAAGAAAATCCTAAAATGATTATTGCGGGAGCATCTGCTTATTCCAGAGATATGGATTTTAAACGATTCAGAGAAATTGCAAACAGTGTTGGAGCAATACTCTTAGCAGATATTTCTCATCCTGCCGGATTAATAGCAAAAGGTTTATTAAATGACCCGATACCACATTGTCATATCATCACAACAACTACTCATAAAACACTTCGTGGTCCTCGTGGAGGGATGATTTTGATGGGGAAAGATTTTGAAAATCCATTCGGAATAAAAACACTTAAAGGAGAAATCAGAATGATGTCCTCGTTATTAGATGCTGCAGTTTTTCCGGGAAATCAAGGTGGTCCACTAGAACATATTATTGCAGCCAAGGCAGTTGCTTTTGGTGAAGCGTTATCAGATGAGTTTTTTAGATATTCACTTCAAGTGCAAAAAAATGCAAAAGCAATGGCTGAAGCATTTGTCAAAAGAGGATATGATTTAATTTCAGGCGGAACAGATAATCACATGATGTTGATTGATTTACGAAATAAAAACATCACAGGAAAAGAAGCTGAAAATGCATTAGTAAAAGCAGAAATTACGGTGAACAAAAATATGGTTCCATTTGATGATAAGTCACCTTTTGTGACATCGGGAATTCGAGTAGGAACTCCTGCTATTACTACAAGAGGTTTAGTTGAAGCGGATATGGAAACCGTTGTTGTCTTAATTGACCGCGTAATTATGAATTTTACAAACGAAGAAATCATTGAGGAAGTTGGTAATGAAGTGAATGATTTTATGGGTGAAAGAGCCATTTTTGTGTATTAAAAAATTGTTAATAACAATCTTAAAAATAACCTTCAGAAGACATAAACTTTCGAAGGTTTTTTTTAAATTTATAAATTAGAAAAGTAAGTTTTTATTTACTATTGTAATTTAATCGAATGAAAAAATTTTATTTTTTAATTATACTACTGCTACAGTCTTGTTTGAGCCTATTATTTGCTCAGGAAGGCATTACAAAACACACCGTTTTAAAAGGAGAAACAGTGATTTCTATTGCTCAAAAGTATAAAGTGACACCAAATGATTTGTATAAACTTAATCAGGAATTGGCAAACGGAATTAAGGAAAATGAAGTAATTAATATTCCCGTTTCTTTGGTTACTAAAGTTCAAAAGACAGAAGCCAAGAGTGAAAAGGATACATCTAATTCAAATAATGATGTAATAATTTACACAGTAAATCCCGGGGAAACAAAATTTGGTTTAGCAAAACGATTTGGAATTTCAATTAGTCAATTAGAAAATCAAAATCCTCATATTGTTAATGGACTTCAAGCTGGTCATAAACTTGAAATCAGAGGTGGAAAAGATGTTTATGTGTTAAAGGAATCAAAAAACGTAAATCAATTTATAGATTTTATTATTTATGTTGTTCTCCCACAAGAAACCCTTTACGGAATTTCGAAACGAAACGGTTTAACAGTAGATGAATTAACTGAAGCAAATAAAGATTTTTTGAATGGTGTTTTAAAGAGTGGACAAACTTTGAGAATTCCGGTTAAGAAAAACAATTCTTCTAACTCTGAGAATTCTAATTATCATCTTGTACAAGCTGGAGAAACAAAATATGGATTGTCAAAACGCTACGGAATTTCAATTGAAGAATTAGAAGCAAAAAATCCTCAGATAATAAAAATGTTGCAAACCGGTCAACGAATTGTTGTTTCAGGAGGAGTGTCTTCAAATGCAGTATCAAAAGAAGAAGTTCCTAAAAGTGAGCCGGTTTTGGCTGAAGTTCCAAAAGTGGAACAAGAAAATGTAAAGTCAAAAGATAATCCTGTAAAAGTCGAAGTTCCTCAAAGTACAGATTCTGGTTGGGTAGATTATGAAGTTCAGCCAAAGCAAACTTTATTTGGTCTGTCAAAAATGACTGGAATGAGTCAAGATAAATTAATAGAAGTTAATCCTAATTTAGCAGAAGGAGTAAAGATTGGAATGATAATAAAAATTCCATCCGATAAAATTACGACTGAATTGGCTGCTGTAAATAAAGTTTCGGAGTCAAAACCAGTTGTGCCAGATGTTGAAATTAACCAAAGCAAAGTTGAGTCAAAAGTTAAAAACAAAAAAGAACAAATAGGCTTACTTAAAACATTAAATAAAATGGAGAAAAGAGAAGTGGTTATGTTGCTTCCTTTTTCATCAGAAAAATATGAATATTTCATAAAAAATCAAACGGTAAGTACAAATCAATCAACTGAATTTGATTTTTATGCTGGTGCTACATTTGCTATAGACTCATTAAAAAGAATGAATGTTCAGGTTGATGTAAAAACTATTGAACTTGAATTTAATAAGGAAATGAAGGCAGAGTTAGTTTCACTTAAAAAAAATAAAGTTGAAAATTCGAAAGCTATTTTATGCTTTTCTTCAAAAGGGAGCACTGAAAAAATAGGTGATTTTGCTTCAAAAAATAATATTCCATTTATAGTAAATAGACAAGAAGAGGGGAGTAAAAATTATCCGTCAACGTTTGTTAGTATTCCCTCTAAAAATGATTTAGCTCAAATGATGCTGAATTATATTGCCGAAAAAAACGGAAATTTAATTGTGGTAAGCGATGCCATAAATGCTATAAATGAAGAGTTTATTTTTCAAAATTTCCCTAAAGCTCGCTTTGTCAAATTAAGCAGTAAAGGAGTTTTAGAATCTGAATCACTTACAAACGAGCTAATTTTAAACAGAAAAAATTATGTTGTTTTAAATACTGACAAAACCGGTTTAATATTAAATACAACTACTATTCTATTGAAAGAATCGAAGGACTATCAAATTCAATTGGCATTATTACAACCTAAAGAATATATCAGTGGGGAAGGTCTATCCGATATGCGATTTAAAGCATTAAAAATGTTGTATCCTTCCTATTCTAAAAGAAATAACCAGGAGCAAATAAATCGTTTTAAAATAGATTTCATAAGAAATTATAATTTTGAACCAAATCCTGAAAATATTAAAGGTTTTGATGTAACTTTTGATGCATTGGTTAGGCTGTTTCAAGACAAAAATTTTGAAGCAACAGCAAAAGATGATAGTACGGAACAATTAAATTATACTTTTCATTATTTTAAAAATTCAGATAATGGTTATTCAAATAAAGGAGGTTATATTCTTCAATATGATGTTGATTCTGATACTAAAATTGCCAATTAATGATAAAAAACTCGCGATATCTTATGGGTTATTTTAATAAAATAAGTTCTATTTCAACAACTTTTAAAAGTAAGTTGTTCAGAACGTTTCTACTACTTTTATTATTTACTGGAAATGAGTTGTTAGCTCAATGTCCAACTGTTACTAATTTGAATCAGTCTTTCTGTGATATACAATCACCAACTGTCGCTAATTTGCAAGCAATAAATAATGGTGATGGTATAGCTTGGTTTGAAACAGATGTTTCCACAATTCCTTTAGCTCTTGGAACAGGACTAGTTAATGGGGAAGATTATTTTGCGGATAATAGTACAGGAAATTGTGGAACAAGAATACGTGTAGTTGTAACAGTTTATTCAGCACCTACCGGGCAAAATTTTCAAGGTGTATGTGTAGATTTTCCTAGTCAAGCTACAATTGCAAGTTTATCTGCTATTGGAAATAATGTGCAATGGTATAATGTTCCTGTCGGGGGATCTCCTTTGCCATCAACAACTGTTTTAATACAAAATACTATTTATTATGCAAATCAAACTAATCCAGACACTGGATGTTTGACTTCTAGACTATCAGTATTTGTTAGTGTTGGCGTTGTTCCTGTTCCAACGGGTTCTGCAATTCAAATTTTTTGTGAAAATCCTTCAAATCCTCCAACTGTTGCTAATTTAAATGCAACTGGAAATAATAATTGGTATCTTACAAGTACTTCAGCTTTACCATTGGACATTGATACGCCCTTAATTAATGGACAAACATATTATGCAACTACGGTTAGCCCACCTTGCGAAAGTTTAGAACGATTAGAAGTTACTGTTACAATCCAACCTTTTAATAACGCAGGTAGTAATGGTGTTTTTGATATTTGTGAAACAGAATTATTATCAACTTCTCCAATTAATCTTTTTGATATTTTGGGTGGAACTCCTTTTTCATCAGGAGTTTGGTCAGGACCATTGCTAACTTCAAATGGTAATTTAGGAACGATTGATGTTTCCTTGTTAACCTTAGCAGGAAGTCCATATGTTTTTACTTATACAGTTTCAGAATCAACGGAATGTCCAATAGCAACATCAACGGTTACGATTAATGTAATTGCTACAAAAAACGCAGGCACTAGCGGCAGTATTACTTTATGTACTACGAGCCCTAGTATAGATTTATTCACCTTATTAGGAAATAGCCCTGAAACAGGCGGGACCTGGAGTCCGGCATTAGCCAGTGGCACAGGTG
>NZ_JBIKJL010000070.1:0-9081 GCF_044361015.1 Flavobacterium sp.
GCAGGCACTAGCGGCAGTATTACTTTATGTACTACGAGCCCTAGTATAGATTTATTCACCTTATTAGGAAATAGCCCTGAAACAGGCGGGACCTGGAGTCCGGCATTAGCTAGTGGCACAGGTGTTTTTGATCCGGCAGTAGATACAGCGGGAACTTATACCTATACAATAGTAGGTACTCCACCATGTGCAGACAGTACGGCCACAGTAGCGGTCACAATTGAATTAGCTGCTAATGCAGGTACTTTTACAGGAATTCAAACAATTTGTAACTCAACTGGAAACTTCGATTTAAATACATTATTAGATGGAACTCAACAAGCTGGTGGAGTTTGGGTAAACGGTCAAGGAGATACGATTACTAACATTATATCTGTAACTGATTTAATTGCCGGTACTTATACTTTTGTATATACAGTTACAAACACTTGTAATTCAGATTCAGAAGTAGTTCAATTAACCATTAATCAATCACCAAACATTACGATTGATGATGTAATTGTATTAACCCCAATTTGTCAAGGAGAAAGTATTACTATTACAGTATTCAATTTGTCTAATGGTAATTATTCAATAAATTATTCATTAACAGGTAGTAATATTTTACCAAATCAAACAGTTTTATTAACTGCTTCAAATGGTGAAGGAAATTTCACAATAGATTCAACACAATTAGTAAATTCAGGAATTACTACTTTAATTTTAAATTCTATTACAAATTCTGATACTACTTGTACAACAGTATTATCCGGATTAAATTTTGCTATTGAAGTTTTACCAATACCAAGTATTTCAAATAGTACTATTCAAATTGTAAATGTTTGTTTTGGAAATGATGTACTTGTTCAAATTTCCGGAGCAACTAATTTAACTGATGGAAATTACCAATTTGTATATTCTATTCCTAATGCAAATCCAATAACCGGAAATTCAGGCATTATTTCAATAGTGAGCGGAAATGGACAATTTACTATACCTTCATCCGTTTTTCCATTAGCAGGTGTTTACACAATGTCACTAATTTCAATTTCAAATTTAGCAACAAATTGTATAAATTTAAATCCAAATGTCGCAGTTACATTTGAAATATTAGCTCAACCATCAATCACGGAAGCATTAGTTTCAATGGTTGGAATATGTGTCAATACTGAAGGTACAGTTTTAATTTCAAATGCAAACAATTTGTCAGATGGAACATATCAGTTAACCTATCAAATTTCTGGAGCAATAAATTTTAATGAAACAATCCCGGTTGTTTTTACAAATGGGGAAACAAGCTTCGTTATTCCTTCTTCAGTTATAAATAATTTTGGAAATATTACAATTTCAATTAACCCATTAAATTCAATTATCGGAAATGCATGTGGGGTTTCAGGAAATACCTTTAATAGCATAACGATATCTATTGAAGAAGTCGAAACACCTCAATTAGTAGAGGGAGGAAATTCATTTTGTGAAGATGATAATGCTACAATTGCCGATTTAACAAATGGTATAATTGGAAGCGAAACTATAATTTGGTATGATGCTCCATCAAGCGGTAATGCTTACAGTAACTCAGATTTATTGGTAGATGGGGTAACTTATTATGCTTCAATTCAGTCAAGCACAGGATGTGAAAGTGCAGTAAGACTTCAGGTAATCGTAGTGATTAAAGACTGTACTGAAATTGTAATTCCTGATGGATTTTCTCCGAACGGGGATGGAATCAATGAAGTTTTTGAGATTAAAAATATTAGAACATTGTATCCAAATTTCACACTCGAAATATTCAATCGTTATGGAAATATTCTTTACAAAGGAAATGCAAATTCGCTCGATTGGGATGGAACTTCTGATAAAGGAATTCAAATTGGCGGTAATAAACTTCCCGTGGGAGTATATTTCTATATTATAAACTTTAATGATGGTAGTAGAAAACCATTACAAGGTAGAGTTTATTTAAGCAGATAAAAGATTATAACGTTATGATAGGAAAACATATAAAATATAAAATTCATTTAATTACCTTATTGGTGACCTTGGTTTCAAATGCCCAACAAGACCCTCAATATACGCAGTATATGTATAATATGAGTGTTATTAATCCGGGTTATGCAACAGATGATGCAGAGGTCATTAATTTTGGTGCCTTATATAGAGCTCAATGGGTTGGTTCAGAGGGAGGCCCAACTACCGGAACTTTTTTTGCTCATTCACCCATCGCTAAAAAAGTAGAAATGGGAATTTCTGTAGTGCATGATGAAATAGACGATGTGGTAAAAGAAAGTAATGTTTATGTAGACTTTGCTTACGTTTTAAAATTGAATGAATCTAATAAACTTTCTTTTGGAATTAAAGGAGGAGCAACTTTTTACAGCACGAACTTTAATGGTTTTATATATTCAGATGAATTACCGGATCCTGCATTTGCTGAAAATTTGAGTAAAACTTTTCCAAATATCGGAGTTGGAGCATTTTATTTTGGAGAGAATTATTATTTAGGATTGTCAAGCCCAAATCTTTTAAAATCTAAACATCTTGAAAAGCAGGATGGTGTTATTGCAACAGGAGTTGAGGAAATACATTATTTTTTCACTGGTGGATATGTGTTTAATTTAAATGATAATTTAAAATTTAAACCGGCTTTTATGACTAAAGCGGTTGCTGGAGCTCCAATGTCGTTAGATCTCACAGCCAATTTTTTAATCAATAATGTTTTTGAACTAGGTGCCGGTTATCGTTGGGACGATTCTGTGAGTGGTTTAGTAAATTTCAAAATTACACCTTCGTTACGAATTGGATATGCTTATGATTATACCCTTTCCAATTTAGGAAAATTCAATACCGGAAGTCATGAAATTATGTTATTATTTGATTTAAATAAAAAAGGGAAAGCAAATGGTTACGACAAATCTCCACGATTTTTCTAAAATAATAAAGATGAGAAACAACTTTTATATACTATTCTTTTTGTTGGTTTGCCAATTTATTCTGGCTCAGAAACCTTCAATCAAAAAAGCGAATGAACTTTTTGCTAACAAAGCTTATGTCGAAGCTGCAAAAATGTATGAACAGCTTAAACATGATCAAAAAGTTTTACAAAATTTAGCTGATTCTTATTACTACAATGCTCAAATGAAATTTGCATCAACGCATTACGGAACTTTATTTTTTACTTACAAAGATAGTGTAAAACCTGAATATTATTTTAGATATGCCAACGCGTTGAAAGGAATTGAAGACTTCGAAAAAGGAGATATAATCATGGGCGAATATTTAAAATATTCAGTTGATACCAAGAAATTCAGAGAGCATTTAAATAATATCGTGCCTTTTAATTACACTGTACGTCAAATGACACGAAGCAATAGTACAGGTGATTTTGGAATTTCTTTTTTTGGTGAAAAAGTCGTTTTTGCTTCACTCAGAAACACAGAAAGTCCACTTTATAAATGGAACGACAGACCATATCTCGATTTATATGAAGCAACCGTTTCTAAAGATGGTATATTAGAAAACATCAAACCTTTTTCTGAAATCATCAACACAAAAACACATGAAAGTTCAGCAACCTTTTCCAAAGATGGCAAGACGATGTATTTTAATCGTACCAATGATGTACAAGTTCAAGTTGGGGAAGAAAAATTTGCTTCTGTAAAACTCTTCAAAGCCGTATTCGAAAATAATGCTTGGACAAATGTAACCGAGTTGCCTTTTTCAAGCGATCAGTTTTCAACACAGCATCCGATGTTAAGTCCTGATGAAAAGAAATTATATTTTTCAAGTGATCGTCCCGGTTCTATAGGCTCGTTTGATATTTATTTTGTTGACATTTTTGAAGACGGAGGTTATGGCGAACCTCAAAACTTAGGTGACAATATCAACACCATTCATCGTGAACAATTTCCTTTTATTGCGGAAGACGAAACACTTTATTTCGCCTCTGAAGGTCTTCAAGGCTTGGGCGGATTAGATATTTTTATGGCTCGAACGTATGATGGCGTCTACGGAAAACCAATCAATTTAGGAGAAACCATCAACACCGGAATGGATGATTTTGCCTATGTGTTAAAAGCCAACGAAGGCATTGGGTATTTTGCCTCTAACCGCAAAGGAACAGATAATTTATATTCCTTCGTTCGCGAAGAAAACGAACGTAGGTTCATCGTGGAAGGTGATGTTCGAGACATAAACACCAAAGAATTACTACCCGGAACGACCGTCACCTTGTATGACATGGATGATAAGTTAATCGGCCAGCTCGTAGTAGGTGAAAATGCAGATTATGTATTCAATTCTGAACCCAATACAAAATATAAAATTGTAGCTGATCGTGATTTCTATGCTTCTAAAACTGAAATTTTTGAAACTACGGATGATGGTCGGGTTCGATTCACAATCGAGTTAGAAATTGAATCTTATGATGATGCGGAAGATATCATTGTAACGAAAGAAGATGGTTTAGTCTACATTCAATTAGAAAACATATATTTTGATTTAGATAAATGGGATATAAAACCGGAAGCAGCAAACACGTTGGATGTTTTAGTGGCCATTATGAAAAAATACCCACGAATGGAAATTGAGTTGGGAGCCCACACCGACACCCGAGCATCGGATGCATATAATTTACGATTGTCTCACAACAGAGCTAATTCAACCTTAGAATACCTATTAGAAAATGGAATCGAAAGAAACAGAATGCGGTCAAAAGGTTTTGGTGAACGAGTTCCTTTAATTAACTGTGGCGACAATTGTTCCGAAGTAGAACATTCAATCAACCGTAGAGTAGAATTTATTGTACGGAAATAAATTATTTGATAACCAAATCATATTTGGCGACTAATCCTCTTAAACCCTCGGTAGAAAAAATAGCTTTTTTTACTTTGTTTTTATCAGGATCAATAATAAAATCGTAACTGGTGTAAAAATCTGCTTTTTGTAAATTGGTGTCAATAAAAACGGCTCTTCTCAAATTGCAATTATCAAATAAAGCTTCTGTTAAATCGCTTCCCATAAAATCGACAGCTACCATACTGCAGTTAATAAATTGCATTTTCTTAAGTTTTAATGCATAGAATTGGGTATAATCCAACAGGCAATCAGTGAAGTTAAAATTATAAATTACTTGATCGGTCATGGCAAAATTTACTGCGGTAAAATTGCAACCAACAAACTCCACATCCCGAAGGGAAACAAAATTGATTTTGGTTTCTTTGAAATTGCATTCGTAAAAGGTACATTCTACAAATACTACACCTGTAAAATCGCAAACTGTAAAATCACAGTTTTTAAAAATGCAGGCTTCAAATTCTTTGTATCGAATAGCGGGTTTGTCAAATATGCGGTCGGTTATTTCTTCGTTGATGATGTAATCTAATGCCATGTGCTTTTATTTAGAACTAATGCTACAAAGAGACTATTATTTTGGCAGTAATCCAATATAAAAAGTGTTTATTCGTGACCTTCGATGGGATTAACTCCGTTGATCCAGAATGAGCTCAGTAGTGGAAATGAAAAGTTCTTTCAATCTCTGATTGAAAGAACTTTTTTAGTATACAAAATTAATTTTATGAGCAAGCTCAACAGTATAAAAGGATTAACTCCGTTGTTCCAGAATGAGCTCCGTTCTGAGAACGAAAAGCCTTTTCAATCAAAGATTGAAAACTTTTTTTGTTTGATTTTTTAATTTTATGAGCAAGCTCAAAATTAAAAAATCAAACAAAAAAAGCCCTAGCTTTCGCTGGGGCTTTCCATTCATTCGTGACCTCGACTGGATTTTGCAAGCAACATCCAGCAAAGCTCCGCTTTGAAAACACTAAAAACAAAAAAACGCTCAAGCGAGCTTGGCGTTTTTTCTTATTTTAGTGTTTATTCGTGACCTCGACTGGATTCAAACCAGTAACCTCTTGAGCCGTAATCAAGTGCGCTATTCAGTTGCGCCACGAGGCCTTATTGCGGGTGCAAATATAGGTATTTTTGTGTAACTTGCAAATCAAAATATAAATTAAAACGGTTTTTTATGAGCCTCAATAAGTACATTCGCATCGTGCAAGATTTTCCTAAAAAGGGAATTATTTTTAAAGATATTACTCCGTTATTAATTAATCCGTTAGCTCGTGAGGAATGTCTGGAGATACTGCTGTCTCATTTAAAAGAGGTGCACATCGACAAGGTTATTGGCGTGGAAAGTCGTGGGTTTTTCTTTGGAATTTTATTAGCAGAAAAACTGCATGCGGGTTTTGTGCCGGTGCGAAAACCAAATAAGTTGCCTTTTGATACCATCTCTGCAAGTTATGATTTAGAATACGGTTCCGACGCCTTAGAAATTCATACAGATGCTATTCAAAAAGGAGATAAGGTGCTCATTCACGATGACGTTTTAGCTACTGGTGGCACTGCAAAAGCCGTATGCGAATTGGTGGAACAGTTAGGTGGAGAAATTGTGCAAGTGAACTTTCTAATGGAACTGAGTTTCTTGAACGGCAGAGAAAAAATAAAAAACTACAACCTCTTCGCCGCGTTAACCTATTAGTTTTTTTTGTCCAAGGCTCGAGTAGTAACATAATACCTCCAGCCGATGATTGCCATTTGCCATTTTTTGGCTTTGGCTAGGTCTAATCCTTGTTTAGTAAAACTTGGGAGAAGTGTTTTGTTGAGTTGGGCTAAAAGTTGAAACATGATTTATTTTTTTGTAAATATAAAAAAATCCCGCGTGAACGGGATTTCAGAGTTTAATTCGATTCTTCAATAACGATTTTGTCGTTTTTCTTTCCGATAAATAGTGAAGGTATTGGATTTGTAGACTTAAAATTTCGTTTTATTTTGACATCATCTTTACTAAAGGTAAGGGATATTGCGGTAATTTCCCCCTTATCATTTCTTTTGATACCTGAAAAGCTAAATGAAATATTACTCCTGGCTAAAGTAGTTTTGTAAAACGACAAATCTTCTTTTGTTGAATTCTTCCCTATTACAAATCCATCATTGTCACTGTCTAATTTAAAGACGAATGTTTCAAGGTCTGTCTTTAAATTGGGATTGTTTTTTTTAAAATATGCTTGAGATTCTATAATTACAACCCCGTTTTTTGCTCGTTCACCATATTCCTTTAAGGCATATTCTGTTGCTATCATTGATGATACTGACGCAATAGAATTAGGATCGATAGTTTCTAACTCGGTTGGACTGATCTCTTTGCCATCATAAATAATTAATGCTTTTTTATAATCGACCGTCTTATTTTCCTTTATAAGTTCTACATTTCTCTCCGGTCCAGATGTTTCGTATGAAAAACTGTAACCTGAAGAGGTTTTTTCTTTTTCTTGCGATGGTTTAGCCAATTCGTTATAACTTCCTTTAACTGTTGGCAATTTAAAAGTATTGACTTCATAGTAGAGCTTATCTTTATCCGCTTTTTTGTTATATTTTTTCTCAAATTCACTCATAGAAATCTCTTTCATGTCTCCCAATTCTTCATCAAAACTGATTTCCACTTTCTCTTTTGGAGCTTTAACTTTTCCATTTACAATTAATACGACCTCTTTTCCATCTTTTTTCATGGAATCTAAACTCCACTTTTTAGATTTAGTGATGTTTGCGACTAGGCCGTCAATTTCAATCGTTTCGTCAACAGCAGCAATTGAAATATGATCTTCAAAACCATAAGCTAAATCATCATTTTTATCCGAATTGATATAAATTTTGATGCTATTAATTCCTTTATCCGATTTACGTTCCATAACCCGATTATAGGTTTTTCCATAATCAAATTCTAATTTGATAGCTATGATTTCACTATTACTGTTTCGTTTGACGTTTGAAATTTTTAATTTTTGCTTCTCACCTGAAAAAGCTTTTTCTAATTCTTTAATTTCTTGGTCAGTTGTGTTTTTAGTTACAATGGATGAATAATTGGAAGTAACTACGTAACTGACCTTTTCCGCTGGTTCATCTTTCGATTGAGCTACTGTTTCAATTTGGAAGAGTAGCATAAAAGCAACTAAAACCGGAAGTAGTAGGGCATATTTCCAGGAGTTCTTTTTGTGTGATTGATTAGTGTTTAACATAACGATTCGTTTTTTGATTAATGATTGAAAAAAATGATTGTTGATTGATAATTGATTGTTGCTGGTGACCACTTTTAATAGGGTTTTTTGGTAGGCATATTTATTGTTTATAGTTAAGAAAGTTTCATTGTCAGCTATGTATTCCAAGTTTTGGATGATTGCTTTTCTGTAAAGCCAAACCACAGGATTAATCCATAAAATGGCACAAATAATTCTAGAAAATAATACATCAAATGAGTGTTTTTGTTTCACATGAATGGATTCGTGAAGGAGGATGTGATTCAATTCCTCTTTAGAAAATTGTTGCTGATTTACAACTATATAGCAAAAAAAAGAAAACGGATTGTTAGTTTTTGAAGATTGGATTAAAGTAAAATGCTGTTCTTTTGTTCTTTGCTGATTTTTAATAGTTCTGTAGAAAGAAGCAATTTCAAAACCTATCTTTAATATAAAAATCAAAGCGATAATCGAGTAAAATGCAATGAATAGTTCATTCCAATTTACTGATTCTTCAACTGCAGTAGCATTTTGAATGAAAGCCGGTTCATAGTTGGTTATTTGTTCAAAAACAACCGGTTTTGCATCAACCCAGACAGTTTTGGTAAATGTAATCAACGGTAAAACGAACGAAGAAATCAAACCTAAAATCAAATACCAGCGATTGGATGTAAAAAAGGTTTCTTTTCTTAAAAACAGAACATACATCAAATAGAATACAACTAGTAATCCGTTGACTTTAGCGAAGTAGATCAACCAATTTTCCATATTATTTCTTTTTTTCGATGATCGCTAAAATCTCTCTGAGTTCATCTGCAGAAATTTTTTCTTCTTCCGCAAAAAACGAAACCATACTCTTATAGGAGTTATTAAAATAATGCTCAATCGCATTATTCATAAAAGCCTTTCTATATTTTTCTTTGCTAACAATAGGGAAATACTGGTGCGTGTTGCCATACGCTTGATGCGAAACATATCCTTTTTCTTCCAAGTTTCTGACAATAGTGGAAAGGGTATTGTAATGCGGTTGCTC
>NZ_JBIKJL010000062.1:0-11337 GCF_044361015.1 Flavobacterium sp.
GTGGTGAAAGCAAGTTAGCAACATGATAAAAAAATACAAGAGTAACATTTAAGAATGATAGTACTGTAACTTTTGTTAAAATTTATCGTATAATCAATGAATACTAAACAAATGTTTGTACATTTGCACTAATAATACCAGCCACGCTTCCCACTCGAACAGCGCACCTAGGCTGGTTTTCGATTTTTATATAAAGCCTATGAAATATTTAAAGCCGCCTGTACCAATACTTGAGCAAATAGAAATGCTCAAAAAAAGAGGATTAATTTTTAATGATGAAACGAAGGCTGCTCATTATTTATCAAACATCAGCTATTATAGATTAAGAGCTTATACGTATCCTTTTCAAGACAACAAAGATAAAAATCATCCTTTTATAGAAGAAGTATCTTTTGAAAAAATAATCGATTTATACGTTTTTGACAGGCACTTACGGTTGTTAATTTTTGATGGTCTTGAAAAAATAGAAATAGTCTTAAGAACTCAAATTATCTATAATTTTGCATTAACGTATGGAGGTTTTTGGCATTTAAAACCTGAATTATACAAAGATGCCATGCGATTTGCTAATCAGTTAGATTCGCTTCAAAAAGAAGTTGACAGGAGTAATGAAACATTTATTGATCATTATAAATCAAAATATACGCAACCAAGTGAACCGCCATGTTGGATGAGTTTAGAAGTTAGTAGTATGGGCTTACTGTCTAAAATTTTTCAAAACCTCAGAAAATCGGAAGAAAAGAAGAAAGTAACAAAACATTTTGGACTAACAAATCCTGAAATTTTAGAAAATTGGATGCACTGTTTTTGTAATCTTAGGAATATTTGTGCACATCACGGCAGAATATGGAATAGAAGATTGGTACCAATAAAATTGCCCTATAATACTCTTTATCCCTTTTTAGATAATGACAAATTATATACAAATAAATTATATGCCACACTTTGTTGTATTGAATATGTTTTACAAATTATCAGTCCAAATAATACTTTTAAAATTAGATTAAAAGAGTTGATTAAAAAATGCCCGATGAAACAAGAAAAGGAAATGGGTTTTCCTGCAAATTGGCAAAATGATAAACTTTGGTTATAAGTGTGCTAGAAATCACAACTAACCATCAATTACCCAAATACATTCATAATCAAAACTAATTTTCAATTAACAGCATATTAAGTTTTAATTTTTAAATTTGCATAGTTAATTACAAGAATATTAATCAATAAAAAAATATAAAATGGCATTAGCAATTACAGACGCTACTTTTGATGAGGTAGTATTAAAATCAAATAAACCAGTAGTAGTAGATTTTTGGGCAGCATGGTGTGGTCCGTGTAGAATGGTTGGTCCGGTTATCGATGAAATCGCAACAGAATATGAAGGAAAAGCGGTAGTTGGCAAAGTGGATGTAGATGCAAATCAAGAATTTGCAGCAAAATACGGCGTACGAAACATTCCAACAGTTTTGGTTTTCCAAAAAGGAGAAGTGGTAGGAAGACAAGTGGGAGTTGCTCCTAAAAAAACGTATACAGATGCAATTGATGCATTGTTGTAATAAGTAAAAAAATAAATATGAATAAAGGTCTGGTGTAAATCAGGCCTTTTTTTGTGGTTTAGAAATTACAACTTTAAAGTAAAAGTTGTTCCTTCACCTAATTTTGAATCAACAGTAATTTCGCAATGAATTGCTTTGGCCAAATCGCGAATTAAATGTAATCCTAATCCGGATTTAATCCCAACTACTTCTTTATCATCGTACATAGCTTTGAATTGGTCTTGACTAGCCCCTTTTCCATTATCCGTAACTGATAAAAAAGTTTGGTTATTTGCTTGCCAAGCTTTCCATTTTATCGTAGGATTTTCTATTCCTTCCAATGCTTTTATGGCATTTCCGGTTAAGTTCCGAAGGATGGTTTTAAGGTAATTTTCATCCGTAAATAACTTCAAATTATTAGGATTTTCAAATTCAATTCGAATTTGTTCAGTACTTGAGAAGTGTTTCTGAGTATCTTCAAACAACGAATAAACTGAAACTTGAGTAGGTTGAGGTTTAAAATTTTCCATTTGGCTTTTGCTCCATTGTAAAATGTCTTCCATAGAATGGAGTAAGTTTTCCGCACCATGCATGGTTTTGTCTTGCATGCGTTTGGTGCTTTCTTCATCCAGCATTTCCGGAATTTCTTTTTGGAGTTGTAAAAAGAAAATCAAATTGGCTACAGGTCCCCGCAGGTCATGATTTAAGATGCTGAAAAATCTTGCTTTTGCTTTGTTGGCTTGGTCGAGTTCTGCGTTAAGGAGTTGAAGTTTGTGGTTTGTTTTTTTGCGTTGTTGGTTTTGATAGAATAAGATAGCTCCAATACAAGTCACTAAAAATAATCCTAAAAATAAATACAGTCTTTGTTTATTTGCTGTACTTATTTTTAAGTTTTTAATATCGTTTTCAACGGTTAGATTTTTTATTTTTTGTTCTTTCAGTTCATTTTGATAGGTTCGCAAAAGTTCTTCTGTTTTATCAGCCACTTCCATGTTAAAAACAGAGTCTTTAGCTATATATGCTTCTTTTAAAAAAGGAAAAGCTTTGTTGAAATCTTTCTTTTTTTGATAATAATCGGCTAGATTTTCAGCCGTGATGACGATGTAATTATAATTTTCATTTTCTTTTGCCAATTCATAAGCCTCTGAATAATAAGCAAATGATTTTTCTAGTTGATTTTTTTCAAGATAATAATTTCCTAAATCAGAGCATGCAATCAATAAGGTTTGAGGAGCATTAACTTCTCTACAGAGTTTTTCACCCAATAGTAAATATTTTTCTGCATTTGTAAACTCTTTTTTGGTTAAATAAAGTCTTCCCAAATTCACTGATAATTCAGCTTCAAGCAAAACATATTCATCTTTTTGTGCGAAGGAAATTCCTTTTTTAAAGCAGTCAATAGATTTGTCAATCTGACCTAAATCTTCATAAATATTACCTAATCTGTTATAGTTAATCCCAAGCCCGGAATTGTTTTTTTCTTTTGTATTGATTTCAATTGCTTTTTCAAGATATTCAATTGCTTCTTTATGTTTGTTGTGTAGTTTTAAATTTTGAGCAATAGTGACATAGGGACTGGTAATTGGTTTCAAATCATATTTATCTTGTAATCCAATAATTTCAAAAGCTGTTTTAGTGGCGTCTTCTCGATTACCAAGTTGTGATTGAGTGGACATAATATTTTCCATCAAAAACTGAAGCATTTTTTTTGGCATATTCTTTTTTTCGAGAAACTGTTTTGCTTCCAAAAAGTGTTTCAATGCTTCTTCTGGTTTTTGATTGGACCAAGCAATTACCCCTTTCATGTTAATAATAAGATATTCCCCTTTTGGAAATTTTAATTTAGTAGAGTGAATTTTCATTTGACCCAAAAGCGAATCTACTTCATTAAATTTTCCTTGTTTTACTTTCAGAAAGGTAAAACTATTGAGGGCTTTTACATAATTTGTATCAATTGGTTTTGTTTTTAAAAAAACCTCAAGCGAATCATAGGATTTTGGAATTTGTCCAAAACAAAATGTAAAAAAAAACAGAAAAAAAAGAGTGATTATTTTTTTCATAGTTGTTTGTGTAAATCATTTTTAAAACTTCTCCCAATTGGTAAGTTTGTACCGTTAACTAATTCAATTTCATTGGCGTTGATTTTATTTATTTTAGACGGCATGACCGCAAAACTTCTGTGAATACGAACAAATTGATGAAATAAATCATCTGTTAAGAATTCACTCAACCCTTTCAAGACATAATGACGCTCTGTTTCGGTCACAATTACTGTATAATTTTTTAACGCTTCCAAATATAAAATTTCATGCAATCTAATTTTGATTTTTTCGGTTCCTGACTTTACATAAATTGCATCACCACCAATGGTTTGTTCATATAAATCAGCTTTGGTTTTAATGTTCATGAATTCTTCAATTCGTTGAATGGTCTGTTCGAATCGAGGAAATTTAAAGGGTTTTACAATAAAATCTAAGGTTTGAATTTCAAAGGTTTCAGCTGCACTTTCTGTATGAGAAGAAATAAAAACGCATACCCGAATGGAAAGTGCTTTTTTACGAAGTTCTATTCCGGATTCTCCCGGCATTTCAATATCTAAAAAAGCAATATCAACCTCATTTTGATTTAAAAAGAGAAGTGCTTTTTCAGCGGATTCAAAAACACCGATAACTTTTAAATTTAAAAATCTTTTGGCATACGATTGTACCACGAGTCGATCCATCTCGTCATCATCCACAATGATACAGCTAAACACCTTCATAGTAAGGAGAATATTTACTCAAATATAAAAATATTTACTCAAAATCGGTTGTTGGTACTGTAAAAATGTCGTTCGTCCTTTTGTGCTTTTTTCAACTACTTTTTTCAATCAACTTTGTTTTCAATTCCAACTTTAATTAGCAATAGTATGAAAAAGTATGTCTGTATACTCTTTTTCCATTTGTGTTTTTTTACAACTTTTTCACAAGTAGGTGTCAATACAACTTCACCTCAAGCACAATTGGATATTCGATCAAGTAATCAATCAACTCCCGCCAACACAGATGGGGTATTAATTCCTAAAATTGACGCATTTCCGTTAACGAATCCTACTGCTACACAGCAAGGGATGATGGTTTATTTAACAACATCATCCGGTAGTAACGAACCGGGATTTTATTATTGGGATAATTCAACAACTTCTTGGTTGCCCATTGGCAATGGAAGTAAAGACGGCTGGAAATTGACTGGTAATACAGGGACAAATCCTGCTGTAAATTTTATTGGGACTATTGATAATAATGATGTGGTTTTTAAAAGGAATAATATTATCTCTGGTCGAATTTCAGCAAATAATATTGCATTTGGGAGTCAAGCATATTTAAACAATACAACTGGCCAATATAATACAGCAATTGGGCACAACACTTTAAATGCAAATACTACCGGTAGTGTAAATGTAGCCGTTGGTGCTTATGCGTTGTTTTTAAATACAACGGGCTACAGAAATACAGCTGTAGGTAATGATGCTATTGCTGCCAATACTACAGGTTTTCTTAACTCAGCTTTTGGGAATAATTCACTCCGATATAATACCTCAGGAAATGAAAATTCTTCTTTTGGTTCAGATGCGATGATATCAAACACGACAGGTAGTTTTAACTCAGCCTTGGGAAGACAAGCATTAGCTTCAAATACAACCGGAGGTAATAATACTGCCGTAGGTTATTATTCATTATTTCTAAATACCACGGGAGAATTTAACACAGCATTAGGTGCAACTTCTTTGAGAAATAATACTATAGGATTGGCAAACACAGCTGTTGGGGTAAATGCATTGTTTAATAATACATTAGGTAATTACAATGTAAGCATTGGTGCAGGAAGTATGGAGGCAAATACAAATGGAGTTAACAATACCGTTGTAGGAACAGACGCATATAGATTAAATACTAATGGGAATTTTAATGTAGCGATTGGGAATAGTGCCTTGCGTTTTGGAATTTCAGGTTCAAACAATACTGCAATTGGTCAAAATGCATTAACAAATAATACTGCCGACTATAATACTGCTACAGGTTTTCAGTCGTTACAAAGTAACACAACTGGAATTTATAATGTAGCTAACGGTGTAGATGCTTTGTATTCTAATACGACAGGAAGTAATAATGCCGCTTTTGGCGTTGCAGCATTATTTACAAACACAACAGGACAAGATAATACTGCAGTAGGTAATACTGCTTTGCGATTAAACACAACCGGAAGTTGGAATACTGCGGTGGGTAGAGAGGCATTGAATAATAATACTACAGGGTTAGACAATACAAGCGTTGGAACTGCCTCTTTAAGAAATAATACAATAGGAAATTACAACACTTCCATTGGAAGAAATTCTTTGTTTTCAAATACAACAGGAGATTATAATACTGCAAATGGTTATCAATCGCTTTTCTCAAATACAACTGGAATTTACAATTTAGCCAGTGGTGTAGATGCTTTGTATTCCAATACAACAGGAAGTAATAATGCCGCTTTTGGCGTTGCAGCATTATTTACAAACACAACAGGACAAGATAATACAGCAGTAGGTAATACCGCTTTGCGATTAAACACAACCGGAAGTTGGAATACTGCGGTGGGTAGAGAGGCATTGAATAATAATACTACAGGGTTAGACAATACAAGCGTTGGAACAGCTTCCTTAAGAAATAATACAACAGGAAATTACAACACTTCCATTGGAAGAAATTCTTTGTTTTCAAATACAACAGGAGATTATAACACTGCAAATGGTTATTTGGCATTATATAGTAATACAACAGGAACACCAAATACAGCTATAGGAACTGAAACATTATATTCTAATACTACTGGTAATAATAATACTGCAACTGGCTATAGAGCACTTTTTGCTAATACCATTGGACATTCCAATACTGCCAATGGGCAAGGTGCACTTCAAAACAATACAATTGGAAATTCAAATACAGCCAATGGTAGAGGAGCACTTTTTTCTAATACAACAGGAATTTCAAATACAGCAAGTGGTGTAAGTGCTCTACAAAACAACACAACTGGGAGTGGAAACACAGCTAATGGCACAGGTGCACTTCAAGATAATTCAACAGGCAGCAGTAACACAGCAATTGGTACATCAGCACTTGATTTTAATACAACCGGTAATTATAATACTGCAATAGGTGTTGCTTCATTACATAACAATCATGCTAATAGCAGAAGCACAGCGGTTGGTTATCATGCTTTATTTTTTGCTGATAATCGCACCTTGGGTAGAGAAACCTACAACACTGCTATTGGTAATGAAGCTTTAAGAGGAGGAGGTATTATTGCCAATAATACTGGTCAGTTTAATACGGCTGTTGGTGATTTTGCTCTTTTAAGTAACACAAATGGAAATTCTAATACAGGTATCGGCAGAAATGCACTTCAATTTAACAATAGTGGCTCTCCAAATACTGCTGTTGGTGCAGAATCACTTTCTAGTAATACCACGGGCAACAACAACAACAGTCTAGGATATCGCTCATTGTATCTGAATCAAACTGGTAGTCAAAATACTGCATTAGGGTCAGAGGCATTATACAATACAACGACTTCTAACAACACCGGGATAGGTTACAGAGCTATGAATTCTGCTACAACAGGTTTTAGAAATACTACATTAGGTAGCAATAGTGGATTAAACATTACAACAGGCAATTATAATACTGCTATAGGTACAAATGCATTCAGCACTTCAAACCACATCAACTCAACTGCCATAGGTGACGCATCGGGAATAACGGCTGATAACCAAGTTCGCATTGGCGATGCCGGTGTCACTTCTATTGGTGGTTTTGCCAATTGGACCAATGTATCTGACGGACGATTCAAAACCAATGTAAAACAAAATGTACCAGGACTTTCCTTTATTACAAAATTAAAACCGGTTACCTATCAATTGGATTTAGATGTCATTCATACTTATTTAAAAACACCTTCAGAAGTTAGAAAACCGGAAACAGAAAACGATAAAAAACAAGAAATTCAAACCGGATTTATCGCTCAAGAAGTGGAACAAGCAGCTCAAGAAACCGGATTTACTTTTTCGGGTGTGGATAAACCTAAAAATAATGAAGATTTTTATGGACTTCGCTATGCGGAATTTGTGGTGCCATTAGTAAAAGCAGTACAAGAACAACAAGAGATGATTGAAAAACTACAACTAAAAATTCAACAATTAGAAGAAAGATTAAACAATCAAGACAAAAAATAATACCTTTATTATCAAAACAATAACGACATGAAACTAATACATTTTTTTACTGCATTATCTTTTTTGTTTAGTTCAGTAGGTTTTTCTCAATCCTATCCTCCAACTAAAACAGGAAATGAGGTTGATGTTTTTCACGGTGTTTCTTATCCTGATCCATTACGTTGGTTAGAAGATATGAAAAATCCTGAAGTAGAACAATGGTTTAAAAACCAAGCAGATTATACTTCACAAGTTTTTAGTAAAGTAAATGGAATTCAGGCATTAGCTAAAGAGTGGAATGAGTTGAGTTTAATACAACAGGAAAAATACACCGATATTTATTTTAGAGGAGGTATTTTTTTCTACAAAAAAACATTGCCTAACGAGTCGGTAGGTAAAATTTACATGAAGAAAAGCATAAATGCTACCGAAGAGCTTTTGTTTGATCCTCTCACATTTATTGAAGGGAAAACCCTTTCCGTTACGGGTATAAAACCTAGTTTTAATGGTAAGTTTTTAGGGATAGGTTATTCCGAAATGGGTGCAGAAATTGGAAGTTTGATTATAGTTGATGTAGCTATGAAAAAGGTTTTGCCTCAAAAATTTGAACCAAATTATCAAGGAATCACCGATTGGATGCCCGATAATTCAGGGTTTTTGTGGCCTAAATTGGTAACTTCTGATATGACTAGTCCTGAGTTATTTATGAATCTCAAAACCATGTTTCAATCAATAGATTTGACAAAACCAAGCGAAGATTTTTTCTCCAAAGCAAAAAATCCCGAACTTCCAATTGATGCAGCTGATTTTCCTGTTGCTTTTACTACTGAAGATATGCCAAATTATGTTTTTGGCGGACTTTTTTCAGTCCAAAGTGAATTAAGAATGTTTTATGCTCCCATTATTGACAAGTACATAAAAGAGTTAGAATGGAAAGTTTTGTCCGAAGTTAAAGATAGTCTTATAGGTACGTTAGAATTTCATAAAGGAAAAGTATATGGAATTTCTTCAAAAGGAGCTTCTAATTTAAAGTTGATTGCAACTACAATTGAAAACCCAAATTGGGATAAAGCAGAAGTTATTGTTTCGGAAAGAAAAGAAAAATTGGAAGAATTTGTCAAATGCAAAGATTATTTAGTGATGGTTTATAGCGACGGAATTAATTGTTCCTTGTATAAATATCGATTTGAAAACAAGACGTTTGAAAAGATTGAGACCCCTTTATCGGGCACATTCAAATTGAGTGTTTTAGATAAAAAAAAGAATGTGGTAACAGTTCGAATAATGAGTTGGAATAAGTCAGCTATTTCCTTTGATGTTAACCTGGATAAAAATAGTTTTACCACAAGTCAGTTCAGTAAATCATCTAATTATCCTAAAGTTTTTGAAGAGTTGGTTGTAGAAGAAGTAGAGGTCAAAGGACATGATGGCGTTATGATTCCCTTGTCATTAATTTATAAAAAAGGCATCAAAAGAGACGGACAAAATGTTTGTGTAATGGAAGCCTACGGAGCCTATGGAATGAGTTCAAAACCGTATTTTGATGTAATGTATAATACTTTAGCAACAAAAAATGTTATCATTGCTATTCCGCATGTTAGAGGTGGCGGAGAAAAAGGATATGATTGGTATATGGGAGGCTATAAAACAACCAAACCCAACACATGGAAAGATTTTATCAGTTGTGCAGAATGGTTAGTTCAAAACCGTTATACTTCTCCTTCTAAATTAGGTGGAATGGGTACTTCTGCCGGCGGCATATTGATAACAAGA
Source organism: Flavobacterium sp. (assembly GCF_044361015.1). Taxonomy (GTDB): domain Bacteria; phylum Bacteroidota; class Bacteroidia; order Flavobacteriales; family Flavobacteriaceae; genus Flavobacterium. Next base: position 9,541 of record NZ_JBIKJL010000062.1, read on the forward strand.
GCCATTACAGAACAGCCTGATTTGTTTTCAGCTGCTGTTTGTAATGTGGGAATTTCTAATGCTTTGCGAATGGAGTTTACACCTAATGGAGCAAATAATACCAAAGAGTTTGGAACTATTAATAATGCTGTTGAATGTAAAGCATTATATGAAATGGATGGTGTGGCTCATATTAAAAAAGGGGAAAAATATCCTGCTGTTTTGTGTGTTGCTGGATGGAATGACCCAAGAGTGATTCTGTGGCAACCCGCTAAATTTGCTGCAATGATGCAGTTAAATACAGCCACCATAAAACCGGCTTTGTTGAAAGTAAATTTTGATAATGGACATTTTACAGAAGATAAAAATGTAACACATCTTGATTTTGCACATCAATTCGGTTTTGTTCTATGGCAATGTGGACATCCCGAATTTCAAGTGAAATAGCTAAATAAGTTGGAATGTATTTAGTTAAAGGTTCAGTCGAAAGATTGAGCCTTTTTTGTTAAAATTATGAAGTAAATCAACCAGTTTTCAAATTTTCAAATTATCTTTGAGCTATGAAGATAGAAGATCAAAAAGAAATAATATCAGGTTTTAAACACCTCGAACTACTTGCCAATCAAGTTGTAGAAGGTTTTATTTCCGGTATGCATAAATCACCATTTCACGGTTTTTCGGCTGAATTTGCAGAACATAAAGTCTACAATCAAGGCGAAAGCACGAAATATATTGATTGGAAATTGTTTGCCAAAACCGATCGATTGTATACCAAAAGATACGAGGAGGAGACCAATCTGCGTTGCCATTTGATTATTGACAATTCTTCTTCGATGCATTATCCGAAGTTAAAAGAAGGGGAACCGTTTTACGAAAGCAAAATTGGTTTTTCCGTATTGGCATCTGCTGTTTTGATGAATTTGCTTAAAAAGCAACGTGACGCAGTGGGTTTGAGTGTTTTTTCGGATGCATATGAATACTATGCTCCTGAAAAAGGAAGTGATCGTCATCATCGGATGATTCTGAACAAATTGGAAGACTTGTTGGAAAATCCAAAAGTGCCAAAACCCACAGAAACAGTTACTTTTTTACATCAAATTGCTGAAAAATTACATCGTCGTTCGATGATTGTTTTGTTTACGGATATGTTTCAAGAGGGCGAAGAAACAGCATTGTTTAATGCCCTACAACATTTGAAACATGACAAACATAAAGTGGTTTTGTTTCATGTTATTGATGAAAAAAGAGAACTCAATTTCGATTTTGATAATGCACCAAGAAAGTTTATTGATGTGGAAACCGGAGAATCAGTTAACTTATTTGCTGAAAACATCAAAGAAACGTATGAAAAAAATGTGGAATCCTACTTTAAAAAAGTAGCGATGACGTGTGCTCAAAATAAAATAAAATACGTTCCGGTTAATGTTGGAGCCAATTTTGAAAAAATACTCACCACATATTTGGTTGAAAAACAAATGTTTGGATAACGAATGTAAAAATATTCCAAAAAAAGTAACATAAACACTTGCAGATATTGAATTCCGTTGTATATTTGCAACCGCAATTAAGCGAAGGTTTGGTAGTTCAGTTGGTTAGAATACATGCCTGTCACGCATGGGGTCGCGGGTTCGAGTCCCGTCCAGACCGCTAAAATTGGGAAAATTTTTAAAAGCACTTTGGTAAAAAAGTGCTTTTTTGCCCAAAAAAGCATTTAAAATAGTTGTGTTGTTTAGGACGACCGAAAGGAAGTCCTGGTTTAGTAGTTAGACCAATGAAAAGCTTTTCACCTTTTGGTGAATGGCTTTTTTGCTTTTTGGA
>NZ_JBIKJL010000061.1:0-11793 GCF_044361015.1 Flavobacterium sp.
ATTCAACCACCAAATACTACCATTCAAAAGCGTAGCAAAACTTACCCAAAGTAAATACGGTATCAATAATTTACTAGCCAAAGCGTCAATCGGTTTAAAAAGCTTGATGGTTTCCAAAATCATCAACCAAAGCAACAAAATTTCAATGAAAGCCAAAAACGGATTGCACATTCCAAAAAACAAAAAACTCCACAACGCATTTAAAATCAATTGAATTACAAATACCCAAAGTGCTTTTTTTACTAAAAGAGGAACAACTTCCATTTTGCTCCAAACTAATCCGGCACTCACGCCCATCATCACATAGAGTAGTGTCCAAACCGGAGCAAATATCCAATTCGGTGGATTAAAGACAGGTTTGATTAACGTTGGATACCACGTTTCAATGGAAGATTGTGTAGCCATTCCGGCACCATAACCAACTGCTATACAAACTATGACAGCAATCGCAATTTTGAGAGATTTTGACATGGTGATTTTTATTCAAATGTAACAAATCTGTTGTCAAAAAAGAGTGAATCATTCAAAAAATGTATCTTTACCAAAAATAAATTGCATGCTTAAGCCTTCAGATTTTATTCCGAAAAATTATTCTCAAACAATCGAAAAGGGCAGTTTTCAATGGTCAGCACCAAGCAACATTGCCTTAGTGAAATATTGGGGAAAAATGGAAAATCAAATTCCTGCCAATCCATCCATTAGTTTTACGTTGAAAAATTGTAAAACAATAACAAAACTGACTTTTTCTAAAATTGAAAGAAGTCCTAATTTTTCATTTGATTTGTTATTTGAAGGAAAACCAAAGGAATCATTTCGACCTAAAATTCAAAATTTTTTGGAACGAGTGGAAGTGTATTTACCTTTTTTAAAAGACTATCATTTTACGATTGACACTCAAAACACATTCCCGCACAGTTCTGGAATTGCTTCTTCAGCTTCCGGAATGGCAGCATTGGCTGTCAATTTTATGAGTTTAGAAAAACAGTTAAATCCGCAAATGACAGCTGAATATTTTAATCGAAAAGCTTCGTTTTTAGCTCGATTAGGTTCCGGAAGTGCCTGTCGAAGTGTAAAAGGTAAAGTTGTTATTTGGGGAAATCATGAGGAAACCGAAAACAGTTCAGATTTGTTTGGTTTTGAATTTGCTGAACTTCATTCAAATTTTGAAAATTATCAAGACACAATTTTACTGGTTGACAAAGGCGAAAAGCAAGTTTCAAGTACAGTAGGACATGATTTGATGAATAATCATCCATTCGCAGAAAATAGGTTTGAACAAGCACATCAAAATTTGTCAAAAATTAAAAATATTTTAAAAATCGGTGATGTAAATGAATTTGTAAAATTAGTAGAAAGTGAAGCATTAACACTACATGCGATGATGATGACTTCGATGCCATACTTTATTTTAATGAAGCCCAATACATTGGAAATTATCAATAAAATTTGGAAATTTAGAGAGCTAACAAGTATTTCGGTTTGTTTTACATTGGATGCCGGAGCAAACGTTCATGTTTTATATCCTGAAAACGTTTGCGAAGAAGTTTTGCAATTTATTAAGAATGAATTAGTTGTGCATTGTCAAAACGAACAGTATATTTGTGACGAAATTGGCAGTGGAACTCAATTGATAATTGACAATTAACAATTGACAATTATTAAAAATGGAAAAGAAAAATGTAATTAAAGAAAAATCTTTTGAATTCGCGGTAGAAATAGTTTACCTTTATAAGGTTTTAGCTGAGAAAAGAGAATTTGTTTTGTCGAGACAGCTCCTTCGTTCAGGAACGTCCATTGGTGCAAATGTGAGAGAAGCAGAACAAGCTGAAAGTAAAGCAGATTTTGTACACAAGTTATCAATTTCTTTGAAAGAAGCTAATGAAACAGAATATTGGTTAGATTTGTTATATGAAACAAAGTTTTTAAATGAAATAGAGTTTCTTAATATTAAAGCTAAAAATATTGAAATTTTAAAATTACTGATCAGTATCATAAATACTTCTAAGTCAAAATAATTATCAATTAATAATTGTCAATTGTAAATTAATTATGAAAGGACCTCTTTTTTACTCAAAAATTCTTCTTTTTGGAGAATACGGAATCATCAAAGATTCAAAAGGGCTTTCGATTCCGTATAATTTTTACAACGGAGCATTGAAAGTGAGTGAAAATCCGTCACAGGAAGCTATAAAATCCAACGAAAGTTTAAAGCGATTTGCAGTTTATTTAGCTCAATTGCAAACCGAACAACCGGAGTTGGTTACGTTCAATCTGGAAGTATTAAATCAAGATATCGAAAGAGGAATGTACTTTGATTCTTCTATACCACAAGGATATGGCGTGGGAAGTAGCGGAGCTTTAGTGGCTGCTATTTATGATAAATATGCCAATAATACCATCACGGTTTTAGAGAATTTAACCCGTGAGAAGTTATTACAATTAAAGGCTATTTTCTCGCAAATGGAATCGTTTTTTCATGGAAAAAGTTCGGGTTTAGATCCGTTGAACAGCTATTTAAGTTTACCAATTCTGATTAATTCTAAAGATAATATTGAGCCAACAGGCATTCCTTCACAAACTACCAATGGAAAAGGAGCTGTATTTTTGTTAGATTCCGGTATAATTGGGGAAACTGCTCCAATGGTCAATATTTTCATGGAAAATTTGAAAGACCAAGGCTTCCGAAAAATGCTTAAAAATCAGTTTGTTAAACATACCGACGCTTGCGTAGAAAACTTTTTGCAAGGCGATATGAAATCACTTTTTTCAAATACAAAAAAATTGTCTAAAGTAGTTTTGAATAATTTCAAACCGATGATTCCGGAAAAATTCCACAACATTTGGCAAAACGGAATCGACACCAATGATTATTACTTAAAACTTTGTGGTTCAGGTGGCGGAGGTTATATTCTTGGTTTTACACAAGACCTTGAAAAAGCCAAAAAATCATTAAGGGATTATAAATTGGAAGTAGTTTATCAATTTTAATAGCTTTAAATAAAGATAATCAGGATTCTCATTCTTGATTTTTTATGAACTATGGCATTATCCAGAAAAAATAAATTGATTTTAATGAAAATAATCAGTTTGTTTTCAGTGGTTAGAGGTTATAACATTCCGGTTATCATTTTAGCTCAATATTTAGCGGCAATTTTTATTTTATCTACAGATTTAAGAGCTCTTGATGTCTTGCTCGATTTTAATCTTTTTGTCATTGTCTTTGCTTCAGCTATAACTATTGCCTCTGGTTATATAATTAATAGTTTTTACGATAGTAAAAAAGATTTAATCAACAAACCAAACAAAACGATGTTAGACCGTTTGGTTTCTCAAAAAACAAAGTTGCAGGTTTATTTCGGACTCAATTTTTTAGTTTTTTTGATGGCAATGCTAGTTTCTTGGCGAGCCGCGTTATTCTTTTCAAGTTATATATTTTTAATTTGGTTTTATTCACATAAAATAAAAAAGTACCCAATTGTCGGAAACATAATGGCGGCTTTATTAGCGGTTTTACCCTTTTTCGGCATATTACTTTATTATTTTAAAATAGATGGCCTTTTAGAAAATGTTCGAAACGAGAAATACTATGTCATTTTTGCTCATGCTTCTTTTCTTTTTTTACTTATTCTTATTAGAGAAATGATAAAAGATTTAGAAAATATTAAAGGCGATATGACTCAAAATTATAGAACACTTCCGGTTATTTTAGGAGAATCATTTTCTAAAAAAGTAATCACTTTTTTAATAATATGTTCCATTTTCCCCGTTTATATTTTAATTGAAATTTATGATGTTGGTTACATGGATATTTATTTTTATGTCAGTTTTATTGTTCTCATTTTCTTTATAATGAAATTATGGAATTCGAATTCAAAAGATAATTATTTGCTTTTACATAATATAATTAAATTCATAATTGTTGCTGGGGTTTTTAGCATAATTCTTATCAAACCATCCGTATTGATTCATGGTCGGGAGGTTTTAGCGATTTAAAAAAAAAGTCTCTTTTTATTTGATTTTGAAACAAGTCGACAAACCAATTTCGAATTCCGTATCTTTGCAAAAATTTTCAAGGATGAACAAGAAAGAGGGAAGCAACAGAAAATCAACTTCCAACAGAAATACAAAAGGAAAACCAACGGGTTTTAGTAAGCCTAAACCGGCAAAGGCTAAGCGTTCGCAAAAACCTAAAAAAGTAACTACAGATACTCCACCACCTGCAGTCAAGCCAAAAATGAAATCAGATGATATTCGTTTGAATAAATATATTGCTAATTCCGGTGCATGTTCCCGTCGTGATGCGGATATCTACATTCAATCCGGAAATGTAAAGGTGAATGGCGAAGTTATCATTGAAATGGGTTATAAAGTTAAACCCGGTGATGTAGTCAATTTTGATGGAGCAACAATTGTTCCCGAAAAAAAGGAATATATTTTATTAAATAAACCCAAGAATTTCACTACTTCCGTGGAAGATGATCGTGATATGCGAAACGTTTTTGAATTGATTAAAAATGCTTCTCAGGCAAAATTGCAGGCAATCGGGCGTATGGATAAAAACACTACCGGTTTGTTGTTATTTACAAACGACACGGACATGATACGTAAATTTGGTTTACCCAATCAAAAATCACCAAAAATCTATCAAGTTTCATTAGATAAAAATTTAAAATTTGAAGATTTAGAAAAAATAGCGGGTGGAATATCTTTTGACGAGCACCGTTTATATGTTGATGAAATTAGTTATATTGATGATCAACCCAAAACAGAAATAGGCATTAAACTTCGTACACCCAACGTAAAAGTTGTTCGGGCAATTTTTGAAAAATTCGACTATGATGTAATAAAAGTTGATCGGGTTTCTTTTGCCGGTTTAACTAAAAAGAATTTGCCACGAGGTAATTGGCGTGCCTTAACGGAACAAGAAATCATAAACCTAAAGAATTTTTAACATGAATTCACAAGAAATCATGTCGATTGCTTATAAATGGTTTGAGGCATTCAATAATCATAATTTAGAACAGTTGTTATCACTTTATGATGATAATTCCCAACATTTCAGTCCGAAATTAAAAATCAGAAAACCTGAAACAAATGGTTTAGTGATTGGAAAAGAAGCGATGCGTGATTGGTGGAAAGATTCTTTTGATCGTTTGCCGTCTTTGAATTATAAAGTTACTTCATTAACGGCTAATTCAGATCGCGTTTTTATGGAATATGTTCGCTCAGTTGATAATGAAGAAGATATTTTAGTGGCTGAGGTTTTGGAAGTTCGAGACAACAAAATTGTTCTTTCGAGAGTGTACCATGCTTAACTAAAAAATCCCGAAATGAACAATCATCCCGGGATTTTTTTTGGAATTAACAATAACCTGAATTATTTTACGGCGTTTCTAAACCACGTTTTTTCAAAAGGGGCTCTATGCTTGGTTCGCTTCCTCTGAATTTTTTATACAAATCCATCGGTTCTTCAGTTCCTCCCTTTTCCAAAATATTAATTCTAAAAGAATTTGCTTTTTCGCTATCAAAAAGAGAAGTTTTCTTAAATTGGTCAAATGCATCAGTATCTAAAACACCTGACCAGATATAGCTGTAATATCCTGCTGAATAACCTCCGGCAAAAATGTGACTGAAATAATTTGCTCGATGACGAGGAATTATGGAAGGAATTAATCCGATTTTTTTCATGGATTCATTTTCAAAAGCTTCGGCAGTACCTGTAATTGTAGTGGTAGAAGTATGAAAACCCATGTCTAAAAAGGCAGATGCTAAGTATTCAACGGTAGCAAATCCTTGACCGAAAGTGCCTGAATTCTCTAATTTTTGAATCAAGGCATCCGGAATAATTTCGCCCGTTTTATAATGCTTTGCATACATTTTTAATACGGCAGGATCAGCTGCCCAATTTTCCATGACTTGTGATGGTAGTTCAACAAAATCTCTGTAAACATTTGTTCCTGCTAAACTTTTATACGACACATTCGATAACAAACCGTGTAAGGCATGACCGAATTCATGAAAGTAAGTAGTTACTTCATCAAAAGTGAAAAGTGCCGGAGCATCAGCTGTTGGCTTTGAAAAATTGCAAACAATTGAAATTATGGGTGGAATGCGTTTTTCTCCCTCTTTTTGTTGAGGTTTGTAGGAAGTCATCCAAGCACCACCTTGTTTAGATGCTCTTGGGTAAAAATCCATATAAAGAATGCCTAAATGTTTGCCATTTTTTTCCATTACTTCCCAAGCAGTAACCTCGTCATGATAAGTTGGAATGTTTTTTAATTCTTTAAATTGTAAACCATATAATTTGTTACAAACCATAAAAACGCCATTAGTAACCGCTTCTAAACTGAAATAAGGACGAAGTTCTTGCTCATCTAAATCAAATTTTTCAATTCTAATTTTTTCGCTGTAATAACGCCAATCGTAAGGTTGAACATTATCTTTTATGCCTTCAGCCATCATCATTTGCTTAATTTGAGCTTCTTCAACTTTTGCTTTTTCTAAAGCAGGAGTCCAAAGTTGATTCAAAAAAGTCATCACTTTCTCCGGTGTTTTGGCCATACTTTCTTCCAAAACATAATGAGCATGTGTTCTATAACCTAATAATCTTGCTTTTTCAGTTCGTCTATTTGCTATTTGAATAGCAATTGCATTGTTGTCAAATTCATTTCCATTATTACAACGGTTTTTATAAGCTTTCCAAATTTCTTCCCGAAGTTGTCTATTCGAACAATATTGCAAAAAAGGCATCACACTTGAATTGGATAGAGTGATAACCCATTTCCCTTTTTTTCCTTTCCCTTTTGCGGTTTCTGCAGCAGCTGTGATTAATTCTTCCGGTAGACCGGCTAATTGTTCCTTTTTGTTTACAACATATTCGTAGTTGTTGGTTTCAGCTAAAATATTTTGATCAAATTTCAGCGTTAAAACAGCAATTTCATTATTGATTGCACGAAGTTTTTCTTTATCAGAGGCATTTAGGTTTGCACCATTGCGAACAAATTCTTTATAGGTTTTTTCCAATAATTTATTTTGCTCAAGCGTAAGATTCAATTGGTCTTTTTGATTCCAAATCGTTTTAACTTTGGCAAATAGTTTTTCATTTAAATTAATATTATCAGAATGAGTTGAAATTAATGGAGCAATTTCGTTAGCAATTTTTTGAATTTCGTCATTCGTATTAGCTGAATTAATATTATAAAAAACTGTCGTTACCTTAGTTAAAAGGTCACCAGAATTTTCGAGTGCTAAAATAGTATTGTCAAAAGTAGGAATATTTTTATTGTTTGCAATTCCATCTATCTCCCGACGTTGAATTAAAATTCCTTCTTGAGTGGCCGGTTTATAGTGTTCGTTTTTAATCAGATGAAAAGGAGGAACATAAAAAGGAGTTTTATAGGAATTCAAAAAAGGATTGCTTGCGTAAATTGGCTTCAATTCCTGAGCCTCTACTTGAAAATTTGACAAACCCATTGTTAGTATAATTAAATAAATAGTGTATTTCATTAATAAATTATTTAAAAGAAAGCTAATGTAGTTATTTTTTAAAATTTACTTTTTGGATTAACTTATTTTTAAGACAAAAGTCATCATTGGTAACGTATCATTATAAATTAAGTTTATTCAGAATTATTTAGGCATAATAATTGTTCAGTTTTAAAATTAAATTCATACTTATTTGATTTTTTTAATATATTTCAATAAAATGTAAAATCTTAAATAAATTTTTATGAAAACGGCTAAAGTGTTATTTGTTTTTTTCTTTAGTATTCCCTTTTTAGTTTCCTGTGCTGATGATATTGATGATAATATTGTTTCAGCACCTTCTGATTTTTATTATTTAGGAGAATTACCGATTCCTTTTTATACGAATGGAAATCTCGAAGTTGCAAATATCAATTGGGGGAATGAAGAAGGAAATTTTACTTTAAATAGCAACTATCAAGGAGTATCGATAAATGAAACTACCGGAATGTTAACATGGAATGAAGATTTACCTTTGGGTGAAAACATCATTTCAGTTACAGCAACAAATTCTGCCGGATCTGCGGTTACCAGTGTGTTGTTTTTACATCAATTTGGGGGCGAATTTACTGGAGGGTACAATTCGGATCCTGCTTCAACAACAGTTACAGCATCCAATCTAGTAATTAATTTTAATGTCAATGGAACGTTATCGATAACGGATAATGGAGAAACCGGAACAGGAACTTGGAGTTTTAATCCGCAAGGAGATTTAGTTTGTGAATACACGGTAATTTCCGGTAGCTATGAACTAATTTATGATTTGACGTATTCAGTTACCGTAAATCCATTTTTAGAAGGATACAAAAGAATGGACGGAAGCATAGTGAATCTTGGTTATTCAAGAATGGACTATTAAAAACAGCTCTGTTTTCAGTTTAAAAAAAACCATTAAAGCAATTTGAAGGTTTTTTTTATGCAGAATAATGCTCGGTTGCCGAATCCTTTCTTGTGATTCTGAATTGCAACGAAAGTTTTTACCATTTTTGAATTAATGGAAAAGCATGAGTTGGAACCGGCAATTTTGCAAACGGTAAGGACTTTTTTTATTGTACCCCACACGAAAGGATTCGTTCAGCATCAGGGGATGAAGAGAATATTAAAAATTCATAGGTTTATTAGTAAAGTTTTTATCAAATTACAAAAGCACAATTGCAACTAGATGCTTATAAGGCAATACCCTTAAAATAAATTTGGTTATTTAAGGTTATAACCTTAATTTTGTTTTGTAATTATCAGGTTATAGCCTTATGAAAAATAATAAACAGTATTTGCTTTTACAGCAAACCGATAAAAAAATAACTCCTTTTAAAGCTATGAGCATAGCTATTGTGCCGTCTAGAGGATGGGTCAATGCATTTCGCATAGCCTTAAAAATGTCATTGCGTCAATTAGGTAATAGGTTGTCGATTTCACCTCAAAGTGTTAAAGAAATTGAAGAGCGAGAAGCCAATGGAACAATTACGTTAAATAGATTACGTGAAGTTGCCAATGCCTTGGATATGCAATTTGTGTATGGATTTGTTTCTAAGCATGATTCGTTAGAAAGTATGATTGAAAAACGAGCAAAGCAGTTAGCAATCGAAATTGTAATGCGGACGAACAATACCATGGCATTGGAAGACCAGCAAAATTCGAAGGAACGAATTGAACAGGCAATTGCACAAAAAACTAGTGAAATCAAACGTGAAATGCCTAAGTATCTATGGGATTAACAATTGAATATATAGAAGATCAAACACCGCTTGATGAGAATGAGAAAGAGGGATTGCTTATTTGGTCAATAACCACTCGTGAGGAGTTGGACGAATTTGAACAGCTCAATATTGAGAAAGCGATTCAATGGACGTTTGGTAAAAAACTAAAAGCAGAGCAATTGTTTACAGAGAAATTTATCAGAGATCTACACAAAAAAATGTATGGTGAAGTATGGAAATGGGCAGGATCTTTTAGAACTACTGAAAAGAACATCGGCATTAAGAGTTATCTTATAGCAATTGAATTGAAACAGCTGTTGGATGATGCTCTTTTCTGGATTAACAATAAAATCTTCGAACCTGAAGAATTGGCTATTCGGTTCAAACATCGTTTAGTGAGCATTCATTGTTTTGCTAACGGAAATGGTAGGCATTCTCGATTGATGGCAGATCTGATAATGGAAAAATTATTCAATAGAACTATTTTTACTTGGGGAAATGCTAATCTAGTAAAACCCACAGAGGCAAGAGGCAACTATATAAAGGCGTTAAGAGAGGCTGATAAACATGATCTTGAATCTTTAATTGCCTTTGCGAAGTCCTAACTCAAAGGACTCTGAATAATCATAAACTCTCTTGAATTGATAGTTAATCGTATTTCCCATGGCATCAAAAATACTTTTATTATTGCTAAATAAAAAAAGCGAAGTATTTGAGGAATATATGAAAAACAAAAAACCCTTAAAACATTTATTTTAAGGGTTTTGCATTTTTAAAAAGTGCGGGTAATAGGACTCGAACCTACACACCTTGCGGCACCAGATCCTAAGTCTGGCGTGTCTACCAATTTCACCATACCCGCGGGCGAATAAAACAGTAGCTGTTTCAATAAGTGGGTGCAAATATAGTCCTTTTTTTTAAATTCCAAATGAGAAATTCCAAATTCCAAAAAAAAGATGCGGTTTAATAATAGCTTCAATCTAAAAGTTTTGGAATTTGGGATTTGAAATTTGGGATTTGGAATTTCTATAATGGAATTTCCTTTTTTGGTATTTGGAATTTCCTTTTTGGAATTTGAAATTTGTATCTTTGATACTTATTATACAATTTACAATGGACAACATAAAAAACTACGTTCAACAAAATAAAGAACGATTCATTAACGAACTGATTGATTTATTAAAAATACCCTCTGTAAGTGCTGATTCTGCCTATTCGCAGGATGTGGTTGATACAGCACATGCAGTCAAAGCAAGTCTCGAAAAAGCAGGTTGCGATTTCGTAGAATTGTGCGAAACACCAGGGTATCCAATCGTTTACGGCGAAAAAATTATTGATAAGAATTTACCAACGGTTTTGGTGTACGGACATTATGATGTGCAACCACCCGATCCATTGGATTTATGGACATCGCCACCGTTTGAACCGGTTATTAAAACTACCGAAATTCACCCGGAAGGAGCCATTTTTGCACGCGGTTCGTGCGACGACAAAGGTCAGATGTACATGCATGTGAAAGCGTTTGAATACATGATAGCCAACAATTGTTTGCCTTGTAACGTCAAATTCATGATTGAAGGCGAGGAGGAAGTCGGCTCCAAAAGTTTAAGTTGGTTCGTCGAAAGAAACCAAGAAAAATTGGCAAACGATGTGATTTTAATTTCCGATACGGGAATGATTTCCAACCAACAACCATCAATTACTACAGGTCTTCGCGGACTAAGTTATGTAGAAGTGGAAGTCACTGGACCCAATCGCGATTTGCATTCAGGTTTATACGGTGGGGCAGTAGCCAATCCTATAAATATTTTAGCTAAAATGATTGCTTCGTTGCACGACGAAAATAATCAAATCACTATTCCCGGTTTTTACGACAAAGTGGAAGAATTAACCACTGCAGAAAGAGCGGAAATGGCGAAAGCACCATTTTCGTTGGACAATTATAAAAAAGCACTAGACATTGCTGATATTCATGGTGAAGCCGGTTATGTCACCAATGAACGCAACGCCATCCGACCCACTTTAGATGTCAACGGAATCTGGGGAGGTTATATCGGCGAAGGTGCCAAAACGGTTATTGCCGGTAAAGCATTTGCCAAAATTTCTATGCGATTAGTACCCAATCAAGACTGGGTAGAAATCACCGAATTGTTCAAAAATCACTTCGAAAGCATCGCTCCAAAATCGGTAAAGGTTAAAGTGACGCCACATCATGGCGGTCAAGGTTACGTAACGCCAATCGACAGTATTGGATATCAAGCGGCTAATAAAGCCTATTCCGAAACGTTTGGTGTGCCTGCCATTCCGGTTCGCTCCGGTGGAAGTATTCCAATTGTAGCTCTATTCGAAAAAGAACTAAAATCCAAGACAATATTAATGGGATTTGGTCTTGATAGCGATGCGATTCATTCGCCTAATGAGCACTTCGGAATTTTTAATTACCTGAAAGGAATTGAAACCATTCCGTTGTTTTATAAATATTTTGTGGAGTTATCGAAATAACTTCCGCTAAACCTTTGTCAAAGTTCCAAACTTTGACAAAGGTTATCCCTAAAAATCCGTTTATTCATAA